>CAMXQV010000011.1 GCA_947245515.1 uncultured Clostridium sp. | reverse complement strand
CGAGTAGATTTTATAAATACAAATAAATAATTAAAATTTTAAGCGATTGCCTTATTATTGTTGTAATAAAAGAATAAATATAGTATAATGAATGCGAAAAAAGGAGAAGGATATTAAATGAATAAAAAAAGAATAATAACAGGAGATAGACCAACTGGAAGACTACACATAGGACATTACTTTGGGTCACTAAAAAAGAGAGTAGAATTACAAGAAAGTGGAGAATATGATCCATATATATTAATAGCAGACGTTCAAGCTTTAACAGATAACTTTAACAATCCAGAAAAAGTTAGAAAAAACGTTAGAGAAGTAGCAATTGACTATTTATCAATAGGAATAGATCCAAAAAAAACAACAATATATATACAATCAATGATACCTGAAGTTGCTGAACTAACAGTATTTTATTCAAACTTAGTAACAATAGCAAGATTAGAAAGAAATCCAACAGTAAAAACAGAAATAGCACAAAAAAAAGAACTATTTGGAGAAAGTGTAACCTATGGATTTTTAGGATATCCAGTAAGTCAGGCAGCAGATATAACAGCCTTTAGTGGAGAAATAGTACCAGTAGGGGAAGATCAATTACCATTAATTGAACAATGCAGAGAAATAGTAAGAAAATTCAATTCAATATATGGAGAAATATTAAAAGAACCACAAGCGGTATTATCAAGTGGAAAAAGAATAAAAGGACTAGATGGAAATGAAAAAATGGGAAAATCACTTGGAAATGCAATATATTTATCAGATGGTGAAGAAGAAATCACCAAAAAAGTAATGAGTGCAGTAACAGATCCAAATCGTATAAAAAAAGATGATTTAGGCAACCCTGATATATGTATGGTAGCATACTATCACAACTTATTTACAAAAGTAGAAGAAGTAAAGACAGTATGTGAAGAATGTAAAGCAGGAAAAAGAGGATGTGTTGCATGCAAAAAGCAATTAGCAAAAAATATAATTGAAGAATTAAAACCAATAAGAGAAAAAAGAGAATATTATGAAAAACATCCAGAAGAAGTTGACAAAATATTAATAGAAGGGACAAAAAAGGCACAAGAAGAAGCAAGAAAAACCATGAAAAAGGTTAAGCAGGCAATGAAATTGAACTATTTTACTGATGATTTTGGGGACGGAGAAAAAAATCATCAATAATAAAAAATAAAGTTAGAGATAATAAAAATTAAGATGATGATTTTATCCTCCGTCCCCAAAATCATTATTTAAAAGGAGAAAGTGATGTTTACAGATTATACAAAGATATTTATAAAAGCAGGAGATGGAGGAAATGGAGCAGCAACTTTTCGTAGAGAAAAATATGTTGCAGCAGGTGGTCCAGATCGGTGGAGATGGTGGAAATGGTGGAAGTATTTATTTCCAAGTTGATAAAGATAAAAATACCTTAATTGATTTTAGATATAATAAAAAGTTTAAGGCAAAAAATGGAGAAAATGGAAGTGGCAATCATTGTAATGGAAAGTATGGAGAAGATTTATATATAAAGGTTCCAAGAGGTACTGTTGTAAAAGATGCTGAAACAGGTAAAGTTGTTGTTGATTTGTCTGAGCCTGATCAAAAAGAGCTGATTCTTAAAGGTGGACGAGGAGGTAGAGGTAATTCTCATTTTGCAACTGCAACTAGACAAGCTCCTAGGTTTTCAGAAGATGGGGACAAAGGTGAGGAAAAGGAAATAATTTTAGAATTAAAATTATTAGCTGATGTGGGACTATTAGGTTTCCCAAATGTTGGAAAATCAACTTTTTTATCTACCGTAACAGAAGCAAGACCTAAGATTGCAAATTACCATTTTACAACTTTAGAGCCAAACTTAGGAGTTGTTAAAACTAAAGATGGAGATGGTTTTGTTATTGCAGATATTCCTGGTATAATTGAAGGTGCAAGTGAAGGTATTGGTTTAGGAATTCAATTTTTAAGACATATAGAGAGAACAAGACTTTTATTACATTTTTTAGATGTTTCTGGTCAAGAAGGAAGAAATCCAGTAGAAGATTTTTATGCTATTAATAAAGAACTTAAAAAATATAGTAATAAGTTAAGTAAGAGAAAGCAAATTATTGTTGCAAATAAGATTGATGTTATGCAAGATGAGACTTTACTAAAAGAAGTAGAAAGGTTAGCTAAAAAAGAGGGATTAGAACTTTATAAAATTTCTGGAGTAACAAAGCAAGGTATTCAGGAACTTATTAATTATGTTGCTGATGTAATTAAAACTTTACCAAAGGAAGAATTAGTAGAAATTGAAGATAAAGTTGTATTCACTTTAGATGATGAAAAACAACAATGGGAAGTAAAAAAGCAAGGTGATATATTTGTTGTTACAGGTAAAGCAGTAGAAAGATTAATGGGTAGAGTAAATATTGAAGATAATGAATCTATGTATTATTTACAAAAGAGTTTAAAAAATCTTGGAATAGATAGTAAACTTAAAGAAATGGGTGTGTGTGAAGGCGATACTGTAATTCTTGCAGATTGGGAATTAGAATGGTATGAATAGTTAAGATAGCTAGTATTTTTGGAGTAGAAAAATATGTAATAAATATATATTGCAAGAAAGGAAAGAAAAGATGAGTGGAGAAAAAAGAAAAGATTATTTATCATGGGATGAATATTTTATGGCAATAGCTAAATTATCAGCTATGAGAAGTAAAGATCCATCAACTCAAGTTGGTGCTTGTATTGTAAGTAAAGACAATAGAATATTATCAATAGGGTATAATGGAGCACCAAATGGATTTGATGATGAAAAGTTTCCGTGGGGAAGAGATGGAAATAATTTAGATACAAAATATCCATATGTTTGTCATGCAGAATTAAATGCAATTCTAAATTACAGAGGTAGCAAAAAGGATCTAGAAGATGCAAAAATATATGTTGATTTATTTCCATGTAATGAGTGCGCAAAAATTATTATTCAATCAGGAATTAAAGAAATTGTTTATTTATCAGATAAATATAAAGCTTCAGAAAATAATATTGCATCTAGAAAGCTTTTGGATGAATGTGGTGTAAAATATAACA
The DNA here is from genome assembly GCA_947245515.1 of uncultured Clostridium sp. Taxonomy (GTDB): domain Bacteria; phylum Bacillota; class Clostridia; order TANB77; family CAG-508; genus CAG-269. Next base: position 34,516 of record CAMXQV010000011.1, on the reverse strand, counting down.
AAATTAAATTAAAAGAAGATAAGGAAATTAAAATCAAATTATAGAAAATTGCTTAATAGTTTAAAGTTTATTATAATTATAAAGATGACAGATTAACTTTAATTATCTTTTTTCATTATTATAGCATTTTTATTTTTATAGTAATTTTTTCTAGTTCCAAGTATTTGAAAACCAAATTTTTTATATAAATGGATTGCACTTAAATTATCTTCCTTTACTTCAAGATTAATTGATTTTACGTTGGAATTTTTAGATATATTTATTAAATTTTTTAATAATAAGGAACCAAGGCCATTATTCCTAAAAGCTTTTTTAGTGACAATATTCATAATATCAGCCTCATCTAAAATAATTTTAATACCTGCAAATCCAATTATTTCCTTTCCTAATTTAGCAACAATATATTTAGAATTAGGATTTAATAATTCTTCTTTTAATATAGCTTTATTCCAAAAATCATCAAAATGAATAGGTAGAATATCTTTTATACTATTATAATCAGACAAAGTCATTTCTGAAATTTTAATATCCATAAAAATCCTTTCGTATAAAATTATAATTGATTATTCTTTAACATTTTTTCTTCTAATTGTCTTTGTGCTTGTGGCTTTTTTAAATATAAAGGTAAAATATCAGTAAAAATATTATTACTGTATTTGTCAAATCCACACAAGCCTAAATTATAAGAATTAAGAAGATTGTCTTCAGAATATTTAACCTTTAACATAGAAAATTGCTCTTTGTAAATATCAAGTCCATCTCCAACTAGGGTGATATTTGGATATTTCAATAAGTCTTTTTGTAAGTTATCAATTGTTTCAGCTTTGGGACTTACGATTTCTTGATATTGATTATTAATTAATTGATATATAGCATAATAACAATTATTATTTTTACATTCTATAATACTAGCTACATAGTTTCCATTTTGTAGATTATTTTTTATATTATAAGTCAAGCCTTCTAAGGAACTTACACCTATATATGGTATTTTTAAACTATCATGAAAGGCTTTTATTGTTGATATTCCTATACGTATTCCAGTAAAGGAACCTGGACCACGGTCACAAATTAGTAAATTAATATCTTTTATTGTTAATTTTGTTTCTTCTAAAGCTTTATTTATCATAGGAAGTAAATTTTCTGAATGGGTTTTTCCACTATTAGTGTCTAAATTTATTAATAATTTATTGTTTTCTAAAATTGATACACCACAGATATCAGTTGCTGTGTCAATACTTAATATTTTCAAAATAATTTTCCAACCTTTCGCAATTTGTATTTATATTTAAAATTCTTGTGTTATCTTTTGTATTATCTTTTTCAAAAGTTATTTGTGTATATTGCGATGGCAAAGCATCTTGAATAAGTTCACCCCATTCGATTATACAAATTCCTTTATTAAAATATTCTTCTCCACCAATTTCATAAAATTCAGAAGAGTCTTCAAGTCTATATACATCAAAATGATATACACTTATTTCTTTAGAGGCGTATTCATTTATTATTGTAAAGGTAGGACTTGATATTTCGTTTTCTAATCCATAGTGACTTAAAAAGCCTTCTGTAAATTTTGTTTTTCCAGATCCAAGATTTCCTGTTAATACTATTATATCTTTTTCTTGACATTTTGTGGCTAGTTGTTTTGCAAAGTTTTTTGTTTCTTCTTCACTTTGTGTTATAAATTTATAGTGTTTCATCTATACCCTCCTGTTTAATGTTTATATTATAATGCATTTATTGTTATTATTCAAGATTAATAATGCAATCGCTTAAAATTTTAATTATTTATTTGTATTTATAAAATCTACTCGCTCCCAAAGGATTATAATTATTTATTATTTTCGTTGCCCCATTCTCAAAAATAAATAATTATAATCCTTCTCGTGCTATTCTTAATTAAATAAAAACAAATAAATAATTAAAATTTTAAGCGATTGCCATATTATTATTGCATAAAAAAACTAGATATGGTAATATTTACAATAGTAATACAAAATTATATATTTGTGAGGTATTCATATGAAAAAATTAAAAATAATATTATATGAAACAAATTAACAATTATATAGTCTCATATACAGCAAAAACAATATTGTAAATTAATCAAACTTTAAAAAAATGCAAAAGGACTTGCTAAATAATTATACTTGTAATATAATTGTAACACTATTGTAATAAAAAAAATAAGAATTAAATGAATTATAGAAGGGAAGATTTCCATGTTTAAATTTGGTTGGGGACAAGATATAGGAATAGATTTAGGAACAGCTACTGTAATAGCATATATAAAAGGAAAAGGAATAGTATTAAGAGAACCATCTGTAGTGGCAGTAGATAACAATACAGGAGAAGTAGTATCCGTTGGGAAAGAAGCAAGAAGAATGTTAGGAAGAACACCAGGAAATATAATAGCAACAAGACCGCTAAGAGATGGAGTAATATCTGACTACACAGTAACAGAAAAAATGTTAAAATATTTCATACATAAAGTATGTGGAAAATCTGTATTTGCACCAAGAATTATGATATGTATTCCATCACAAGTAACTGAAGTAGAAAAAAAAGCAGTAATAGATGCAGCGACCCAAGCAGGAGCTAGAAAAGTATGTTTAATAGAAGAACCAATTGCAGCAGCTATTGGAGCAGGAATTGATATATCAAAACCATGTGGTAATATGGTAGTAGATATTGGAGGAGGAACAACAGATATAGCTGTAATTTCCTTAGGAGGTTCTGTTGTAAGTCAATCTTTAAAAGTTGCTGGAGACAAATTTGATGAATATATAGTAAAATATATTAAGAAAAAACATAACATAATGATTGGAGAAAGAACAGCAGAAGATTTAAAAATAAACATAGGTTGCGTATTTCCTAAAATACAAGATGTAGACATGGAAGTAAGAGGAAGAGATTTAATAACAGGACTTCCAAAAACCTTAAAAGTATATTCAAGTGAAATGTTAGAAGCCTTAATTGAACCAGCAATGATGATAGTGGATAGTGTACATTCTGTTTTAGAAAAAACACCACCAGAACTTTCAGCAGACATAAGCGATAGAGGAATTTATATGACTGGTGGAGGATGTTTAATTGATGGATTAGATAAATTATTACAAGAAAAAACAGGAATAAATGTAATGATAGCAGAAGATACAGTATCATGTGTAGCTTTAGGTACAGGAAAAGCCTTAGATAATTTAGATTTATTATAATCTGAAGATTTGTGATTTTTGGAAGGAGACTAAAAATGAGAAAAGTAGCTTTTATAACTTTACGGTTGCAAAGTAAATCAGTACGAAACAAATGCAATGTCACAAAAATTCATAGAAAAAGGATATAAAATTATATCACAAGAAGATGAAAAAGCAGATATATATATAATAAATACATGTACAGTAACAAATATGTCAGATAGAAAATCTAGGCAAATGTTAAGAAGAGTAAGAGAACAAAATAAAGAAGCAATAATAGTAGCATGTGGATGTTATGTTCAAGTAGCAAAACAAGAAATAGAAAAAATGAATGATATAAATATTATTATTGGAAATAATGAAAAAGCACAAATTGTAGAATATGTAGAAAAATACATAAAAGAAAATACGAAACAAACACAAGCAGAAGATATAATGCAACAAAAAAAGTTTAAAGATTTTGGAGAGGTAGAATTTACAGAAAAAACTAGAGCAGTAATAAAAATACAAGATGGTTGTGATAGATATTGTTCTTATTGTATAATTCCATATGCACGAGGAAAAGTAAGAAGTAGACAACCTCAAAATATAATATCTGAAATAGCAAAAATAGTACAAAAGGGTCTAAAGGAAGTAGTAATAACAGGAATACATATAGCATCATATGGAAAAGATTTTAGAAATAATTATAAATTAATAGATTTATTAGAAGATATAAATAAAATTCAAGGCTTAGAAAGAATTAGATTAGGTTCAATAGAACCACTAATAATAGATGAAGAATTTATGTATAGAATCTCAAAACTGCAAAAAGTATGTCACCATTTTCATTTATCTTTACAGAGTGGATGTAATGACACCTTAAAAAGAATGAATAGAAGATATACAATAGAAGAATTTGAGTATATAGTTTCTCTTTTAAGAAAAGAATTTAAAGATGTTATACTAACAACTGATATAATAGTAGGGTTCCCTGGTGAGACAGAAAACGAATTTAAGGAAACTTTTAAATTTTTGGAACAAATAAAATTTTATAAGATACATGTATTTAAATATTCACCAAGAAAAGGAACAAAAGCAGCAAAGATGGAAGAACAAATAGATGGAAATATAAAAGATGAGAGAAGTAAAAAACTAATAGAACTTTCAGATAAATTACAAAAAGAATATAATGAGAGTTTTGTTGGTAAACAAGTGGAAGTTTTATTTGAAGAGTTAAAAGATGGCGTTTTTAAAGGGCATACTAAAAATTATTTATCAATACATTATAAGACAAATCAAAATTTAGAAAACAAATTACAAAAGGTTATTTGCCAAAAGGCTGAAAAAGATTATATTATTGCATAATTTTATTATTAAATTGTAGTTATAATTATTTTAAAATATGGAAATAAAATATAAAAAAATATGTAATAAAAGTGTAATGAATACGTCATCAATATTTAATATTTAAATTAAGTAAATAGCTTGATAAATCCTTTTAACTATAGTATAAATAAAAATATAAATTACAATTAACAAAGGAGGAAGCAGGATGGCAGATTTAAGAGAAGAAAGCAAAGTATCAGGAGTATTTGGAGGAGTACAATTTGAAAATAGTGAGCAGACTCCAATAGAAAATGCTGGAACAATAAGAAACAATAATTTACCTGTTAAATCAGGATTTTGGTCAAGTTTCAAAGCTTTTTGGTTACAAGATATTGATTGGAAAAAAGAAATCAAAGTGGAATTAACACCATATCAACAAAAAGTTGAAGATGAAATTAACGAATTTTTACATCAAGAAATCACATGGAAAAAAGTAAGAAATTTTTTACTTCAAGAAGTAACTTTTAAGAAAAAAGATTTAAAATAAAAGGAAGATAGAAAATGCAAAAAAACCAACATTTTCTATCTTTTTTTTACAAAAAAAGTATTGCAAAAAATCAAGATTATTGTTATTATTAGAGTGTATAAAAATAATTATACTTTAAGGAGAAAAAAATGATAGAATTTAGAAACGTGACAAAAACGTATGATACAGGAACACATGCAGTTAAAAATGCAAATTTTATTATTAATAAAGGAGAATTTGCATTTTTAGTAGGTTCTTCAGGAAGTGGTAAATCAACACTAATAAAACTAATACTAAAAGAAGAAGAACCAACTTCTGGAAATATAATAATAAATGGAAAAGATACGACTTTTTTAAAAGCAAATAGAGTACCTTTTCTAAGGAGAAGTATGGGAGTGGTGTTTCAAGACTTTAGACTTTTACCAGATAAAACAGTATATGATAATGTTGCATATGCAATGTATATTGTAAGAGCGACACCAAGACATATAAGAAGACAAGTGCCAATGGTATTATCTTTAGTTGGATTAAGTGGAAAAGCAAAAATGTATCCAAATGAACTATCAGGAGGAGAGCAACAAAGAGTAGCCTTAGCAAGAGCCTTAGTAAATAATCCATCAATGTTAATAGCAGATGAGCCAACAGGAAATCTAGATCCAGATACAGCATGGGAAATAATGAATTTACTAAATGATATAAATATGAGAGGAACAACAGTAGTAGTAGCAACACATGCAAAAGATATAGTTGACCAAATGAAAAAAAGAGTAATTCATATAAACAAAGGCAAAATTGTTAGAGATGATAAAAAAGGTGGTTATGATTGTGAAGTATAATAGGATAGGATATTTAATAGGAGAAGGTTTCACTAATGTATTTAAAAACAAAAAATCTACAGGTGCATCTTTAATGATTATGTGTGCAACAATGATAATATTTGGAATATTTTTAATACTAGGTGAAAATATTAATCACTTTGTAGCAGAAGTAGAATCAGCACAAGGAATACAAGTATTTATTAATAATGATGCTACACAAGAACAAATAAATGAAGTAGGGGAAAAAATAAGACATATAGATGGTGTAAGTACAACGGAATTTATATCGAAAGAAACAGCTTTAAACCAAATGAAAGAAAGATTCGGAGAGAAACAAGACTTATTATCAGGTTATGAAGAAAATAACATTTTCCCATCATCTTATGTAGTAACCCTAACAGATTTAAATAAAAGTAAAGCTGTACAAGACCAAATATTAACAATAGAGAATGTTAAAAAAATAACAAGTAAAGATGAAACAGTAACAACATTAATCAACTTAGCAAATGGAATAAAAATAGTTACAGGAATAATCTTAATATTACTAATAGTAATTTCAATTTTTATAATAGCAAATACAATAAAACTTACAGTACATGCAAGAAGAAAAGAAATATCAATTATGAAATATGTAGGAGCAACAAATGGATTTATAAGATGGCCATTTATTGTAGAAGGAATGATTATAGGAATTATTGCAAGTGCGATTTCTATAATAATAGTTGGAGGAGCATATAATTTCCTAGCAAGCAAAATGGTAAATTCTCAATTTATGCAAATAATAAATATGAGCTTAGTAAGTTTCAGTGACATGTTGAATTCAATTATATTTGTATATATGCTATTAGGAATTGGAATAGGAGCAATGCGGAAGTGTTATTTCAATGAGAAAATATTTAAAAGTATAAAGGAGAAGACATGCGTAAAAATTTATGTATTGTTTTAGTTTTTATAATAGTTAGTTTTAGTATATTTTCAAAAGAAATATTTGCAGAAGAAAAAGAACAAAATACTAATTCAAGCAATAGTTCTGTAAAAGATTTAAAAACAGAACAAGAGCAATTACAGCAAAAAATAGATAATGCAAATGATGAATTAAATGATATACAAGATGAGCTAAGTCAAAATTTACAACAAGTTCAAAAATTAGATGAAAAAATATTAACATCACAAAGTGAATTAGATGAATTAAATACTAAAATAATTAAATTGCAAGCTTCAATAAGTAAAGTTGAAGGTGAATTAAAAATAGCTGAAGAAAAATATAACAGGCAAAAAGAATTATTAGAAGAAAGACTAGTATTAATATATGAATCAGGAGATACTAGATATTTAGATGTAATGCTAAGTTCTACAAGTGTATCTGATTTTTTATCTAATTATTTTCTTATTACAGAATTAACCTCTTATGAAACAGATTTATTAGAAGATGTTAAAGCTAAAAAAGATAGAATAGAATTATCAAAACAAAAGTTAGATAAAGATAAAGAACAATTAGGAATAATAAAGCAAAATCAGACAAAAACAGCCAAAGTTTTAGAGAATACAAGAATTGTTAGAGAAAATTATATATCAAAATTATCAGAGCAAGAAAAGGAAACACAAGCAAAAATAGATGAATACAATAAAAGATTTGAAGAAATTAACAGAGAAATATTAGCTTTAGCAAGAGAAGGTATGGAAACACAGTATATTGGAGGAGAACTTGCTTGGCCAGTTCCAGGATATACAAGAATAAGTTCTAAATATGGAATGAGGACACATCCAATTACAGGTGTTTACAAATTACATACAGGTGTAGATATTAGTGCACCTATGGGAGCAAATTTTATTGCTGCTAATGATGGAATTGTTACAAAAGCTGGAATGAATAGTGCATATGGTAATATGGTAATAATTGACCATGGTGGAGGAATTTCAACATTATATGCACATGGTTCAGAGATTTTAGTAAAAGTTGGTCAAACCGTAAAAAGAGGAGAACAAGTTTTAAAAGTAGGATCAACAGGATATTCCACAGGACCACATGCACATTTTGAAGTTAGAATAAATGGTGTAGTAACAGATCCAATGCCATATATAACAAGTGGTGTAATTCCTAATAATAGTGATACAGATGAAAAAAATGAAAATAGTAAAACAAATAATACAACAAATTCAAATAACACAGTAGAAAATTCAGTAAAAAAATAGTAAGATACAAAATAAATAGGAGGTACTTATATGAAAAAATTAAATTTCAAAATAATAACAATATTATTAATAGTAATAATTTTACAAACAAGTATGGTATTTGCTACATCAACAAAAGAATTAGAAAATCAACAAAGTGAAAATGATAAAAAAATTAATGAAGCAAAGTCAGATTTAGAAGATATTAAAGTTGAAAAGTCTGAAACAGTAAAACAAGTAGAAGAATTATCATCAAAAATAACAGACTATCAGACTCAAATAGAAGAATTAGAAGGAAAAATTTCAAATTTAAATAATAAAATAGAAAATGCACAAAAAGAACTTAATAAGTCACAAGAAGATTACACAAAACAACAAGAATTATTAAATGCGAGATTAGTTGCAACCTATGAAGCAGGTGAAACTTCATATTTAGATGTAATTTTATCTTCAAAAAGTATAACAGATTTAATATCTAATTATTATTTAGTAACAGAACTTGCAACTAATGATTCAGAATTGTTAGATAAAATACAAAAACAAAAAGAAAAGATAGAACAATCTAAAAGAGAATTAGAAGACAGTAGAAAAGAAATATCTAACTCTAAAGTAGAAAAACAAAAGGTATCTGATCAATTACGAGTTGCAAAAAGTGAAAAAAGTAAACAGGTTGAAAAATTATCAGCAGATGAAAAAGCAATACAAGAGGAAATAGATGAACTTAAAGAATCAAATATTCAAATAGCAAAAGAAATTAAAAAAGCTCAAGAGCAATATGCAAAACAAATTGCAGCACTAAATAACAAAAAATCAGTAAAAAATCAAAATTCATCATCTTCTTCAGAAAAATATGTTGGAGGTAATGGAACGCTACAAAGACCAGTAAGTTCTGGAAGTATTTCAGCTGGTATGTATTATTCTAGTGGAAGTTATCATGGTGCAGTAGATTTTGCTGTTCCAATAGGAACGCCAGTATATGCAGCAGAAACTGGTGTTGTAATAAAAACAGCAAATTTAACTTATAGTTATGGTACCTATGTAGTAATTCAACATGCAAATGGATTACAAACTTGGTATGCACATGGAACAAGTGGATCAATTTGTGTATCACCTGGACAAACAGTTTCAAGAGGACAAAAAGTTATGAGTTCAGGAAATAGTGGACATTCTTCAGGGCCGCATTTACATTTTGAAGTAAGAGTAGCTCCATATGATTACAATACGTGTAGAGTAAATCCACAAAAATATTTTTAAATTATAATTATAAAATGATACATATGTAATATAATATATAGAGAAATGTCCCAATAGGGACTTTTCCAATTTAGGATAAAGTTAAAATTAATTTGCATCTAAGAAAGGAAAGAAAATTAAAATGGAAGAAAAAAAGAGATTTAAAGTTTATAAAATTATAATGCTAGTGATATTAGTTGCGTTTATTACCTTTATAATTACATCAATTTCAATGTATCAATATTTTACAAAGGAGGCTAATCTAGGAAAATATATAATTTCTTCTACAGGAAACAAGGATATAGCTAATAAACTTGAAAAATATAAATCAATAATAGATAGATATTATTTGGGGGAAGTAAATGAAGATAAACTTAAAGAAGGAGCAATTAAAGGATATATTGAAGGGTTAGAAGATCCCTACACAGAATATATTTCCAAAGAAGATATGCAAGACTTTATGGATGATACTACAGGTAATTTTGTAGGTGTAGGAATATATATGGTAAAGGATGAAGAAAAAAATAGAGTTATGGTGTTATCACCAATTAAAAATAGCCCAGCAGAGAAGGCAGGAATATTACCAGGAGATTTAATAATAAAAGTAGATAATGTAGAATATACTGCTGATGATATGTCAGTATTAGCAAATAAGATAAAAGGTCAATCAGGAACAACAGTAAAAGTAGAAATTTTAAGAAATACAGAAACAAAAACTTTTGAATTAAAAAGAAAAAGTATAAAAGTTAATCCAGTAGAAGGAAAGAAATTAGAAAAGGATATAGGTTATATAGAATTTAACTCCTTTGATGAAGGAACTGCAGAAGATTTTAAGAATAAATTCAAAGATTTAGAAAAACAAGGAATCAAATCCTTAATTATTGATTTAAGAAATAATGGTGGAGGAATTGTTGACGAGGCCTTGGAAATAGCAGATTATATAGCAGACAAAGATTCAGTATTATTATATGAAGTAAATAAAGAAAATAAAGAAGAAGTAAAAAAGTCAAAAAATAATCCAATTATTAATATGCCAATTATAATTTTAACAAATAAAAATACAGCAAGTTCATCAGAGATTTTATGTGGTGCCTTAAAAGACTTAGGAAAGGCAAAGACAGTAGGAACAAAAACTTATGGAAAAGGTGTAATTCAACAATTGTTATCCTTACCAGATGGAAGTGGAATAAAAATAACTTCTGAGAAATACTTAACTCCAAATAAAACAGAAATAAATAAAATAGGTATTGAACCAGATGAAAAAGTAGAGTTACCAGAGTCAGTCACAAATATTTTAAGAGTAGATGAAAAAGATGATACACAATTACAAAAAGCAATAGAAATGCTAAAATAAAATACAGGAGAGATAAATATGAACTTACCAAATAAACTAACAATTTTTAGAATTATCTTAGTTCCAATAATTGTTTTAATACCTTTAGTTGGAATAAATGGTGAATTTTTTAATATTCCACTTACATATTTGATTGTAGATATAATATTTATTATTGCTTCAATAACAGATAAGCTAGATGGTTATTTGGCAAGAAAAAATAATCAAATAACTACTTTTGGAAAGTTTTTGGATCCTTTAGCAGATAAAATTTTAGTTTTAGCTGCAATGATTATGTTAGTAGAAGTTAATAGATTACCAGCTTGGATTCCAATTATTGTTTTAACAAGAGAGTTTGTTATTTCTGGATATAGGCTAATTGCAGTGGAAAAAGGTGGTATTGTTATAGCTGCTTCAAAATGGGGCAAGATAAAGACTGTTACTCAGATGATAGCTATTATTTTAGCTTTTATTGATTTAAATACTTTTGGTTCTTGTTTTAACGGAAATTTACAAGGCTATCAACTTTATTTAAATATTATAGTTACAGGTATGATGATTATACAAACCATAGCAACTATTGTTTCAGGAATAGAATATATGAAAGGTGCAAGTAAGTTTTTAAAATAAATTTTAAAGCATTATTATACTATGCTTGACAAATTAAATATTATGCCGTATATTATTAAAAGACTTTAATAAAAGATCATATTAAGCAAAAACAAGGAGGATAACAATGGAAGAAAAAGAAGTGTTATTAACACAAGAAGGATATAATAATTTAGAAAAGGAACTAAACTATTTAAGAACAGAAAAAAGAACAGAAATAGCAGATAGAATAAAAATAGCCTTAGGTTTTGGAGATTTATCAGAAAACTCTGAATATGATGAAGCAAAAAATGCACAAGCTGAAAATGAAGTAAGAATAGCAGAATTAGAAAACAAAATAAGATATGCAAAAATAATAGATGAAAAAGATATTGATACAGAAACTGTACAAGTAGGAAATATTGTACATGTGTTTGACATGGAATTTGAAGAAGAAATAGAATATACAATAGTTGGTTCAACAGAAGTAAACTTGGCAGAAAACAAAATATCAAATGAATCTCCACTAGGAAAAGCCTTAATAGGAGCAAAAAAAGATCAGATTATAGAAGTAAATGCTCCAGCTGGAATTATGAAATATAAAATATTATCTATAAAAAAATAGAAGAATAAATATAAATCGACAAAAATAATATACGTCGATTTTTTATATAAATAGGAAAGTAATACTTCCCTATTATATAAAGACCATAATCGCTAGGCTTTTGAGATTCTCCTAGTATAGTTAAAAACTTAAAAATGAAGCTTTGGAGATAGCAGATTATATAGCAGACAAAGATTCAACATTATTATGCAAACAAAGAAAATTATGATAAAAAATGGAGTTAAAAGAAGAAATGGAGTTAAAAGAAGAATTAGAATTATTAAATGAAGAAAGTTCTATTGCAGAAATACAAAAATACATAAAAGCAATGAAAAAAGCAAGAAAATTTGATGGAGTAACTATAGAAAGAGAAATGATGTTATTTTTAGAAGAATTGGGGGAACTTGCTAAAGCTATTAGAAAAAAAACAAAAGGACACTTAGATATAACAAAAGAATATAAAGCTAATGTAGAAGAAGAATTAGCAGATTGTTTTATATATCTACTAAGTATTGCAAATATGAATGATGTAGATATGTTTAAGGCTTTTAAAGATAAAGAAAGGATAAATTGTAACAGAGTATGGAAAAAAGATAATAAATAAAATAAAACTGGAAAAATTGTGTTGATTTTTAAGTTTTTATTGATTTTTATATCACTTTTGTGTATAATAGAATAAGATATAATTTCTAGAAAAAGGGGAGTGATTTATGAAATTAAAAACTAGTAACAATAATAAATATGTTATTGGTATTACAATTTAATTTTATCAAATTTGATAATACATTTTTGCAAAAGAAAAATATGTGTACAAAAACAAAACACAAAATAATTAAAAAATATTAAAATATTAAAAAAATTAGAATAAAGGAGAAAAAAATGAAAAAAATAAGTTTAATAAGTGTTTTTATAATAATAGGTATAATTGCAAGTGTAACAAAGGTATATGGAAATAATAGTGTAATTAATCAAGAAAAAGAAATGGATGTATCAAATATTGCAAAATTAGTATATGAAAAAGGAGCAGAACAAGCTCAAATTTTAGTAACAGCAGATGCTGAAAAAACAACAAAATTTTCAGTCGGAATTGATTCAACAAGTAGGACAGTAAAACAAGGAAGTGAATTTACAGTTATAACAAAGATAACAGATATAAGCCAAGTAAAAGAAGGAATTTTAGCTTTAGGAGGAATTTTCGAATTTGATAAAAATATCTTAGAAATAAAAGATAATAGCATAAAAGGAGTAAATGACTGGAATTTTTCTAGCAAAGATTATAATTTAAACAATTACAAATTTATTACAGACAATAGTGATAGAGTTAAAAGCGCAGGTAACATTTTCCAAATTACTTTTAAAGTAAAAGAAAATGCAACTATAGGAAATACAAACTTATCTTTAAAATCAGTAGTAGGAGGAACAGGAGCTTCTACAAATGGTATTGTATATGCAGAAGATACAAATATTACTATTGAAATTCAAAAGAAAGATATAATTACTGAACCAGAAAAGTTAACATCAGATATATACAAAGTAGAAACTAATACAATATCAAGAATTCAACCAAATACAACCATTGCACAATTCAAGAAAAACGTAAATACAAAACAAAACATGGTATTTACAGACAAGAAAGGTAATGTAATTAATGATGAAAATGCTATAATAGGAACAGGAACAAAATTAAACGTAGGAACAACTTTAGAATATGTCTTAATAATAAAAGGAGACGTAGATGGTGATGGTATAATGAACCTTAACGATATAGCAAAAATGAAATTACATTATATTGAAAAGGAACTCTTAACAGGAGTTTATTTAAAAGCAGCAGATGTAGATGAAGATGGAAAAATCTCTGTAAATGATATAGCACAAGTAAAATTAATGTATGTTGGTAAAATTTAATAAAAATATGTACAAAAGCAGTTTTCATATATTAGAAAATTTAAATTATAAGGGAGTAAAATAATGAAAAAAATAAGTTTAATAAGTATTTTAATAATATTAATATTAGCTACAATAGCAACAAGTGTATATGCAGCTACAACAGGTAAAATTGATATGACTACTCAAAAATCTGAATATAGCAAAGGAGAAGAAGTAGTAATAGATGTAAAAGTTTCGGATCTTAAATCAGATAAAGGAATTATTACTTTAGGTGCAACTTTAGAATATGATAAAAACAGTTTAGAATTTGTAAAAATGAGTGGAGCAGATAATTGGTCAAATCCATCTTATAATGATGCAAATGGTAAACTAATAACAGATAGAAGTGGTTTAACAAAAACAGATGAGTCTGTAGCAAAAATAACTTTTAAAGTAAAATCAACAGCAGCATCAACATCAAATGTAAAACTAAAAGGTGTTGAAGTTTCTGGAGGAGATGGAGTATTTAAATTAGGTGAAGCTACAAGTACTATTAAAGTAAAAAATGGTACAAGTACTGAAAATCCTGGTACAAATTCAAATACAATTACAGATAACAATAAAAACAATACATCAACTAATAATGCATCAAACAATATTGTAACAAATAAAACAAATTCTACATCAAATACTAAAAACAATACTACAAAAAATACAACTACAAATCAAGTTAAAAAGCAAAATGTAACCCCAGGTAAATTACCTAAAGCTGGTATAGGAAGTCAAATAGTTATAGGAATATTAGTAATTGCTATAATAGTAGCTACTATATTTTTAATAAAATATAAAAAAATAAAATAGTTTAATCTTTTAAAAAACAAAGTAAAATTAATTTACTTTGTTTTTTTGTAAACTTAATAATAACTTTATTAAAAATTAAGAAAAAATAAATATACATATATTTAAGATTGTGTTAAAATAAAATACGAAGAAAAAATAAATTCTTTAAGAAAGGGATGAAAATATAATGGAAAGTAGCATTTTAAAGTGTGAAAGTTTATGCAAAAGCTTTGGTAATAAAACAATTTTAAATAAGGTATCTTTAGAAATAAATAGCAAGGATATATTAGGATTTATTGGACCAAATGGAGCAGGTAAAACAACAACTATTAAATTAATATTAGGCTTACAAAGCATAACAAGTGGGAAAGTAGAAATCAAGGGATTTGATATAGAAAAACAATTTGCAAAAGCTATAGAACAGGTAGGTGCAATTGTAGAAAACCCTGATTTATATATGTATTTATCAGGATATGAAAATCTAAAATTAATATCAAATTTATACAAAGGAATTGATGAAAAAAGAATACAAGAAGTAATCAAATTAGTAAAATTAGAAAACAGAATAAAAGACAAAGTCTCAAAATACTCTTTAGGAATGAGACAAAGGTTAGGAATAGCACAAGCAATATTACATAAGCCAGCTTTATTAATTTTGGATGAACCAACAAATGGATTAGATCCAGAGGGAATAAGAGAAATGAGAGAATTGTTACTAGATTTAGTAGACAAAGAAAATATGGCAATTCTAATTTCAAGTCATAATTTAGCTGAATTAGATAATCTATGTAATAAGATATGTATTATAAAAAATGGGGAAATTATAGAAACAAGTGATATAGCAGATATAAAAAAAGAAGCGAACACGTCATATAACATATTTGAGGTTAAGGATACTACCAAAATAAAAGAAATAATAACAAACAGTATTATTATAAATAAAAATGAATTTAAATTAGATATACAAAAAGAAGAAATACCCAATATAGTCAAAAAATTGGTTGAAGAGGATATTTTAATTTATGAAATAAAGAGAGAAGAAAAATCCTTAGAGGATGCTTTCTTTGAAAAAACAGGAGGTAATATCATTGAATAGTTTAATAAAGAATGAGTTAATAAAGATTTTTAAGAAAAAAGGTATTTACATCACCTTATTTATTATTTTAGCCTTTGTTATATTAACAAATTGTATATATAAATTTTTTTATAATATAGGAAGTTATTCATATTATAATGAAAATTATATAGGTAATCTAAAGAAAGAACTAGCAACCTTAGATCCAAGTAAACCAAGTGATACTTCTATGTATATTGATTTAAAAACAGAAATAGATATTTTTGAATTAATGAAAAAATATGATAAAAATGCATGGCAAAGAGAGATTATTTCATCAAAGGTAGCGAATTATTTAAAAGAAAAAAATACATATTTATATATTAAAGACAAAGATGAGATTAAGAGTAATGAAATAGATAATAAGATAAAGGAAATTTTATTAAAATTAGAAAAAGACGATTGGAAATATTTTGCTCAAGAAGAATTAAAAAGAGCTGAAGACAATATAAAAGAATTACAAAAACAAAAAGAAGAAACAATAGATAAACAACAAATACAAAGTTTACAAGCTTCTATTGAAATAGCTCAAATAGATTTAGAAATAGCACAGTATAGAATAAATCAGGATATTAAATATGGCAATGACTATATGAACAGAGCATTATCTAGGTATCAAGAAGAAAGTAAAAATATACAACAATTAGAAAATAATAAGGATAACCTTAAATTTGAAGAAAAAAAGCAATACAATGATAGTATTGCACAAAAAGAAATTAATAAATATATTCTAGATAATAAAGTAGATGTAAATAAAACAGATGATTTAAGAGGAATTTTAAGTAGTTTTTTTAATGAGTATGGATTATTTATTATAGTTATGGTAATTATGATTGCAGGAACTATTGTAAGCGAAGAGTTTAATAAAGGAACAATAAAGTTATTATTAATAAAACCATATAGTAGAAATAAAATATTGCTTTCTAAATTTATTACAGTATTTATAATGATAGCATTTTCGTTAATTGCTATTTTAGGAATGGAATTAATTGTTGGTGGAATAATATTTGGATTTGAAAGTTTGTCAATTCCTATTCTAGAATATAATTTTAATACAAATACATTAGACACCATAAATGTTTTTGTTTATTTGTTTACAAGTGTAGTAGAGAAATTACCAATTATAATTTTACTTGCAACTTTATCCTTTGCATTTAGTACTATATTTACAAATTCAGCAGTAGCAATTGCACTTCCTTTGTTAGGATATATGGGATCAGATATTATTAATCTCTTAGCAACTAAATTTAATGTACAATTTTTAAAGTTTTTTGTTACTTTAAATTGGGACTTTAGTCAATATGCGTATGGTCAATTGCCTTTAATGGAAGGTTTAACAATACAATTTTCTAGTATAATTTGTCTTGTTTATCTTTTAGCAATGATAGTCACAACCTTTATTATATTTAAAAAGAAGAATATTAAAAACATTTAGTAATTTCTTAAGCTTTAATTATAAATAATTTGATTTTAATTAAAGCTTAAGAAATATATTTTTTAAATTATTCAATATATTAAGTTTTTTTATATTAGGGTATATAATTGATATTAATTGTAATATAATTATAATAGTGCAAAGGAGTGAAATAATGAAAGTATTATTAATAAATGGAAGTCCTCATCAAAATGGTTGTACATATACTGCTTTAAAAGAAGTTGAAGGGGCATTAAATAAAAATTGTATAGAAACTGAAATTATGTGGCTTGGAATTAAACCAATTGCAGGATGTATTGGCTGTGGTAATTGCTTAAAAAAAGGTAAATGTTTTGTAGATGATATAGTTAACGAATTTTTAGAAAAAGTGCCAAGTACAGATGGTTTTGTTTTTGGAACACCAGTGCATTTTGCAGCATGTTCTGGTATGCTTTCTTCTTTTATGGATAGAGTTTTTTATGGTAGAAGAAAGTTATTTTCTAATAAAGTAGCAGCAGCAGTGGCTAGTTGTAGAAGAGGAGGAGCAACTGCAACTTTGGATGAAGTAAATAAGTATTTTGGTATGAATAATATGCCAATTGTCTCTTCTCAATATTGGAATATGGTTCATGGTAGCAAACCTGAAGAGGTTTTGAAAGATGAAGAAGGCATGCAGACCATGAGAACTTTAGGAAATAATATGGCATGGCTATTAAAGTGTATTGATGCTGGAAGGCTTGCAGGAATCGAAGCACCTAAAAATGAAGAAATTATTGCTACTAATTTTATTAGATAAAAAATAACAAGTTTTTAAAGTGATTTTCATGTAATTTAATTATAATCAAGCAACTAGTAAATAGGTTACATTATAAAAAAGACCAAAGATGCAAAGTATCTTTGGTCTAAAAATTATTGTTGTATGGCAATTTCTTGAAATTTTAATTATTTATTTGTTAATATGTATAAGATCTACTTGCTTCCAAAGGATTATATTATTTATTGTTTGCGTTACCTAATTTCAAAAAATAAATAATTAAGATTTTAAACGATTACCTTAATTTTATTGTCAAAGGATATAATAAGATGTATAATAAAAAGAAAAAAATAACCTTATAGATAAAAGTAATGGAGGAAAAGCATGTACAATAATGGCAATATTGGAATATTTGATTCTGGAATAGGAGGAGTAACAGTACTAAGAGAAATAATAAAAATATTACCAAAAGAAAATTACATATATTATAGTGACTCGAAAAACAATCCATATGGAGACAAAAGCAAAAGTGAAATATTAACAATATGTGATAAGATAGTGGAAAACTTAGTAAAAAATAATTGTAAAGCAATAGTAATTGCATGTAATACTGCAAGTGCAAAAGCAGTAAAATTTTTAAGAGAGAAATACAATAATATACCAATAATAGCAATAGAGCCAGCTTATAAGATGGTATATGATTATGCTTATAGCAAACCAACCTTATTAATGGCAACAAAAGGAACAATACAAAGCGAAAAATTCAATTTACTATTTACCAAATACAATAATCATAAAACTTATTTATATCCATGTGTAGGTTTAGCAGATATAATAGAAAATGGAACAAAAGAAGAACTAGAAAAATACTTAAAATTACATATAGGAATCTATAAAGGAAAGGTAGAAAATATAGTTTTAGGTTGTACACATTATCCATTAATCCAACAAGAATTAACACAATTATTAGGAAAAGTGACATTTTTTAATGGAGCACCAAGATTAGCAATACATTTAAAGAACGTATTAACAGAAAAAAAATTACTTTCAGAAAATACCTATGGAAAAATAGATTTTATAGATACTAGTAGTAATCCAGAAATAAAAGAAAAAAGATTTTATAATTTTTTAAAGGAGGAAAAAGAATATGCAAAATTATAAAAAAATTATAGCAAAAATAATCCTAATAAATATTTTTATAATATTTGTATTTGTAAATATAGTACAAGCAAAAATAGATAGAAATATGATAGAAAAAGAATTTAAGACCTATTCTAAAAATATAGATACAGAGAACATAAAAAAAGAAGATGTTTTAAAAGTTTATGATGAAGTAACTAGCAAATACACAAGTGAAGAAATAGCAGATATCATAGAAGAAAATAAAGAAGAAATAAAAAAACAAGGAATTAGTGAAGAAGTAATAAATACAAGTGAAAGTTTTATTAGAAATACAGACACAAAGGAAATTAGAGAAATTATAAAAGAGGATGTAGATCTAGAAGATATTAAAAATAAAATAGAAAAAGGTTATACACCAAATCAAGTATTAAAAGAAGTAATAAAGGAAATGCCATCAGAAAAAAAGATACATATTGCAACAAAAGTATTTTTTTCAAACAAAATAATAAAAATAATATTAATAGTTTTATTAGTATGGTTTATTTATAGCACAATATTAAGATGGGTAATATATTCTAAAGCTGGTGAGCATGGTTGGGCTGCAATAATTCCAGTATATAGACAAATTGTTATGTATAGAATTTGTGGATTGACTCCCTTATTTATGGCACTTTGGTTTGTACCTTTGTTTGGTATTATTATAATGTTTATAATGGCAATAGTTAAGAGATTTTGTTTAGCAAGCAATTTTGGAAGAAGTGGATTTTTTGCCTTTGGTTTATTAATATTACCACCAATATTTCAAACAATTTTAGCTTGCAATCCTAATATTGAATATGAAGGATGATTTTGGAAACGAAGGAACGAGCTCCTTAATAAAGTTAAATACAATTAGTAATAGAGATATGTTGGAACAATTATGTATGAAAAAGAAATTGCTTATATATACAAGGTTACAACAGATATAAATTATAGGAAAATGGGAATATGTAAAAAGTTAATGTCTCATATATTTAAAAGATTAACAGAAGTTGGAATAGATGTAGTAGTATTACAAACAGAAGAAGGATTTTATCCAGAAGAGATTTATAAAAGAATGGGATTTAAAGAATTATTTAAAGGTGTAAAATTTACAGAAAAATAGATAAAATATTTTTAATCTATTAAAATTAAATATAGAAGGTAAAACAGATAAAGAAAAATATACTAAAAAAGTTTATAACTTAAATTTGGATTTTATTTCTATGAGCGATAAACAAGTTGGAATTAAAGGGTTATAATAAAAATAGAGTTCTAATATAACCCTTTAATTGACAACTTCAGGTTAGAGAAAAAAAATAAATTTATTTAGTTAAAGATATTTTTTTAATCTTTCTACACTATTTTCTTGAAATTTAACAAATTCATTTAAAATATTTTTAGTTTCCTTATCTATATTAGTATAATTATTTAAGAGTTTTACCCCTTTTATAATTCCCATATTAGTACCTTTAATCATCATCTCAGAAATTTTAGAGTCACTTTTATCATCTAAAGTATTAAATTCTACACTCATCCATCCCATGGCTTTTTGCATAGGATTTAAGTCTTCTGGAAAGCTCCCATATTTTGTTAATTGATTATTTACTTTATTTAGAATTTCATTATATTTATTATATTCGAATTCTAAATCTTCTTTAAACTGAGAGTCTTGAAGTTTTTCTGATATATTTGAAATTGAATCCATTCCCATTTTTATTCCTTTATTTACTTCATCTAAAACATATTTTGAATCTTCCATATTTAAACCTCCATATTTTTAGTATGTTCAAGAAATATAAAAAATATTATGAATAATAATAATCTTTTAGGGAAAAATATTAAAAAAGGTATTAAAGGAGAAATTAAAAATGGATAATATTATTACTGAATTAAATATTTTTTTATCTGATTTAAATGTTTTTTATAGAAAGTTACAAAATTATCATTGGAATATCATTGGCCCTCATTTTTTTGTACTTCATGTTAAACTTGAGGAATATTATGATGAAATAAGTACTCAAATTGATGAAATTGCAGAACATATTTTAATGCTTGGAAAACAACCTTTGGGAACTATGAACGATTATTTGAAAAACACATGTATTATTGAAGCTAAAAATGAAAAAGTTAAAGATAATATAGTTTTAGATAATGTAATAATGGATTATAAAACTTTATTAAAAAAGGTAAATAATTTAAAGAGAATGTCAGATGAGCAAAGTTTATATGTAACTTCTAGTTTAATGGACAATTTTATTACAAGTTATACAAAGCATTTGTGGATGTTGAAGCAAACAAAGGAAACTAATAATTAATATAAAAAGCTGTGTAAGAGTTTACACAGCTTTTTATATTAATACAACAGGCATATAGTTTAACTAAAAGGACTGAATAATAACAAAATTCACAGAAAATTCACATTATTTTTAGCAAAAGGTATTGACAAGTGCTAAAAACGGGTATAATATATAGAAAGTTAGCAAACAATGGTAAAGAGTGCTAAAAAACTAACAATTAAAACTAAAGAGGTGAAAAAATTGTTAGACGATAGAAAAAAGAAAGTACTACAAGCAATAGTAGAAGAATATATTAACACAGCAGAGCCAGTAAGTTCAAATGCCCTAACAAAACATGAAAACTTAGAATGTAGTAGTGCAACAATAAGAAACGAAATGGCAGACTTAGAAAAAGATGGATTTTTAGACAAAACACACACATCAAGTGGAAGAATACCATCAGAAAAAGGATATAGATACTATGTAGATGAATTACTAAATGACAAAGACATAAGTATAGAAGAAATAAAATATATAAGTTCAAAATTGGAAACAAAAGTAAACGAAATAGAAGACCTAACAAAAATAACTGCAAACACAATATCAGAAGTAACACATTATACAACAGTATCAATCGGACCAAAAACAACAAGTCAATTAATAGAAGACATCAAATTTGTATTACTAGGAACAAGAATGATGATGGCAGTAATACTAACAGACACAGGCTTAGTAAAAGAAACAATAATCAAATTTGATGAAGACGTAAATCATAAACAAATAGAAACCATGAATTACATGTTCAATAACAAATTAAAAGGTCAACCAATAGAAACAATAGATAGACCATTAGAGGAATACTTATATGACGAAATGACCTATAGTATAAATGTAATAAAGCCAGTAATAGAGCAACTAAAAAAAGTACTAGAAGAAAGTCAAATACACTTAGAGGGAACAAATAAATCCTTTGATTTACCAGAATTTAATAGTTTAGAGGTTGCAAAAAACTTCATAAATATATTAGACACAAAAGAAGTAGTAGCAGATATGTTAAACTCAGGATTTGCAGAAGACATAAACATATATATAGGTGAAGAAAACGAAAAAGAAGAACTAAAAGACTTCAGCGTAATAACCTTCAAACATAAAGTAAATGGAAAAGACTTAGGAACAATAGGAATAATAGGACCAAAAAGAATGGACTATTCAAAAGTAGTATCAGTAATGAAATACATTAATAAAAAACTAAAAGATATGAAATAAAAGAAAGAGAGGGATAAAATGGCAGAAAACAATAACCAAGAAAAAGAAGAAATATTAGAAAATCAAACAGAGGTAAAAGAAGAAGAAAAAAAAATAAAAGAAGTAGTACCAAAACAAGAATATGATGAACTTGAAGACAGATATAAAAGAATATTAGCAGAATTCGAAAACTTTAAAAAAAGAAGCGGAAAAGAAAGAGAAGGCTTATACAATACAATACTATCAGACGTAATAGAAGTAATACTGCCAGTTTTAGATAATTTAGAAAATGCATCAAAAATACAAACAGAAGACACAGAATATAAAAAAGGTATAGAACTTGTATTAAAACAATTTAAAGACGTATTAGCATCAAAAGGAGTAACAGAAATAAAAACAATAGGAGAAACCTTTGACCCAGAATTACATGAAGCAGTCAGCAGTATACAAGATGAAAACTTAGGAGTACAAGAAATAGCTCAAGAATATAGAAAAGGATATAAAATAGGTAACAGAGTAATAAGACATAGCATGGTAGTAGTTGCCAATTAAAAAAGAAGGAATATTATGAAACAAGAAATAGAAAGAAAATATACTATAAAACAATTTCCAGAAGAACTTAAAATAGACAAAATACTTGAAATAGAGCAAGTATATCTTTATAGAGATAACTTTACAAATTTAAGAGTAAGAAAAATAATAAAACCAAAAGAAGGAACAAGACAATATATATACACTGTAAAAACTAAGGGAGATATTGAGTACACAAATAATTATCAAATTGGAAGAAAATATGAAGTAGAAAACGAAATTACAGAAGAAGAATATAACGAATTAAAGAAAAAGAAACTAAGTAATATAATAAACAAAACAAGACTAATTATACCTATTGAACAAGAATTAAAAGTAGAAATAGATGTATATTATGGATATTTAGAAGGACTCTTAACAGCAGAAATAGAATTTCCAAACCTTGAAATGGCAAACACTTTTAAAAAGCCAAATTGGTTAGGAGAAGAATTAGGATATAAAGAATTCTCAAATAGAAGATTAGCAGAAATGACAAAAGAAGAATTTTTAAGCAAAGTTACGGAAGAATTTATGAATACAAATAAAAAAGTAATAGAACAAATTCATAAAAAGCTTTAAAAAGTTATTAAATTTAAATAAGTGATGATTTTGGGGACGGAGGAAAAAATCATCACTTAGGAAAAAAGGATATAAATTTAAGTATAGATAAATTATAATAAGGATGATTTTTTCCTCCGTCCCCAAAATCATCAAAAGGGAGGATATTTAAATGGGAAAAATAATAGGAATTGACTTAGGAACAACAAATTCGTGTGTAGCAGTTATGGAAGGTGGAGAGCCAGTAGTTATACCAAATGCAGAAGGTAATAGAACTACTCCATCAGTAGTTGCTTTTTCTAAAAATGGAGAAAGACTAGTAGGTCAAATTGCAAAACGTCAAGCAGTTACAAATCCAGATAATACTGTTATTTCAATCAAAAGAAAAATGGGAACAGCTGATAAAGTTAGTATTGAAGGAGATAAATTTACGCCACAAGAAATTTCAGCTATGGTTTTACAAAAACTAAAATCAGATGCAGAAAATTATTTAGGACAAAAAGTAACTCAAGCAGTTATTACAGTACCAGCTTATTTTAATGATAGTCAAAGACAAGCAACAAAAGATGCTGGTAAAATTGCAGGTCTAGAAGTTTTAAGAATTATAAATGAACCAACAGCAGCAGCACTTGCTTATGGAATGGATAAAGAACAAGATCAAAAAATATTAATTTACGATTTAGGTGGAGGAACTTTTGATGTTTCTATATTAGATATTGGTGATGGTGTATTTGAAGTTCTATCTACAAGTGGTAATACACACTTAGGAGGAGATGACTTTGATAATGCAATTATTGAATACCTAGTAGACGAATTTAAGAAATCAAATGGAATAGATTTAAAAACAGATAAAATGGCAATGCAAAGATTAAAAGAAGCAGCAGAAAAAGCAAAAATTGAATTATCAGGTGTACAACAAACACAAATTAATTTACCATTTATCACAGCAGATGCAACAGGACCAAAACATTTAGATATAACTTTAACAAAATCTAAATTTGAAGAATTAATTCATGATTTAGTTGAAGCAACTGCAGGACCAGTTAACCAAGCCTTAAAAGATGCAGGATTATCTTCAAGTGATATTCATAAAGTATTGTTAGTTGGAGGATCTACAAGAGTACCAGCTGTACAAGAAGTTGTAAAAAGAATCACAGGTAAAGAACCAGATAAAGGAATTAACCCAGATGAATGCGTTGCAATTGGAGCAGCTATACAAGGTGGTGTTTTATCAGGAGATGTTAAAGACTTAGTATTATTAGATGTTACACCATTATCACTAGGAATTGAAACTTATGGAGGAGTATTTACAAAATTAATTGAAAGAAATACAACAATACCAACTAAAAAATCACAAATATTCTCTACAGCAGCAGATGGTCAAACATCAGTAGAAGTTCACGTTTTACAAGGTGAAAGAGAAATGGCAACTTATAATAAAACTCTAGGAAGATTCCAATTAACAGGAATTCCAGCTGCACCAAGAGGTATACCACAAATTGAAGTTACCTTTGATATAGATGCAAATGGTATTGTGCATGTATCAGCAAAAGATATGGCAACAGGAAATAGCCAAGATGTATCAATTACTGCTTCAACAAACTTAACAGATGAAGATATAGATAAAGCTGTAAAAGATGCAGAAGCACATGCAGAAGAAGATAAAAAGAAAAAAGAAGAAATTGAAGTTAAAAATAATGCAGAAAGTTTAATATACAATAGTGAGAAAACTTTATCAGATTTAGGAGATAAAATTAGTGGAGAAGAAAAAGCAAAAGTTGAAACAGAAATAGATAACACTAAAAAAGCACTTGAAACTAATGATACTGAAAAAATAAAAGAAGCAACAGAGAAGCTAACAAAAGTATTTTATGATATGTCAGAACAACTTTATAAAAATGCAAATCCAAATGGAGCACAAGGAGCAGATGCAAATGCTTCAGCTGGAGAAGGACCAAAAACAGATGAAAACGGAAATGTATATGATGCAGACTATAAAGTAGAAGATGACAATAAATAATTAAAAGCTTAAATGCAGGCAGGAAGAATATTACCTGCCTGTAAATCAATGTATATAATTGTAGTATATAAATATAGAAAAAATAGGAGAAAGAAATGTCAGAAAAAGATTTAAGTATATCAGAAATGAAAGAAATGCAATTAGAATTATATGAACAAAATAAAGAAAAATGGAACGATATGAATCCTCAAGCTGCAAAAAGTCATATGTTATATATGATTGAAGAATTAGGAGAATGTGTTTCTATAATAAAGAAAAAAGGAATAAATCAGATTATGCAAAACAAAGAAGTTAGAGGAAGATTTTTAGAAGAAATAACTGATGTACAAAATTATTATATTGAGATTTTAAATAGATTAGAAATTACTCCAGAAGAATATTCTAAAGCTTATATCGACAAGCACAGAGTAAATATGAAAAGAAATTATGAAAAAGATAATAAAGAAAAGTATAACAAAAAGACATTTTAATAGGAGGATAATATGGCAAGCAAGAGAGATTATTATGAAGTATTAGGTGTAAGTAAAAATGCAACAGATGATGAGTTAAAAAAGGCTTATCGTAAGCTTGCAAAAAAATATCACCCAGATGCAAACCCAGATAATAAAGCAGAGGCAGAGAAAAAATTTAAAGAAGTAAATGAAGCATATGAAATATTATCTGACTCACAAAAAAGAAAGATGTATGACCAATTTGGACCAGATGGGCCACAAGGTTTTGGTGGAAATGGAGGACCTTTTGGAGGTCAAAATGGTTACTATTCTTACAGTACCTCTGGTTTTGATGGATTTGGCGATTTTGGTGATTTAGGAGACATTTTTTCTTCATTTTTTGGTGGAGGTTTTGGGGGTAAAACTTCAAGACGTCAAAATGGACCTAGAAAAGGTTCAGATTTAAATGTACATATAGATATAACACTTGAACAAGCATTTTTAGGTGTAGAAAAGGAAATTGTAATAACAAGAGATGACGAATGTGAAACATGCCATGGAACAGGTGCAAAACCTGGAACATCTCCAATAAAATGTACAACTTGTAATGGAACTGGTCAGGTAAAACAGGTGCAAAATACAATACTTCGGTCAAATGCAAACTACTAGAACTTGTTCAGTATGTCATGGAACAGGTGAAATAATACAAGAACCATGTGAAACATGTCATGGAAGAGGAAAAGTAAGAAAACAACCAAAAATAAAAGTAAAAATACCAGCAGGTATTGATGATAATCAAACAGTAGTATTAAGAGCAGAAGGTGAACCAGGAGAAAAGGGTGGACCAAAAGGAGACTTATATATTACTGTAAAAATTAAGAGACATAGCATTTATACTAGAAATGGAAATAATGTATTGTGTGATGTTCCAATTACTATTACACAAGCAACTTTGGGCGCAGACTTAGAAATTCCAATGGTTGATGGAACTAAGGAAAAGTTTAAAATTCCAGATGGAACACAAACGGGTACTAAATTTACTATTAGAAATAAGGGCTTTAGGTCCATAAATTCTAGTTCTGTTGGAGATTTTATTTTCACTGTTATTGTTCAGACTCCAAAGAAATTAACTAAAGAACAGAGAGAGTTATTAGTTAAATTAGCAAATACTATGAATGAACAACCACCTATTAAGAAAAGGGGATTATTTGGATGATCAATAAAAATATTTTAATAATGGGACACATCAAAAGATAGAGAAGAGGTTTTAAAAGATACGTTAGAAAAAATAATCAAAGAATAAAATATCTATAAGGAAAAATGGAGGATAAAAATGATCTTTCATTTTTTTTATACAATAGGAAAGTTATACTTTCCTATTGTATAAAAGCTACAATCTATTAAAAATATATTAAGATTAATAACAAGACCTTTATAATTATTTAAAAATATGATAAAATAACAAAAAAATAAATAATGAGGGAAAGGTTATGAAAAAGATATTACTTAAAGTAATAACTCGGAATTTTACTAATTACTTTACTAATGATAATAGCAGTAATTGTATATTTTATGACAGTAGATATAGAAACAAAGGAACCAAGAAACCTATCAAAAACAATGAATTTGCAAATAAAAAAATATATGGATAGAAAAATATTTATTGTAACACCAAAAGAAAAAGAGCAAACAAATAAAATAATATTATATTTCCATGGGGGAGCATATATGGCAGAAGCGACAAAACAACATTGGAAATTTATAGAAGATATAGTTAAAGATACAGGTGCAACAGTAATAATGCCAGATTATCCATTAACACCAAAGCATAACTATAAAGATGTATTTAATATGGTTATTCCATTATATAAAGAAATAGAAGATAAAATAGATAGTAATAAGGAATTTATAATAATGGGAGATTCTGCTGGAGGTGGATTAAGTTTAGCTTTATTGGAGAAAATATCACAATATAGTGATTATAAATTACCTAATAAGACAATATTGATTTCTCCTTGGTTAGACGTAAGGCTTAATAATTCAGAGATTGAAATAGTACAAAAGAGAGATAAAAAGTTAAATAAAGAAGCTTTAAAGATATCAGGTATGGCATATGCTGGAGAAGGTGGAGATGATAGCTATTTAGTAAATCCTATTGATGGAGAATTATCAAATTTAAAAGATATAATTATTTTTACAGGTACAAAGGATATTTTAAATCCTGATGTTTATGAATTAGAAAAGAGAGCAAAAGAGGTAGATGTAAAAGTAGATATAAGAGAATATCAGAATGCAAGTCATATATGGCTTATTGATAAAGATTGCGAAAAGGAAGTTATTGAAAAAGGCTATAAGGATTTAATCGAATTAATAAACAATTAATTATAAGTTAATATTTTCAAGTTTTTCGGTTATTTTTTGTTTATTTTTATGTTCTTCTACTCGCTCCCAAAGGGTTATATTTATTTATTGTTTTCACTGCCCCATTCTAAAAATTCTAAAGAAAAGTTTCTTAAACTTTTCTAAGAATTTTTGAACGGTTACCCCGGAGTCATTCAAAAATAAAGAAATATAACCCTTCTAGCGCTATTCATAATCTATTAAATATAAACAAAAAAATAATAGAAAAGCTTGAAAATATTGAAATTATAAATTTGCAATATTTTATTAAAGAATATATAATCAAAGAAGAGAATATAGAAAGGTTAAAAAATGAAGAAAAATAAAAAAAATAAATTAACATGGAGAAGATTAGATAATTCAGCCAAAATATTTCCTATGTCAGCTGGAAAAAGATATAGCACAGTATTTAGATTATCAGTTTTATTAAAAGAGGAAGTTCAACCAGAGAATCTGAAGGAAGCAGTAATACAAACTTTAGAAAGGTATAAATTTTTTAAAGTTAAGATGAAATCAGGATTTTTCTGGTACTATTTAGAACATAATACAAAAGAGCCAATTGTAGAAGAAGAAAGAGACTATCCATGTAAATATATAGATCCAAAAACCAATAATGGATATTTATTTAAAGTAACCTATTTCAAAAATAAAATAAACATAGATATATTTCATGCTTTAACAGATGGGAATAGTGGAACAACCTTTTTTAGAGAGATTGTATATACCTATTTAGAATTAATACACAAAGAAGCTTTAAAGACAGAAAATAGGCAACTAAGAAAACTTGAATATAGTATAGAAGACAGTTACATAAAAAATTATGATAAAAAAGCTAAATCAAATGCATCTGGAAAAATAGCCTATGAGTTAAAAGGAAAAAAGATAAAACTAGGAGCAATAAGTGTAATACATGAAATAATTGATTTAGAGCAATTAAAAGAAGAGAGTAAGAAAAATAATGCAACAATAACTCAATATTTAACAGCAGTGTTAATGTATGCAATATACAACCAAAATTATATCAAATATAAAGGAAAAAAGCCAATTAAAATATGTATACCAGTAAATTTAAAAAAATACTTTCCATCAAATACAATGTCAAACTTTTTTTCCTATATCACTTTAGTTGCTGATATGCATAACACAGAAATTGATACCTTTGAAAAAATGTTAAAATTTGTAAAAGAAGAATTTGAAGAAAGACTGAAAGAAGAGGAAATAATTAAAACTATGTCTACTAATGTAAAAATAGGAAGCAATTTTTTTATAAAAGTTGTTCCTCTAATTTTAAAAAATATATTAGTAAGAATTAGTTATATAATAATTAGAAAGTATACTACAATTACCTATTCAAATATTGGAAGGATAGGTATAATAGGTGATTATAAAAAATATATAGATTATTTTTTAATGTTAATTGCTCCAGAGCCAGTAGAAAAAATAAAATGTTCAAGTTGTTCTTTTGAAAATAAAATGGTCTTTACCTTTACATCAATACTTGATGATAATAGTATAGAAAGAGAATTTTACAAATTTCTTACTAATAGAAATATAAAGGTTAATATAGAAAGTAATGGTGTTTTAGATGATATATCCACAGAAATTAAATAGTAAAAAAAGTGCAAAAATTATATATAGTTTATTAAGCCTTTCTATAATTTTTGCAATTATAATGATAACAATAAATAGATTAACTACTCCCAATATACCTTGGGCAGCTTTTGTTAATTTAGGAATGATATATACTTGGATTGTAGTTTTATTTTCAATAAAAAGAGGTATTAATTTAGCAGGACATATTTTGCTACAGACAATAGCAATTTCAGTTATTATAATATATATTGATTATAAAATAGGCTTTAAAGGTTGGTCTATAAATTTAGGATTTCCGATAATTCTAATAGTTGCAAATATTACAATGTTAATATTAACGATAATAAGTTACAAAAAATATATTAAATATGCTATATATCAATTATTTATAGTAGGTATAAGTTTGCTTCCAATTTTATTAATTTTAGAAGGAAAAATTTCAAATAATCTTTTAAATCAAATAGCGATAGTTATATCAATTGCTAATTTGGTAATTAGTTTAAGTTTAAGCTATAAAGATATAAAAGATGCTATTATTAGGAATTTTCATATGTAATAAAAAAGACAGAAGGAGATTAAAAAATGAAAAACATAAAAGATTATGACTTAGAAGAATTAAAAAAAGAATTAGAACAATTAGGAGAAAAGCCATTCAGAGCAGAGCAAATCTTTAAATGGTTATATCAAGAAAAGGTAAAAAGCTTTGAAGAAATGACAAATTTATCTATAGATTTAAGAAAAAAGCTTGATGAAAACTATAATATTTGTAACTTTAATATTTTAAAAAAGCAAGAATCAAAAGATGGAACAATAAAATATTTATTTGATGTTCTTGATGGAAATGCAATTGAGACAGTATTAATGAGTTATCATCATGGTTATAGTATATGTGTATCCTCACAAATTGGTTGTAAAATGGGATGTAAATTTTGTGCTTCAACAGGTATAAATTTTATAAGGAATTTGAGCAGTGGAGAAATTGTTGAACAATTATTAGCAGTGGAACAGGATACAGGTATTAAGATTTCGAATGTAGTTTTTATGGGAATAGGTGAACCCTTGGATAATTATGACAACGTTGTAAATGCAATTAGAGTTATTAATAATCCTAAAGGAATAAATATAGGAGCTAGACATATAAGTATTTCTACTAGTGGTTTGGTGCCTAAAATATATAAATTGGCAGAAGAAAACATACAAGGTACTTTATCAATTTCTTTACATGCAACAAATAACGAAAAGAGAAGTAGTATGATGCCTATAAATAATAGTTATCCAATTGAAGAACTAATTAAAGCATGTAAAGCATATATAAAAACTACTAATAGGAGAATTTCTTTTGAATATGCTTTAGCAAAAGGTAATAATGATTATCTTGAGGATGCAAAAGAATTAGTAGGTTTGTTAAAAGGTATGTTATGCCATGTTAATTTGATTCCTATTAATAAAATAGATAATGGAACTTTTGTTAAAAGTTCCAAAGATAATATTATTAGGTTTAGAGATTTCTTAAATGAACATGGAATTGTTGCAACTATTAGAAGAGAGTTAGGTTCTGATATTGATGCTGCTTGTGGACAATTAAGAAGAAAGAATTTGTAAAAATAATATATAAAAAAGCTGTTGAGTTTTTGAAATATTTATTTAAAGAGCTTTGAGAAAATTTTAACTTAACAGCTTTACTATTGTTTTAGAAAATTTGAATTTATTAAATCTTCCATATCATAAAATCCAGTTTTTTTTGTTAAAAGAAACTTTAAAGCCTGTATAGCACCATTAACAAAAACTTCACGAGAATATGCAACATGTTTAAATTCAATAGTTTCACAATCACTAAAGAATTGAACAATATGTTCTCCAGCAATATTTCCGCCACGAATAGAAGAAATACCAATTTCATGTTTTTCTCTTAAACCTTCATGTCCATAAACAATCCTTTTAGTATTATCATAAACTTGATTAATTGTGTTAGCAAGCATTTTTGCAGTTCCACTAGGGCAGTCTTTTTTTCTATTATGATGAGTTTCAATAATTTCTATATCACTATCACAAAGTTGTTTAGATACTATTTTAAGAACTTTTTTCAAAATTGCAATTCCATAAGACATATTATAAGTTTGAAAAATAGGTATACAATTTGAAAAATCCTTTAAGGTCATAATATCTTCAGTAGTTAATCCAGTTGTTGCAATTACAATCGGAATTTTATTATCAAAAGCAAATTTTGCAATTTCTTGAGTTGCTTTAGGAGATGAAAAATCAATTATGGCATCTGGCAATAATTCGTTTTGACATTTACTATATAAGAGATTTATATTAGAATATATAGGATATTTTTCAGTTCCAATAGAATTATCAAATCCAGAAACTACAAACATATTTGCAGTAGCATTTATGGCTTTCACAATTAATTTACCCATATGGCCATTACAGCCAGATACTAAAATTTTTTTTCTCATATAAGCCTCCATAATTTAAAAATTATACTTGTATTTTAGAGCAAAATATACTATAATCTTAGAAGAAAAAATAAAATAAAAGGGGGAAAAAATGAAATCTAATAGCAAAGTATACATATCTATATTTATATTTATTACAATTATATTAATGGCATGTAATAAATATGCAAAGGATGATATAGAAATTCAAAGCAATACCTTAACAGAAGATTATAAAAGGTGGGAAAGTTTACCACAAAAGGAAAAGAAAAATTATATACAACCTTTACCATTCTCAGTAGATTTAAATATAAATAATAGTAAGGAAGACAATTTAAATGCAAAATTAAAAGCATCAACTTTACCAGCAAAATATTCTTTAAAAAATGAAATAGAATTAATAGTTAGAGATCAAAAGAACACAGGAGAATGTTGGGCTTTTACAACAACAAATTTAATATCAACGAATTTACAAAAAATAGGAAAAACAAGAAGTTTCACACTATTATCTCCAAGGCATATAGATTATACAACAAGTTTAACCTTTAAAGATGGAAGAAACATTTTAGGATATAATAGAGAAATTGGAATTGGTGGAAACTGTTACTTAGGCTTAAACTATTGTACAGCTGGTTATGGACCTGTATTAGAAAGCCAAATGCCTTTTGTAAATGATGACAAAAATAGAATTAATTTATCAAGTATAAAAGGAAAGAAAGTAAATAATAAAGTAGAAGAATATATTCAAATGCCTTCCTTATATAAAAAAGTTGTAAATAATGATATAATTTATTATAATGGAAGCACAAAACAATATACAAATACGGAAGCACAAATTATAAGAAATCAAATTAAAGAACAAATAAAAAAATATGGAGGAATTAGTTCATATACCTATGTAAATGGAACACAATATTTTGACACAAATAATATAAGAACAATGAAAAATTACTATTGTGATAATGATAAGGTAGTACCAAATCATGCAATAACTATAGTTGGTTGGGATGATAATTATCCAGCATCTAATTTTAATAGCAGTAAAAAACCTAAACATAATGGTGCATATATAATATTAAATTCTCATGGAAGTTCTTTATATGATAAAGGATATATGTACGTATCTTATGATGATGTTCTAATTGAGAGAAGTACAATAGGAATTAAAAAATCATCTAATATTGATTACAATAATATTTATCAATATGATGAATTAGGATACAGTAATAGTGTTACTTTAAGAAAAGGTTATAATAGTTTAAATAGTGCTTATATGGCAAATGTTTATAATAAAAAAGAAACAGCAGTGGACAAAAAAGAATATTTAAATGAAATAAGTATATATGTACCTGAGAAATCATCTGTAATTATATATGCAAATGTTACAAATGATAATAAATCAACATTAAAGCAGATAAAAACTTGTAATGAACTAGACATAGGATATCATACTATAAAATTAAGTAGTCCATTAGAAATAACAGGAAAACAATTTGTAGTTGCTGCAAAATATATAGCACTTGATGGAAGTGTAAATATTCCAATGGAATGTAATTATAAAGCTAATAATATGGGAAGTAATTTTTGGGACACAGCTAAAAGTCAGGTAGGGCAATCTTTCTATTCATCAGATGGAAAGACATGGAAAGATTTATCAGAAAACTATAAAGCATCTAATTTTTGTATAAAAGCTTTTACTACTGTAAAAAATGTTCCAATTATAAAAGTTAAAGGTATTACCTTAAATAAGAGTTCTTTAGATTTAAAAGTAGGAAACAGTAGTACTTTAGTAGCTACAGTACAACCAACAAATGCTACAAATAAGAAATATAGCTTTACAAGTAGCGATACAAAAATTGTAACTGTTTCAAGCACAGGAGTAGTAAAAGCAATAAAACCTGGAAATGCAGTAATTACAGTAAAAACATCTGATGGAGGATATAGTGCAAAATGTAAGGTTACAGTAACAGCTAATAATACAGAAACTTCTAATAAAGTTGGAGTAACCTATGAAGCACATGTACAAGACGTTGGATGGCAAAGACCAGTATCAGATGGAACATCAGCAGGAACTTCAG
>CAMXQV010000010.1 GCA_947245515.1 uncultured Clostridium sp. | reverse complement strand
CTTGTTCTCCTGTATCTGGTTGTGATACTATTAAATTGTCTATATCTACTCCTAATTTTTTTGCATATATTGGGTCTAATGCATGTTCTGCATCTATAAAGGCTGCTTCTCCTCCTAATTTTTGTGCTTCTGCAATTACATGTAAGGCTAGTGTTGTTTTTCCTGATGATTCTGGTCCATATACTTCTATAATTCTTCCTCTAGGTACCCCTCCTATTCCTAAAGCTATATCTAAACTTAAAGCTCCTGTTGGTATTGCTTCTATTTCCATTGCTTTAAATTCTCCTAATTTCATTACAGAGCCTTTTCCAAATTGTTTTTCTATTTGGCTCATTGCCATTTCTAGTGCTTTCTTTTTTTCTGTATTTTCTCCCATCTTTTCCTCCTTAAATTTCTTTGAACTTTTGTTTGATATTGTTATTATAATACAAATTTTCGTTTTGTCAAGTCTTTTTATTTATACCAACTTTCTATTCCATAAAATGGTGAAAACCAACTTGGTGATAGATCCCCTATTAATGCTGAATTATAGGCTACAGTATATTTATTAGTGTATAAACTTATATATGGAATATCTGATTTGTATATTTCTGCTAATCTTTGGTATTTTTCCTTTAAATTGTTTTCATCTGTTGTGTTTTTTATTTCCTTCATGATATTAGTTACTTCTTCATTTGAGTATTTTGATAGATTATTTTCTCCAAAAAAAGTATCTAAACTTGGACTTAATGAAACTGACATACTAGTTAAGGCAAGGTCAAAAATTCTAGCCTTAATAGCATTATTATAATTTTCATCTGATGCTTGTATTATATTAATTCTTATTCCTTGATTTTCTAATTGTTCTTTTATATTTTGTGCAACTGCTACTTTTGATTGATCACTTGCTTTTACTAATAAATTTAAGGTTATTTTTTCCGTTTTTCTATTTTCAGTCTTTTGCCAATAATGATTTTTATAACTCCAGCCATTTTCAACCAATATTTGTTTTGCTTGTTCTACATTATATCCTGAACTTGAGCCTTGATTTTGTGATAACCAACTGCCATAGTCTAACGGAAAACTACTTGTATAGCTCTTATTGCTAAATATACTTGATACTATATTTTCTTTATCTATTGAATATGCTATTGCTTTTCTAATTTCTTGCTTTCCTAAAAAATAGTTTTCAGTATTTAATGCTAAAAAGGTATGATTTCTTCCTTTTATTTCTTTTGGATTATATCCTATTGTGCCTATATAGTCTTGAATTTTTTCATTGTCTGTACTTATTACATCTAAATTTCCAATTTTAAAACTATTATATAGTTCTCCTACTGATGAATATAAATTTACTATAATCTTTTCTATTGTTAATTTTGTTTCTTTATTCCACCACATTCCATTTTTCTCTAGTAAAATATAGGATGGTTGAACTTCTGTTATTTTATATTTTCCAGTACCTGTTGGTTTTGTATTTTTTTCTGTGTTTACAAAATCTTCTGTTTCATAATATTCTTTCGATAAAATTGGAAAGGTTAAGTAATATTCAAAAAATGGTACTTCTCTATCTAAAATAATTTTTACTGTGAAATCATCTATTATATCTACTCCTATAACATATTGAACATTATAAGAATAAACAGATTGTATTTCTTTTAGCCTATCCAAAGTGAATTTTACATCATCTGATGTAAAGGTTTGTCCACTTGACCATTTTACATTTTCTCTTAATTTAATTAGATATGAGTTGTCACTTTGCTTAGCCCATTCTTTTGCTAAACATGGTTCTGCTTTAAAATCTGATGTTAAATTTACTAAGGGTTCATATATTAATTTTGATATGTCTTGTACATTTTTATTATTACTCAAGATTGGATTTATTGTGTCTAATTCTGCAATTCCTAATTTTAATTCTTTTATTTTTTCTTCTTCTAAACTAGTGGTTTGTTGTTGTTCTTCTTGTTGTATCTTTTCGTCTTTTTTTATTTTAAATATTGAAAATAGTAATATTGCAATTATAAAAAATATAAATATATATTTAAACCAATTAGATTTCATACTTCACCTCTACTTTTGATATAATATATTAATTTTGTAAAAATTTCAAGTAATTTCTAGCAATTGCTTAAAAATATAAATTTATTACTTTTAAGATTTAATAAATAGATAGATAGATATTATTCCATACAAAAACAGACTGCGATAACAGTCTGCTTTATTTTATTTAATATTATTAAACTCTTGACTCTACAATTAATTTTATACCAGTTCTATCTTCTCCCTCTACTTCTACCTCTGCAAAGGCTGGGATACAAACTAAATCTACTCCTGCTGGTGCTACAAAACCTCTTGCTATAGCTACAGCCTTTACTGCTTGATTTAATGCTCCTGCTCCAATTGCTTGCATTTCTGCCTTATTTGATTCTTTTACTAATCCAGCTATTGCTCCTGCTACTGAATTAGGATTTGATTTTGATGAAATTTTTAAAATTTCCATTTTCTTTTGCCTCCTATAAATTTTATTTTTTGTTGCAACTTTTACATTTTCAATTTTACATTATTTGGAAATTAATGTAAAGTGTTTTATCAAAATAATAATCAATTTTCATCGCAATAAAATTTTATTTTCGACAAAAGCTTTTTTGCGTGTTATATCCTTTTAATACTTGTTACTTTATTAGTTTGCTCATTAATCTCAAAAATAACACCATTTAAAATACACTCTCCAGTAGCTATTTTATATCTTTCTGGTAAGGTTGTTTCAAATCTCTTAATAGATGCTTGTATGTCCATTCCAATTACAGAATTCTTTGGTCCAGTCATTCCTATATCTGTTATATAAGCTGTTCCCTTTGGTAATATTTTTTCATCTGCTGTTTGCACATGTGTATGTGTCCCAAAGATTGCAGTCACTTTTCCATCTAAGTAATGTCCCATTGCTATTTTTTCTGCTGTTGCTTCTGCATGGAAGTCTACAATTATTATTTCTACTTTCTTTTCTATTTTTTGTATAATTTCTTTAGCTATTATAAAGGGGTTTTCTGATAAAATGTTTATATCTACTCTTCCTATTAAATTTATTACTGCTATTTTTTTATTATTCCATGTGTAAATATTATAGCCTTTTCCTACAACACCTTCTGGGTAATTTGCTGGTCGTATTAGCTTTGGGTGGTCAATAAATTTAAAGATATCTTTTTTTCCCCATGTATGATTTCCCATTGTAATAACGTCTATATTTTGTGATAATATGTCTTTAAAATTATTTTCTGTTATTCCCATTCCCTCTGCTGAGTTTTCTCCATTTACTATTACAAAGTCTATTTTTTCTTTTTGCCTTATTTGAGGTAATCTCTTTTTTAATTCGTTAATTCCTACTGTTCCTATTAAATCTCCTATTGCTAAAATATTCAATTTTTATCACTTCCTTCTTCTGTATTATACTACTATATTTTTTCTATTTAAGCAAGTATACTAAGGCAATCGTTTAAAATTTTAATTATTTATTTGTTTGTATTTAATTAAGAATAGCGTGAGAAGAATTATAATTATTTATTTTTGAGTGACTCCGGGGTAACCGTTCCAAAATTCTTAAAAAAGTTAGAAAACTTTTCTATAGAATTTTGAGAATGGGGCAACGAAAATAATAAATAATTATAATCCTTTGGGAGCGAGTAGATTTTTATAAATACAAACAAATAATTAAAATTTTAAGGGATTGCCTTACAAGTATACTATAAAGCTATTACATATTTTATAAAATCGAATAGAGAATATTTATTTATTCTCTACTCGATTTTTAAATTATATTTCTCTAATATTTCATGTATTTTATCATCTACCTTATTAAATTTACTAATTAGAGTATATCCCCAATCAAAAAATATATATTTGAATTTCATATATTATTATATCCTTCCTTTTTTGGATTTCTTTTAGTTTCTCAAAAAATTCTATCATACTATTTTGAGTATTATAAAATAAGTTTTCATTAAAAATAATTAAAATATATAAGATAAAACAATAAAAAGTAGAATTTAATCTTGGACAGACTAAATTTCTACTTTTAATTTTAAATTTTTTGTGTTTTTTGCTATTATCATAATTTTCCATAATTACTGAAAGCTAGCTTTTGGTCTTAGAATTCAAACTAGAATTTACTTTTAAACTTAACCTTTTTTACAGCCTCTTTTTACTTTTATTTTGCATAATCTGATACTCTTGTTTCTCTGATTATATTAATTTTTATTTGACCTGGATAATCCATTTCATTTTCTACTTTTTTTGCTACGTCTCTTGCCAATATGGTCATCTGATCATCTGAAATTTTTTCTGGTTTTACAATAATTCTTACTTCACGACCAGCTTGAATTGCAAAAGATTTCTCCACCCCTTCAAAGGAATCTGCTATTTCTTCAAGGTTCTGTAGTCTTTTAATGTATGCTTCTAAGGTTTCTCTTCTTGCTCCTGGTCTTGAGGCAGATATTGCATCAGCTGCTTGAATTAAAACAGCTTCTAAGGTTTGTGGCTCTACATCTCCATGGTGTGCTTCAACAGCATTTATTACTAATGGATTTTCTTTGTATTTTTTTAGAATATCTACACCTATTTCAACATGTGTTCCCTCCATATCGTGATCTAAAGCTTTTCCAATATCATGTAATAAACCAGCTCTTCTTGCAAGTTTTGGATCTAATCCAAGCTCTTCTGCCATTATTCTAGCTAAATTTGAAACTTCGATCGAATGGTTTAATACGTTTTGTCCATAACTTGTCCTATATTTTAGTTTTCCTATTAATTTAACTAAGTCTGGATGAAGTCCTATTACTCCACTTTCAAGAACTGCTCTTTCTCCTTCTTCTTTAATGGTTGTATCTACTTCTTCTTTTGCTTTTTCTACCATTTCTTCAATTTTTGAAGGATGAATTCTTCCATCATCAATTAGTTTTTCTAAGGCTATTTTTGCTACTTCTCTTCGTAAAGGATCAAAGCCTGAAAGTACTACTGCTTCTGGTGTATCATCAATAATTAAGTCAATTCCTGTTAAGGTTTCTAAGGCTCTTATATTTCTTCCTTCTCTACCAATTATTCTTCCTTTCATCTCGTCATTTGGAAGTGCTACTATTGATACTGTTGTTTCTTGAGAATGATCTGCTGCACATTTTTGAACTGCATAGGCTAATAATTCTTTTGCATTTTTTATTGCATTCTCTTTTACTTTTTGTTCTTGGTCTCTGATTATTGCTGCCTTTTCAGCTGTTAACTCTTTGTCCAATTCTGATAATAGCCTTTGTTTAGCTTCTTCTGTTGTTAGAGCTGCAATTTTCTGAAGCTCTACAATTTCTTGATCATATAATTTTTCAACTTCTTGTTTTTGTTGTTCAATTTTTTGATGTTCTTTTTCAATTTCTTGTTCCTTTTTCTCAAAGTTTTCTGATCTTCTTTCTAAATTTTCTTCTTTTTGAATTAACCTTGTTTCTTGTTTTTGGATTTCGCCTCTTCTTTCTTTAATCTCTTGATCTAATTCTTTTCTACTATTCATTATTTCTTCTTTTGCTTTAAAAATTTCTGCTTTTTTTAGATTTTCTGCTTCTATTTTTGCTAAATCAATTAATCTTTTAGCTTCGTTTTCTGCTCCTTGAATTTTAGACTCTGCAATTTTTTTTCTGTATATCATTCCTACTGGCACTCCAATTGCAAATGAGATTAAGATAGCGGCGATAATGATTAGTATATTCATTATCTTACACCTCTTTCTTATTTAATTTTCAATGTTCGAATAAAATATATATATGTATTTTTTCATATATTTTTTTCTACCTATTATATTTTAACTTTATTATTGTAAACTGTCAAGTCATTTAGTGGAAACACTTAAAATTTCTTTTTACCAAAATATTAGTAAGGTTATAATGGTTGCAACTATTATTTCTGGTTTACTTAGATCTTTTGCAATAAATTCAATTTTCTGATCTAAGTCATCCTTTGTCTCTTTTTCGTCAACAAGGCTTACTTTATAGTATTTTGCATATTCTGTTTTAAAATATAATTCGAAATCTTGTGTTTCTTCTCTTAATAAATTAGTTATATCATAGTATTTAGCACCTAAGTATACTCCTCTTTCTGAATAAATGTCAATTTTTAGATATTTTCCATTTAGGTTTTCGGTTCCAATATTTTTAATTGTTCCTTTTATTCTTCCATTTATTAAAGTTGCTTGTGCCTGTTCTATATTTACTTGCTCTATCTCCCCTATGCTTTTCATATTTTTATAACTTGAATTTAATCCTACATTTATTATAAGTTCTGAAAATATAAAAAATAGTATTATCCATACAGCATATTTTAAAAAGGTTTTCATTCTATCCATAATTATCTCTCCATTTTTTTATT
Organism: uncultured Clostridium sp.; assembly: GCA_947245515.1. Taxonomy (GTDB): domain Bacteria; phylum Bacillota; class Clostridia; order TANB77; family CAG-508; genus CAG-269. Next base: position 31,383 of record CAMXQV010000010.1, on the reverse strand, counting down.
TATGTTTATATTATAGCAAAAAATGGCATTTTTTACAATATTGTTACAATAATTAATTAGAATATTTTTAATTAACTACATAATAATTCTTTTTCTAAAGAAACAGAATAAATATAAACCTTGCTAACCTTCATATCTAGTGCTTCTTCTAGAGCTCTTTTATACAAATCTAATTGTTTTTGATATTTACTAATTAAAGCTTGTTCCTTACCAATTTCTACAAAATCTGTTTTATAATCAACCAAAATTAGTTCATTATTTTCATTAATATAAAATAAGTCTATAATACCCTGAACTAAAATATCATCATCAACTTCTTGTTTAAAAATTTCCTTTGCAGAAACGTTAATATAAAATGGTTTCTCTTTCTCTATTTTTTTAGATTTTTTTAGCTCTTTCCAAATATTAGATTTCGTAAAAGCAAATATTTTAAAAGGAGATATTGAATCCGCTTCTTTTTTTGTTATTATCTGCTTTTGTAATAATTCTGAAATCAAAGCTTTAATATCTTCAATTGTATAATTTTTCTTCTCATCAAGCTTTTGAAGGCACAAATGCACTAAAGTACCTTTTTGTGCTGAAGATAGCTTTTCTTCGTCATCTTCTTTTAAAAATTTTGGTACTGGAAAAGTTTCTTTTTCAAATTGCTTATTATCCTTTTCCTTATCAAACTCTATGTCTTTAACTAAAAATTCATCTAAATTAGCTTCAAATTCTTCCTCAATTTGCATTTGTTTTATTTTAGTTACAGATGTTTTAGTAGGAATTGTTGTAGATAATTTATGAGCATAACTCCAATTTAGAGTTTTTGATATATCTTTTATTCTATCTTCATCTATTCTATAATTGTCTAATAAGCTTATTACATCAATTTCTTGTTTCTCAAAACTTTTAAAAGAACTCGTTAATTCTTTTTTGTCATATACTTTTAAATCCACTATATCCTTAATTTTATCTTTTCCATATTGATATACAAGCAATATCCAAGCTAAATATTTTTTATATTTTTTTACTAAAATTGGATTAATTTTATTTTGGCTTTTTGGATATTGATTTACTTGTTGTTCTATTTTCTCTATTTCTTTGTCATAGGCTTTAGTTAACCCTGTAATAAACAATTTTTCTTTTGCTCTAGTTAAAGCAACATATAAAATTCTCATTTCTTCTGACATAGTTTCAACTAATATCTTGTTTTTCAAAGCTACCTTTGTTAAAGTATCATATTGTACTTGTTTTTCATAATCAATATATTTAACACCTATTCCCATGTCTTGATGTAATAATATGTTCTGATTTAAGTCCTTTAAGTTAAATTGCTTACTTGTCCTTGACAAAAATACTACTGGAAATTCCAAGCCTTTACTTTTATGAATACTCATTATTCTAATTACATTATCGTTTTCACCAATTAATTTTGCTGCTCCTAAATCTCCACTACTTAATTTTAGTTTTTCTATAAAATTAATAAAATTATATAATCCTTTAAAATTGCTACTTTCATATTGCTTTGCTCTTTGAAATAACATTTTTAAATTTGCTTGTCTTAAAGATCCATTTGGCATTAATCCTACATAATTGTAATATCCAGTATCTAGATAAATTTTCCAAATCAACTCATCTAAGGCTAGATATTCTTGTTCTTTTCTCCATTTTGATAATAAGTCAAAAAAGTTCTGTATTTTATTTTTTAGCTTTATATCTACATCCATTTTTGCTTTTTGCATACAAGTATAAAAATTGTCATATCTATCTGATAATCTAATTTCTACTAGTTCATCATCTGTAAATTTTCCTATATTTGATCTTAATACTGTTACTAAGGGAAGGTCTTGTATTGGATTATCTATTATTTTTAGTAAACTCATAATTGTTTGTATTTCTATAGAAGCTAAATATTCTTGAGAACTGTCCGAAAATACTGGCATGTCTAAACGTATTATTTCTTGTTCATAAACTGGTGCAATATTTGATGTTGATCTTAATAGTATTACTATATCTTTATATTGGATATCTCTATATTTATTTTTCTTTCCATCCCAAATTTGAAATTTATTTTCTATTAGATTTTTTATTTTGTTTGCTACAAATCTTGCTTCTAATTCAACATCTTCTATTCTTTCTTGTTCTTCACCTTCTTCTGTTTCTTCAAATTCTTCTTTTGTTTCTTCTTCATCTTGTTTTAAGTCTATTATATCAAGCTCTATATTTAAGTTTTGTTCTATTGTTGTATAGTCTGCTCCTAAATTTAAATATTCTTCTTGATTATATTCTATATCTCCTAACAAACTACTCATTATATTTTGAAATATTTCATTAGTGAATTTTAATACCTTATCCCTACTCCTAAAATTTTTGAATAGTTTTATTTTTAAATCTTCGTTTTCCTTTTTGTTTTCTATGGTTTTATAGTTTTCATATTTTTCTAAAAATAATTCTGGTCTTGCTTGTCTAAATTTATATATACTTTGTTTTACATCACCTACCATAAAAATATTGTTTCCTTTTGATACTGCATTTAAAATATATTCTTGTACTAAATTACTATCTTGGTATTCATCTATTGCTATTTCTGCATAAGTTTCTTTGTATTTTTGGGCAACTTGTGTTGGTTCAATTTTGCCATCTACTTCTTTTAATAATATTTTTAATGCAAAATGTTCAATATCATTAAAGTCTACTAAGTTTTTTTCTCTTTTTCTTTTTGAAAATTCTTTTTGAAATTCTATAATTATGTTTTCTAATTTTTGTAAGGTATTGTACATATCTACTATATCTTGTTTTGCTTCTCTTGAATTACATATTAATATTTTGCCTATTACTTTACTATATTTTTGCTTTACATTATCTCTAATGGTTTTTGCTTCATCTTTTATTTGAGATTCTACTTTCTTTCTTGACCAAGTTATAAAGCTGATATTCTGACTAATTTCATAGGCTTTATCCCAGTTATCTAAATTTTTATTTAGGTTTTGTAACATGTCTATGTCACTTCTTATTATTTTTTGGAATTTATCTAGCTCTGGATCATAAGATAAACTCTTCTCTACCTCTTGTAAAGTTGTTATATCATCTATTAATTCTTCTTCTACTTCTTTTAGTAGTTCTTCTCCCCATATTGTATTACTAAAATCTTCATTATTTATGTCTTTTAAATTAAACATCTCAATTTTTTCTTTTAACCATTTTTTAGGAAAGGGATTACTTTGTGTATAATTGTATATTTTTAGAATAATTTCTTTTAGTGGCGTATCATCTCTATAACTTGTGTAGGTATTTATTAGTTTTGTAAAAGCTTCGTCTTCTTCTTCGTACTTTTTTTCGAATATTTCCTCTATAACTTCTTGTTTTAATAATTCAATTTCTGTTGTGTCTCCTATTCTAAAGTTTGGTGATACATTTTCTAGTTCATAAAAATAGTTTCTAACTATATCTAAACAAAAGGAGTCTATAGTACATATACTAGCTTTATTTAATAAGGTAATTTGTCTTTGTAAATTTAGATTGTCTGGATCTTCATCTATTTTTTTATATATTGCATCTAATATTCTTTCTCTCATTTCAGACGCTGTTGCATTTGTAAAGGTTACTACAAGTAGTTTGTCTATGTCTATTTTTTCATCAATTATTTTATGTATTATTCTTTCTACTAGTACAGCGGTTTTACCACTACCAGCTGCTGCTGCAACTAGTAGATTTGAGTTTTTTTCATATATTGCTTGCTCTTGCTCCTTTGTCCATTTCATTTTTGTTCTCCTATTTCTTATTATTGTTTATTTATCTACTATATGGTTTAAAATAAAAATCAAAACCAGTGTATTTATAATGTTTAATATTTAAGTATTCTTCTATATCCTTTTTGGCTGATTCTGAAATTTCATTTATTCTTTGTGTTTTATTGTTATGTATTGCTAAGGGTACTACATATCTCTTTTTTGCTTTTATACTTATACAATATTTATCGTTTATTGGAGTGTCGCTTCCATATACTGTTGTTGCATTTTGAAATTTAATAAAACTTTCTCTTATATATTCATCTTCACAGTTTAGGATTTTATTTATAACTTCTTTTTCTGATAAATTGTATAAATCATTTATTGTTAAATAACCTTTTATATTCATAGATTTTACAATATCAGCTAAAAATTGCATACTGGTTCTATCCTCGTCGCATATCCATTTTGGCCATAATTTTGATACTATATTTATATATTTTTCACAAATTTTATAATCTTTAAAGCCTAATTCTTCAATACCTTCTTCATTTTTTAAAATTGTTATATTATTATATATTTCTCTTATTTTTTCTAAATCCCATACCCTTTTGAAGATTAATCCACTTGAGAAATTGTATTCAAATCTATCTGCACTTAATTTTGGTGTGTCATTATCTGCAATTGGATATATATGATAATCTGATACTTCTTCTATTTTAATTTTGTCTCTATTTAATAGTTTCATTATTTCTTTTGAGTTTCTTATTATAGTTTCTGTTCTTTCTTCAGTTGATTCTTGATTTTCGTAATCCCAATTCATAAAATCTATAACATGTTTAAAGGTGGGCGTTGCTATGTCATGGAATAATCCTGCTAGTGTTTGTTTTTTATCTTTTGTAAAATTCCATACTATTAGTGCAACTCCAATACTATGGTCTAAATTTGAGTACCAGTATTTAATATTAAATATTTTTGTATAATCTGTGCCACAATTTAAACTTATTCCATTTATTCTTTGCATTTCTGGTGTGTCTATATATTCTTCTAACCATGTTGGAAATTCTGGTGATAATATTTTAAAATATTCCTTTACTTCTTCTTTTAGATTTTCTATATATTTGCTCTTCATTTTTTACCTCTCTTTACTTATTTTTTTATCTTATTTTATCATTATTATTTATATTTCACAAGCATGTTATGACAATTAACTTAAATAAGGACAAAGCATAAAGCTTTGTCCTTATTGTGTGCTCATTTTATTAATGGCTTATTCAAAATACTCAATTTTTACATTAATCTTTCCTATTTTCTCAAGAAATTTCATTTTATCACTTTCTGAAAGATTATTAAATAACATGAGTACGTTATCTGTAACTGGTATAACTGGCAGTCTCAATGTCTTCTGAAGAGCTTGCAACCTATTGTCCTTCTTGTCATAACTGTGAAATTTGTTGAACACTCTTTTTTTTAGTTCATAGAAAGGTGCATTTTCTTCTTCTAGAAATGTCCGTATTTCTAAAAATGGAAAATCTAATCTTCGTGCGACATCTCTATAGAGATTTTCCACAAAAACATTAATATCATTTTCAGTTACTTCAAAACTTCCAAATGGATTTGCATAGGTCCCTATTAAAGGTGACCAATCTACCTTATCCCATATAAATTGACTTCTTATTTCTTCCATTTCCATAATAGTCCCCCCTTTAGTTGTTTGGATTAAATTAGCAACTACCATTTTTTTGAGCACAACTAACACTATTAGTACATTAAAAATGATATAAGTATATTATACTATAATTTTACATAATTTTCAAATGTTTTTTTGTACTTTTTAGATATTATAATACTTTTTTACTTATTTTTCTTTAAAATGATTAAATGTAACTTATAATTCTTAAAAAAAAATTAAGTAAGAAACTTTCCTAGACTTTTAAAAATCAATATGGTAAAATCCATAAAGAAACTAATCAACTGTGACAAAAACGCCTTCACAAGGTCACACTATAAAAGGAGCCTAAGAAATGGAAAGATATGAGCCAAATATAGAAATTGGTTTAACTGATAAACAAGTCAAAAATAGGATAGAAAACAAGCTTATCAATTATGATACCTCTATCCCCACTAAATCCATCAAACAAATTTTATTCGAAAACTTTTTTACACTATTTAACTTTTTAAATTTGATATTTGCTATTGCAATATTTAGTGTTAAATCTTATAAAAACATGACATTTTTATTAATTATAATAATAAATACAGCAATTAGCACATTTCAAGAAATACACTCAAAAAGAGCAATTGATAAATTGTCAATAATGGCAAGTAATAAAGCAAAAGTACTTAGGAATGGTAAAAAAGAACAAATTGAAATCAATAATATTGTTCTTGATGACCTTATAGAATTTTCTACTGGAAATCAAGTAGCCACTGACTCAATTGTTAAATCTGGTACAGTACTAGTTAATGAAGCTTGCATTACTGGTGAACCTGATAGCATCACAAAAAAAAGTGGTGATATGATTTTATCTGGAAGTTATATAATAAGTGGTAAATGCCTTGCAAAAGTAGAACATATTGGAAATGAGAATTATACTGCACAAATTTCAAGTGGTGCTAAAATAATGAAAAATACAAAATCAGAAATAATGCTTTCTTTAAATAAAATAATCAGATTCTTATCTTTTGCTATTATACCAATTGGTATTGCTTTATTTTATAGCCAGCTACATTTAGATAGTGCAACTTTTAAAGAAGCAGTAGTTAAAACTGTAGCTGCGTTAATAGGCATGATTCCAGAGGGTCTTGTTCTCTTAACAAGTACTGTATTAGCAGTAAGTATTACAAGATTATCTAAATCAAAAGTTTTAGTTCAAGATTTATATTGTATTGAAACTTTAGCAAGAGTTGACACCTTATGTTTAGATAAAACTGGTACTTTAACAGAAGGAAATATGGAAGTAAAAGACTACATATCAATAAAAAATGATAAAAAACATTTAGAAAATATATTATCAAATATAGCAAAATTTTCAGAAGATGAAAATTCAACAATAATGGCAATAAAAAATAAATTTTGTAATATAAAAGATCAATATACTCCTAATAAAAAAGTAGCCTTTTCATCAGAAACCAAATGGTCTGGAATAAACTTTAAAGAAACTGGTACATATATAATTGGTGCACCTGAATTTATTCTAAAAGAACAATATTCACAATATAAAGAGGATATAGAAAACTATTCAAAAGACTATCGTGTTTTAGTTGTAGCACATAGTAAAAATAATTTTGGTGAAAAAAATACCCTTCCTCAAGATATCGAATTAATTGGGTATGTTTTTATATTAGACAAAATTAGAAAAGAAGCCACAAATACTATTAAATATTTCTACAAACAAGGTGTTGAGGTTAAAATAATATCTGGAGACAATCCTATTACAGTATCAAAAATAGCCAAAAGAGTTGGTATTAAAAATTCGGATAAATATATTGATATGTCTACTTTAGACAAAACTACAAAGCTAAAAGACCTAGCCATAAAATATTGTATTTTTGGAAGAGTATCACCTACACAAAAAAAAGAACTAATACAAGCCTTACAAGAAAATGAAAAAACAGTAGCTATGACTGGTGATGGCGTTAATGATGTTTTAGCCTTAAAAGAAGCTGATTGTAGTATAGCAATGGCAAATGGTAGCGATGCAACCAAAAACATATCAAAATTAGTATTATTAGATTCAAACTTTTCATCTATGCCAAAAATAGTTGCTGAAGGAAGACGTACAATTAATAATATTCAAAGATCTGCATCTTTGTTTTTAGTAAAAACAATATATTCTTCTCTACTTGCATTAATGTTTTTATTTATACAGGAAGAATATCCTTTTATTCCAATACAACTAAGCTTAATTAGTTTAGTAACAATTGGTGTTCCTTCTTTCATGTTAGCCTTAGAACCTAATAAAGAAAAAATAAAAGGAGATTTCTTAAAAAATGTAATATCAAAAGCTTTGCCCACAGGTCTAACTGTTGTTATAGGCATATTTATATTAGTAATGCTAAAAAAATATAATATACTTCCTGAACAATACTTCTCTAGTTTATGTGTTATTACAACTGGTGTTTGTGGATTAGGATTATTGCTTACCTTTATTCCAGCTAGAAAAAGTGAAGATACAAAATTACCTATATCTATATATAGATTAATACTTGCAATTTCTATGATAATTTTATTTATTGTTGGAATAACTATTTTTAGCTCCTTCTTTAATATTTATTTAGGATAATAAATTAAATGTATCAAAAACTACTATAACAATATTTAAGAAATCTTAAATGTTATTATAGTAGTTTTTTAATGATATAAATGCTTTAATAGATTAATAAAATGGGAAATGTGATTAATTGATTCCCTTTTCTTTTTTTTCTTCAGTCTTTTCCAATTATAGCTTCCATAAATATCATTTATTAATAATAATATAGGTCCAACTAAAACTGATATTAATTCAGTTTGACCATTAATAATTTGAATTAGCCATAAGGTTATTATAACTAAATCATTTGCTACATAACATAGTAAGGACAATTCACTTCTTCTTGCTTCAAAATAACTAGCTAAAACACTTGTTACAACAGAGAATGAACTTATTACTAATAATTCAGTATTAAATGCTTTTAATATAAAATAATATAACCAAAACAATATTAATTGAGAAAGTAATACAATAATTATTTCTTTTTTTGATAATGAACTTATAATAACTGTATCTCCATCTTTATCTTGATGCTTTAACCAAGATATTATACCTAATATCATTATAGGAAAGGTTAAAAATATATATTGTCAATGCGTATACATAAATATAAAATTACAAAGAAAAGGTGCTATAATAGTTAATTGACCTTTAACACCTTTTCTTTGTAGTTTTACTTTCTTATATCAATTTTCTGAAGATTTCTAAATGTGTTTTTTCATCTAAAATAATTCTTTCATATACTCTTCTTAAATATGCATTGTTAGTATATCTCATTAATTGTTTATATCCTGATATTGCTTCCTCTTCTAAACAAATATTGATTTTCATCGCTTCTTTTAGGTCTTTAATTTTATACTTTACATTATGTGCACACCATTCTTTTTCTTCTGAACTCTTATAAATTGGCTTTTCCCCTAGATTAACTAGAATTTCTCCTAATATGTCTATATGGTGCATTTCTTCGATTGCTATGCTTAATAATATTTTACTAATTTCTTCTTTATTTTTAAAATCAATATGTTCATAAATATATTGTGTTATTGCAGTTAGTTCTCCCTCTTTTCCTGCAAAACTATCATAAATTAAGTTTACATATTTTTTATTTGGATATAAGTTTGGAACTGGTGGATATGGTACTTTTCTATTTCTTGCCAACATCTGCTCTAATTCTTCATATTTTATCATTTAAAACACCTCTATGTTATTTTATGTTAGTAAAATTTTTCTGTGCAAAGTATTATAAATACCTATTAATTCTAATATTTAAGTTTTTCTTTCAAAAAGTGGAAACTTGAAATTTTAATACTATTGCAGTTTTTATATTTTTCCTATATAATAACTATTGATAATTTAACTTAGGAGAAGATAATTATGGAACATTGGAGTGTTGAAGATTATAAAAATTTTACTAATGGAACAAAAAGAAAAAGTAAATATAAAGCTAATAAAGTATCTATTGATGGGCATACCTTTGATAGCCAAAAAGAAGCAGATTATTATTGTGAATTAAAACTACGATTACAAGCACAGGAAATTAATGGTTTCTGTTTACAACCCACTTTTATTTTGGCACCTGGTCTAAAGTATAAAGCAGATTTTATTGTATTTAATAAAGACAGTTCAACAGAAGTAATAGATGTTAAAGGTTTTAAAACTAAAGAATATATAGCAAAAAAGAAAGTTTTTGAAGATAAATATAATTTAAAAATAAAGGAAATTGAATAAATTCAATTTCCTTTATTAAAATTATTAATAAATCTATCTTGATCTAAAGCAATTAGTTGTAGTTTCAGGTGCTTTACTACCTTTTTCTACTAAACATATTTCTATTCCTTCTAAACGATAGCAATATCCAGCACTTCCTGCTGATTGACCATTTTTTGCCCATCCCATCCAGCCAAAATTTTGACAATGCACTCTATAATATATATCATATTTTTTAGCTATTTCGCCTGTTAAACGTATTTGTATTGCTTCTAGTCTTAAGCTCCTTCCATTTGTTCCTGACATAGCTCCATTTTTAACAAAGTTTTGCCAACCTATATTTTGTACATGTGTTCTATATTCTATATTTCCTGAACATGGTTTATTTTGTAAAGCTATCTTAATTCCTTCTAATCTAAGTGATTTTCCAGAGGTTCCAGACATTTCTTTGTCTTGTACTTTATTTTGCCATCCTATATTTTGTACATGTGTTTGATAATTTAAATACTTTTGAACAAAATGTCTATTTGTCTTTCCTGGTGCTTTTCCTCCTTTTTCCACTAAACAAATTTCTATTCCTTCCAAACGATAGCTAAATCCCTCACTTCCTGCTGGTTCTCCATTTTTTGCCCAATCTAGCCATCCAACATTTTGACAATGAACCCTATAATATACATCATAATAATTTGCAATTTGTCCTGTTAATTTAATTTTAATTCCTTCAAGTCTTAAACATTTTCCACTTGTTCCTGACATAGCTCCATTTTGTACATTTTTTTGCCATCCTATATTTTGTATATGTGTTTGGTAACTAATTCCTCCACCATATTGATTATTTTCTAAATTTATATTGATTCCTTCAAGTCTTAGACATCTTCCACTTGTTCCAGCCATTTTTCCATTTTTTACATAACTTTGCCATCCTATATTCTGTACATGTGTACGATAACTTATGTTAGGTGTTGCTTTTTGTGTTGATGTATTTGTAGATGTTGTTGGTTTACTTGGTGTTGATGGTTTTGTTGGCGTTGTTGGTTTATTTTGTGTTGGTGGAGTTGTTGTAGTTGGTGTATATACTGTTACTCTGCAACTTGCGGTTTTTCCATTACTTGTTTTTGCAGTGATTATTGTTGTTCCATTTCCTTTTGCTATTACTTCTCCTGATGAATTTACTGTTGCTACTGCACTATTGCTTGTTGTCCATGTTATTGTTTTGCTTTGAGTTGTATTTGTTGGATTTATTGTTGCTATTATTTTAAGTTTTGTACCTTTTTTTATAGTAGTACTTGTTGGACTTAAGCTTATTTTTGTTATTGGGACTACTGTTGGTGTTGTTGGTGGAGTTGTTGTAGTTGGCGTATATACTGTTACTCTGCAACTTGCGGTTTTTCCATTACTTGTTTTTGCAGTGATTATTGTTGTTCCATTTCCTTTTGCTATTACTTCTCCTGATGAATTTACTGTTGCTACTGCACTATTGCTTGTTGTCCATGTTATTGTTTTGCTTTGAGTTGTATTTGTTGGATTTATTGTTGCTATTATTTTAAGTTTTGTACCTTTTTTTATAGTAGTACTTGTTGGACTTAAGCTTATTTTTGTTATTGGGACTACTGTTGGTGTTGTTGGTGGGGTTGTTGTAGTTGGCTTATTTACTGTTACTCTACAACTTGCAGTTTTTCCATTACTTGTTTTTGCAGTAATTATTGTTGTTCCATTTGCTTTTCCTGTTACTACTCCTGATGAATTTACTATTGCTACTGCACTATTGCTTGTTGTCCATGTTACTTTTTTACTGTCTGTTGTATTACTAGGACTAATAGTTGTATTAAGTGTTATAGTCATAAGACCTTCTTGAAGAGTTATATTATTATTATTAAGTGTTATACTTGTTATGGGTTGATATTTTCCAGGTATAAATCTGATACCATTATTAAAAATATCTGTAGCTAAAGCTGCATCATTTGCAGTTACTCTTCCATCTCCATCTAAATCTCCTATAGCTATTTCATCTTGAGTTAAATCTGTTCTTTTAACCCAACTTAATAAGTTGGCTGTATCACTTGCATTAATAATTCCATTTCTGTCTAAGTCTCCTGGATAGGCTCTACTTCCATCTCTTAAGGTTCGCAAACTACAAACATATAACCAACACTGACTACTACCATATTTTTCTGTTGTTGCTATAATTTTTGTAAATCCACCATTTTTTGGTATTACTTTTCCATTTGAATCAACTGTTGCAATTTTTTCATTTGTAGATGACCATGTTATTAAATTATTTGATAAATTTGTATCTTTCAAAGTCAAAGTATCTAGAGTACTATTCATTTGATAAGTATTATAGTTTAATTTTATTTTATAATCATCTGGTATAGGCTTTTCAACTATGATATTAAAGGTTTTAGTAAACTCTCCTATACTCGCAGTAAGAATAGCCTTTCCAGCATTTTTAGCAGTAATTTTACCATTTTTGTCTACTGTAAATATATTGGTATTTGAACTTTTCCAAGTTAAATCTGAAGAAGCAATATTTGTATAAACAGAATACCCTGCATTTTTATTTCTTACTGATGTTGGTGATAAGGTTTCTCCAATTGCTAGTGTATTATCTTCTTGTAATCCTTTTATATCTGGTTGTAAATATCCCTTATCTGTTGCGACTTGTACCATGTTAGTTATATTTTTTGTCCCAGATAAAGTATTTGAATTGCCTGTTCTAGACTTAGAAAATAATTGTACCCAATAATGTACTCCATTTTTACTATTATAATAGCAACCTATTCCTATTGAATTATAACTCCCTTTTACAATTTGTGCTTTATGTCCTGGTGAATTCATCCAACTATTCATTATATTTACTACAGAACTAGAACCTATTCCTATGTTTTCACCATTTATTTTTGAACTCAAACTAAAGCATGCAAGACCATTAGGTCTTTCATGAGACCAATAAATAGATGTTTCTTCTGCCCTTTTCATAGCAGCTTCCATTAAATCATAATCTATCTCAAGTTCATTTAAACTTAACTTTTTTCTTTCTTCATTTACTAGTTTTACAACTTCTTTTGCTTTATCATAATTATAAGTACCACTTATATTTACATTTGCAATTCTTTGATAATCCTTTGAGCTAAGCTCTGTAAGTGTTGATGGAATTGTATAATTGTTAAGTTTTGGACATGCATTACGAAAAATGTTACTTACAAAATTTAAGCTAGATGGCATTTCGACTGTTGTTAAATTAGGACATGAATCAAACGCATACCCCTCAATCCTTAATAATCCTTCTGGTAATATAACTGATTTTACTGTATTATTATTTGCAAAAGCACACATACCTAAAGTTGTTACTCTTTTTCCATCTATAGTACTTGGTACTATAACATTTTGTTCTGACCCTGCATATCCTACTATACTTATAGTTCCATCTAAGAAGTTATCATATTTATAATTACCACTTGTTGTTGAAGCATCTACCCCTTTTATTAAGGTTAATGTGAATAACATTCCAAGTAATATTATAAATACTATTATCTCTTTCTTTAAAAATCTTTTCATTATGTTCCTCCTTTATTATAATATTATATATATTTTAGAACTAAAAAGCAATAATTTTATAATAATCTTTTTATAAATAGGATATTTTTGTAAATAAATAACATTTTTTTACAAATCTTCTTGACTTTAATATATTTTTATGTTATTAATAGTTTTGACATTTTTCCATACGAGAAATGTTGAAAATGCTATTAGTAAGAAAAGTATAATAGCACAAATAACCTTTGAATTTTTTTAGTGGATGTGCTTATAGAAAGGAGCATATACATGAAGAATATTTCAAAAAAAGTAATATCTATTGTTATTATAATAGTATTAACCTTAAGTAGTAACATTTCAGCTTATGCAACAGAAAAAAAATTAGTTATTAAAAGTACAGAAACTTTTGATAACTTAATTTCCACAAGAAGCAACCACTATGAAGGTGGCGGTATTTATGTTGATTCAAAAAAATGGACCACTATTGCTACATCTACTAATGGATTTAACTGCAATGTACATGTTCATACAGCTTCAACATCATTAGATTATACAAGCATTCGCATGCTGGGTAAGAATGGGAATGTTGTTTGGTCAGAAAAAAATGCTATTGTTCCACTTGGATCAAGAGACTTCTGGTGTGGAAGTGATGTTTATAAAATTCAGGCAAAATGTGTATCTGGTGAATCAACTGTAGCATGTTGGCCAGCATAATTTATTGAAAGATTAACTTATTGACTTAAATCTACTAAAATTATTCAACGGTTATATAAGGCATCCTTTTTTAGGGTGTCTTTTTATTTATAATCTAAAACACTAAACAAATAAAATATAGAAAATTTTTAATTAGATTATTCCTAAAATTCAAAATATTAATTCCAAAAATGCAACATAATATTACATTTTTTTCCAAAAAACTATTGAAAAAATTATATAAAAATGTTATCCTTTAATAAGGAGGTGATTTTTATGAATAAATTAAATAAAATTTTAATATTTATAATTATATTATTAGCAATTTCGCTTGTAACTTCTATATTTTTTTGTTTTAAATATAGAAATTTGACATTAACAAATAATAGTCATTTAACTGAAGTTACAAAAGCAATTGAAAATAAAGGCTTAGAAGCTCAAAGACAAAACGATGGTTCTATAATATTAATTGAAAGAGAAAATCCAGTTGAAAGATCAATAGATTAATAAGACTATTAATTTAATAAATTCTATAAATATAAATAGTAAAACTTAAATTTTTATATAGGTACTTTCAATTTAAGTTTTACTATTTTTTATTTACAAAGTTAAATATCAATATATGCATAATTGATTACATGCATATATTTTATGACAATCTTTTTATAAATTTGTAAGCATAACTTGATTAGTATTATTATATAAATTATAATAATATCCCTCTTTTTGAATTAGTTCTTCATGTGTACCCATTTCAACAATATTTGTATTATCAATAAACAAAATCAAATCAGAATTTTTGATAGTATTCAATCTATGAGCAATAACAAACGAAATTTTATTACTTAACATTTCCTTAGTTGCCTTCATAACCTTTTCTTCAAACTCAAAATCCAAATTGGAAGTTACCTCATCTAAAATAATTAAATCTGCATCTTTCAAAATCGCTCTTGCGAAACTTAACAACTGTTTTTCTCCATAAGACAGTAAATCTGTTTTAGCACTAATTAAAGTTTCATATCCATCTGGAAACTGCTTAATCTTTTCGTGAATTCCAAGCCTTTTACAAACTTCTATAATTTGTTCTACTTTAATATTAGAACTATTTCCAAACTTAATATTATTTAATATAGTTTTTTCAAATATCACAGGTTCCTGAAATACATAAGCAATATGGTTTCTCAATTCTTTTAATTGTATATCTCTATAATCTATTCCATTAATTAAAATACTTCCCTTACAAATTTCATAAAATCTTGGTAATAAATTCACTAAAGATGTTTTTCCTGCTCCGCTCTTTCCTACTACTGCTATTTGCATAGGTTTAGTTACTTTAAAATTAATTTTATCCAATATAGTATTTCTTCCATCATAACTTAAACTAACATCTCTAAATTCAACTTTTTCTATATTACTTAAACTTTTGGTACCCTTATCTTCTTCCTTTTTTATATTAACAGTTTTTAATATATTTAAAAAGCAATTATATCTATTGTTTGCTTTATGAACATGTTCTAAAAGTGATTTTATGTGTCTATTAATATCATCAACATAGTTAACCATTAGCATAATAGTTGAAGCAACACCTATTCCTAAATTCAATTCATTTCCACCAACTAATACAATTGCAAGTATTGATGTAAAAGTTAGTATAGAAAATATAGCATTATGTATTGAAATTACTTTGTCTGATTTCATAATTTCTTTTTTACTGTTTTTTAATATTTTATCAATTTGTGCTAAATTAGTTTCTTCTAATCTTAAGGTTTTCGTTGTTGAAAAACTATCTATATATTCATTTACATTTGCTTGTAATTCAATAATTATTTCCTGTAATTTTTTATATATTCTTCTTGTTTTATTATACATCGGAATTAAAAATATATAAGAAATAATAAATATTCCAATTATAATCAAAGCCAATTTCCAATTTAATAATAATAATATAATTGATATTAAAAGGGTTGTAGCAAATCTAACACATAAGGCTCCTATAAAGCTCCAAACAAAAAGTTGTGATGCTTCATAACTTTGTGAGGTAGAAATCCCCATTAAGGTACCTACTTGTATTTTGTCTATTTCACTAATATTTGCATCTTGTACACTATTAAATATTTTGTTTTTTATTTCATAATCATTATTATGATAGCAATACTTTCTTTTGGTTTCTGTATATCCATCTATTAAAGATCTTATGAATACTATTAATAGTAATATTACTGATAAACTAATTACTACTTTAATATTTTTTTCTGTAATTGCTTTATCTACAATATATTGCATTATAAAAGGATAAGTTGCACCATAAATAAACATTTGTAAGAATATTAAATTTCCTACTTTTATAGTTTCTTTTTTATTTTTTGTAAAATTAAACATTTCTTTTAACATTTCTCGGTTCATACATATTCTTCTCCAATTTTATCTTTGCTTATTTCATAAACTTTTCTATAATCTAAATTTTCTAATAACTCTTTATGAGTTCCAACTATTGCTTGTTTATTCTTTAAATAAATTACTTTATCAAATTTATCTGCTAGTTCTATATCATGTGTTATCATAATTGTTGTGAATTGTTCTTCTAAGCCCATTAAATTATTTAAAATTTCTTTTTTATTAACTTTATCTATTGCACTAAAAGAATCATCAAATATCATAATAGGTTTAGTTTTTGTAAAAGCTCTTATTAAAACTAATCTCTGCTTTTGCCCTTTTGACAAAGCAATTCCTTTCCTTCCTATTTTACTATCATATCCATCTTTTAATTTTTGTACATCTTCATCAAAAACAAAAAATTTAGAGATATTTATCATTTGTTCTTTAGACATATATGGTGATAATATTTTTATATTTTCTGCTATGGTTCGTGAAAATAAATATGAGTCTTGTAATAATAAACAAATATTTTCTCTAATTGATTTTTTATTTAAATCTCTTACTTCATATTCTCCTATTTTTATACTTCCTGTATATTCATAAAAACCTATTAAAGTTTTTAAAAGGATTGATTTACCACTTCCAGTTGCTCCAAGAAGCAAAATTTTCTCATTTTCTTTTATTGTGAAATTTAAGTCTTTTAATATAATTTCTCCATTTACTATTATGTTAGCTTTTTTAAAAACAATATTTTTATTTTTAATATTAATCTCTTTTATTTTTCCTATCTCTTCTTTAGTAAGTTCAAGAAGTTCGTTTAATCTTTTATAAGATATTCTAAAAGAATTTAATTCTTCTATCATCTGTGATATATCAGCAAAGGCTCCTGTTACTTTATTAGAGTAATTAATTGTAACATAAATAGATCCAATTGATACTGCTCCTAACATGTATAAATATCCACTTAGCATAAATATAATAGCTGGCTGAACTCTTATAAGGACAGATATACCTTTTTTATATTTTGTATCAATTACCACCTTTTGTTTATTAAAATTATTAAATTCTCTATTTTTTAGTTCAAAATCCTTTTTCTCTTGTTCCTGTAAATTGTTCAACTTAATAAATTTTAAATTTTCATAATTATCATTCATTTTTGCATATAAATTTCTTTGTTTTTCTAATCTTCCTTTAATTACATCTTTAGATTTCTTATAATACCCTATTGACATATAGATAATAATTCCTGAACACATTATCATAATACTTGATAATCTTAAGTCTATATTTATTAATTGTACGATTGCAAATATTATAATTAGAACAATATCTAAAATATATGTAAGTTGACTTTCTATAAATTTCACTATGTTATTAACATCTTCTGTCGAGTTTTGTACTAAATCTGCTAAAGAGTTGTGATAAAAATCTTGGTAGGTTAAACTTTGAATATGTTCAAATAATTTTAATTTTAGTTCATATTGAAATTCTTGTAATATTTTGCTTTTTAATCTGCTTCTTATATAAGTCGCTAAAATAATAGTTAATTGTACTGCTATTAATATTATACATATTGAAATAATAAAACTAAATTTGTCTTGAAACATTTTTAGGATATTTTCTAATAGTTTATTATTTGTGTTTTGCTTTAAAAGGTAATCTATAAAATATTGAATTATTACTGGTATATAAGTAGTTAAATAATTTAATATTATACTTAATATGAAAAACATTATTATATATATTTTTGTGCTTTTTAAACTTTGTATTACTATTTTTAAAAATTTCATTTTTTATTTCATCCCTTTATATTATTTATGCATTTACTAACTTATAATACTCTCCTTTTAGATCAATTAATTGCTCATGATTTCCATCTTCAATTATTTTTCCATCTTGCATAAGTAAAATTTTATCACATTTCTTTATAGTTGATAATCTATGTGCAATAATAAAACTAATCTTTCCTTTTGTGATTTCTTCAATAGCCTTTCTTACTAGCATTTCAGAGTTATATGAAAGAGAAGCAGTTGCTTCATCTAATATAATGATTTCAGGGTCTTCTACCATCACTCTTGTAAAATTTAAAAGTTGTTTTTCTCCTACTGAAAAAATATTTGTATCCTTATTAATTATTGTCTCATATCCATCTTTTAAGGACATTATTTTGTCATTTAAATTCATCTTTTTACATATCTCTATAATCTCTTCTTTTGATATATCTTTATTAGCATAATTAATATTTTCTAAAATAGTTCCATCAAAAATTACTACTTTTTGCATAATATAACCTATTTTATCTCTTAAGCTTCTAATACTATATTCTTTATAGTCTCTTCCATTAATTTTAATATTTCCATCTTGTAAATCATAAAATCTACAAATCAAGTTAACTAAGCTTGTCTTTCCACTCCCAGTCCTTCCTACTAAGGCTACACTTTCATTTTTATTTACCTTAAAAGATATATCACTTAAGGTATTTTGCTTTTTATCATAAGAAAAATTAATATTTTCAAATTCTATATTATCTATAGTTTCTAACTTTTCTCCTAAATCAATTTCTTCTTCCTGTTTTTGTAAAATATCTTGAATTTTTTCATAGGAAATTCTACTTATATTTCGTATTTGAAATCCATCTATAAACCATTTAGCATAGGTTTCTGGTGAATCAATATATCTAGCTAGTATTACTAAGGCACCATAGGATAAAATTCCATTTTCTACACTTATACTACCTATTAAAATAGTACTAAGCATTACAAAAGATACTATGAAATCATAAATGCAAGTATAGGTTCTAATATTTTGTTCTAATTTATTTACAACTTTTTCGTAAGAATTAATTAAGGCTTTTATTTCTTGCCTTCTTTGTTGTTGTATTTCTAAAGCTTTAATTGTTTGATACCCTTCCACTTGTTCGTTTGACCAGTTTAATATTTTAGCATTTGCTTCTCTTTTTAATCTTGTATATTTAATTGATTTCTTATTAAATAAAAAAGTTATAAAAAAACCAGTTATATAAATTAAAAATGTTATTGTCACAATAGGAATATTTAGATACATTAATACTGCTAAAGTTCCAATTAACCTTAATACTCCTCCTAAATAAGCTCTTGTTATTCCATGTGTATAATATTTAGCAAATTCTTTTGTATCATTAATTATATTTTCTAGTATTTCCCCCACTCTTACCTTATCTATTTCTTTTTGCTTTGTTTTTTGTAACTTTACAAAGATTTTTTCTCTATAATCTCCTTCTAGTTCTTTTTCAAAAACATTATGCCATACACTCTCATATAGTGTAACAATTGTTCTTAATATATTTACAACAAAATACATAATTCCTAGTTGTATAATAAGTTTTATATTTTTACTTGGAATAGCATATTCTATCATTATTAGCATAAAAGCTATAAAAGTCACAACCATTATACTTGTTAGAGTCCTACTTATAGCTATTTTTATTGTTTGCTTTTTATAGCTTTTTATTATTTCTTGAAACATTATTAAATTTCCTCTTCTTCTAATATTTTATTTTGGCTATTTTCTATTATATTTTTATAGTTTTTACTTTGATCCATTAGTTCTTTATGTGTTCCAACTTTAATAGTATTTTCATCAATAAATAATACTTTGTCACATTTTTTCATTATCTCTGTATCATGTGAAATAATAATTGTCCCTTTTTTTAGGCTTATAAGGTTATTTAATATCGTTATTTTTGTTTTTGTGTCAAGTTTAGATAAAGAATCATCAAAAATTATAAACTGATTATCTAATAGTAAAGTTCTTGCAATTGCAATTCTTTGTTTTTGTCCTCCTGATATGTTATTTCCTCCTTTTCCTATCATATAATCTATATTTCCTTCAAAACCCTTAAGGTCTTCATATATATCAGCTAATTTACATACTTTGATAATTTCTTCATTACTTACAATTTTATTTTTTATATTAATATTATTTTTTATTGTATCTGTAAAAAGGTATGTATCTTGTAAAACTACTCCTATATAATCTCTTATACTTTTCTTACTTACTTTTTTGAGGTTGTTATTACCAATAAATATTTCTCCATCATATTCATAGAAACCAATTAGTGTTTTTGCAATAATTGTTTTTCCTGTTCCATTATCTCCTACAATTGCAAAGTTTTCGCCCTGTTTTATTGTAAAGCTAAGATTTTTTAGTATTGTATTTTCTTGTATTTTTATTGTTACCTTATTAAAAATAATATCTCCACTTAATTCTATATCTGGATTTGTTTCAATATCTTCTTTATGTTTCATTAATTCTGAAAGTTTTTTGTATGCTACTATAAATTCATTTATAAAAGATATTTTCTCTGATGAATTATATATATATGTAGTTGTTTTTGTTGCAAAACTTAGTAATATAGCTATTTCTGCTAAAGTTAATTGCCCATTTACAACTAAAATCCCACCATATAATAGGATAAAGGGTTCTTTAAAATTTCTAATTGAATGTACTAATATTGTATAGATTGTTCTATATTTTTGAAATTTTATTTCTTTTTCTTTATATTCTTTGTTTATTTTTCTAAAGTCTTTAAGCTCTATGTCTTTTCTGTTAAATATCTTTAGCATTTTTGATTCTTCTATACTTACTGTTGTTTTGTTTATTATTTCTTTATTCTTTTCTACAGTGTCTTCAATTAAGGGTTTTGTTACTTTATATTCCCATATCGATAAAATAGCAATAATAACACACACAATTGCTATAAATATTCCAACTACTAGGTTTAAAGAAAAGGTTTGTGCTATAGCAAATACTACTATAAATATAGTATCAAAAAATAAATTTATTTGAGAATTGAAAAATTCTGCATAAATTGTTGCATCTTTGTTTATTCTTTGTATAACATTTGCTTTATCAATATTACTGAATTCTAGATATTCTATTTTTGGTATATGTTCTAATATTAGTTCTTTTACATTTTTGTTGATTTTTAAATTGAATTTTGTATTTGTTTTACTCTTTATGTAGTTTACTATAAATATTAGTATATTTATTATAATTAGTATTATTGATAGTGTAATTATTTTTCCTATTTTTTCATTATTAATATATAAGTTCTTTATCCAATTTGGTATTACATTTTCGTTTTCTGATATTACTCCATCTAATGCATATTGTATAAATTTTGGTATATATACTACTAGTCTTGAATATATTGCACTTAATATTAGTGTAAAGGCTATATATTTTTTTGTTCCTGTTAGTGTTTTATGTAAAAAACTACTTTTCATTTTTAATTTTATTCCTTCCTTAAGTCACTAAATATAAATATATAATAGGAAAGTCATACTGACTTTCCATTTATAAAATGTTCCTTCGTTGTTGACCTTCATAGCCTCCTAACCATTAATTATTTTTATCTTTATACATCTTAATCATATCTTTAAAATTCATCTTTGTACCATAATTTAATATAGCATTTGAGTATATTTTTATTGCAACTTTAGCTATTATAAGTATTGTAACAATTAAAATGGCAATAGAAATTAATACATCTGTAAAACTTGCTAATCCCATCATTACTCTGAAAGGCATACAAAAAGGTGATGATATTGGAAGCAAGGAAGCAAGTACATTTAAATCACTTGTTGGATTCATCATTGTGAAATAAGATAAATAAAATCCTACAACTGCTAGTATTGCAACAGGCCCATTTGCTGATTGAATATCTTCTGGTTTACTTACAGTAGAACCAGTTAACGCATACAATAAGCTATATACAAAATATCCTAACAAGAAGTATATAATTGTTACAAGTCCTAAATATGGTGTAACATATGACATATCTAAAACTTTCTCTATCATTCCAGCTTCTAAAAATACCTTAGCACTTATTAAGGCAGTTCCTACAATAAGAACCATTTGTATTAATCCTACAATTCCTATACCAATTGTTTTCCCTAATACAATTGTTCTTGGACTTGTTGAAGTTACTAAAGTCTCCATTATTTTTGATGTCTTTTCAGTTGTTATTGAACTTGACACCTGATAAGCACAGAAATAAATTGCATAAAATAATACTAAAGAAAGTAACATCATTGCTAAAATATTTCCACTTGCCTTTTGTTCTTCTGTTTGCTCTAAACTAAAATTAAAGTTTGGTGTAATTGCTTGTAATTGTTCTGTTGTTAATCCTAATTTACTAATTTGTAAACTAGAATAAATAGTATTTAAGCTATTTACAATACTCTCTGGTATTTCTTCCATCATATTAGTGTTTTTTACAATATAACTTATATTTATGTTATCATCTTCTTTTTCTATTAATATTGCTGATTTAATTTCTTCTGAATCAATTTTTTCTTTTATTTGTTCTTCGTTTCCTTCTGTTTTTATATCTATTACATATTCAAGATCCATATCTTTTAAAGCTTCTAAGGATCCTTCAAATATATTTTGTTTGTCTAAAATAACTAATTTGTTTTGTGTGTCTTCTCCTTTTATAGCTTTAATTATATTTGGTATATTAAATCCAATAACTATTAATACTAATATTATAATAGTAGAAATAACAAAGGATTTTCTTTTTACCATATCTTTTATTGTAAAACTAATAACTGTTCCTAAATCTTTCATTTTATTCCCCCACCTTTTCTATAAAAATATCATTTAATGTTGGTTTCTTAATTTCAAATTTATTAACTTGTAGGTTGTCTTTTATTAAATCGCTTAAAAGCTTGTGTGCTTTTTCTTCTTCTGATATTTTTATAATATATTGATTATCTTTTTCATTTTCAATTTGTAAATCATATTTTTTAATATAGTTTCTTATATCTTGGTTTGTATCAATTTCTATACGATTTGCAGGATAGGTTTCTTTTATTTCTTTTAAATTACCTTGTAAAACAGTCTTTCCTTTATTAAGAATTAATATGTCTGTACAAAATTCTTCTATTGTTGCCATTTGATGTGCTGACATTATTATGTATTTTCCTTCTGCTACTAATTCAATAATAATATTTTTTATTATTTCTGTATTAACAGGATCTAGTCCACTAAACGGTTCATCTAATACAATTAGTTCTGGATTATGAATCACTGCTGTTATAAATTGTATTTTTTGTTGATTTCCTTTTGATAGCTTTTCAGCTGGCATTTTTAAGTATTCTTCTACTTTTAGCTTTTTAGCCCATTTTTCTATTGCTTCTTTTGCTTCCTTTTTATCCATTCCTTTTAAGCTTGCAAAGTACATTAATTGATCTTCAATTTTAACTTTTGGATATACTCCTCTTTCTTCTGGTAAATATCCAAAATTGACATGTTTTCTCTCTACTGGCTTTCCATTCCAAGTAATTTCTCCACTTCCTTTTTTTATTATTCCTAAAATCATTCTTATTGTTGTGGTTTTTCCTGCTCCATTTGTTCCTAGTAATCCAAAAACTCCTGGTTTTTCTAGTTTAAATGAAATATTGTCTACTGCTTTTTTATCTACAAAGTTTTTTGAGACATTTTCAAGTATTAAACTCATTTTTTATTTCCTCCCTTTTATATATATATATTCCTTTAAAATATATCTTTGATATTCATGATATAATTTATCTGTGTAATCCTTTGCATTTATCCATAAAACTTGATGATCTTTTTCAATTGGATTAGATATTTTTTTATCAAATTCAGCAATATAAAAAGATGCTATAACATCTAATGGACCTCTATCTCCTCCATCTGCCCATGCAGTAATTGTATTTAAATATTGAATATTTTTTATGCTATATCCTGCTTCCTCTATTAATTCTCTTCTTAATGCTTCTTCATGTGTTTCTTTTCCTTCTAGTCCTCCACCTAAGAAGAAAAAATCTCCATTCGCTGTAGCTATTGCTATTTTATTGTCTTGTTCTCTTTCTATTATTGCATATGAACTTATCCTCTTATTATATTTCTCTCCTTCTATTTTTTTTCCTATTCTTATCATGTAAAACACCTCTTTTGGTATTTTATCATTTCTATATTATTTTATCAACTATGAAATTTTATTATTTTGTTCTTTATTGAACATAATGTATTATTTTCTTATATTTGGATAAAATATACACAAATTTTTGGAGGTGAAATTTATGAATTTATCAATTTGTGAATTAAGTTATTTAAATGAATTAATATTGAGTTGTGTGAATACAATCACTTGTATGTCTTTATTTAAAAATCAAGCTAAAGATGAAGAACTTAAATCAATATTAAATACTCATTTTCCTATTCACGTTGAAGATTATAATAAGAAAGTAGAATTTGTCAAAAATGCAGAAACTGCTGATGGTAAATTACAGGTACCACAATTAAATACTTCTATTTTTACAGAAAAGGTTCAAGAGAGTAAACCTGCTACTCCTGTTACTGTTAATACTAATGTTACAAGCTTTAATGATAGAGAGATTGCTTTATCTTATTTTTTAACATTAAAACGTGCTGGTAAAGAATACGCAATCGCTTCTATGGAAGCTACAGATCCTAAATTAAGACAGTTTTTAAAAGATGCTTATACTATGAGTTGTAATCATTCTTTTGAAGTTTATGAATGGTTAGCAAAAAATAATTTTTATCCTATTACAATTGCTAATGGAGAACAAATAGGAAATATTGCTTCAATTTATAATGAAATTAGTTTATAATTTAAAATAGCAAGCAAGGCAAACTAAAACAATTTATTTTAGTTTGCCTTTTTTGCTATTTTCATTAAAACTATTTTTTTATATGACGATGATTTTTTCCTCCGTCCGCAAAATCCTTGCAAAATTGCTTTCATTTCTTCATTTCTTTTTATCTTTTTAGTTGTTGTTTTTATAAGTTCTTCATCTGTTAATATCATATTTTTTATATATTTATATGGCGGAAAAGTTTTGTTAATTTCTTTAATTTGTTCCCAAATTATTTGCTCTAGTTCTTCTTTTGACTTTTCAGCATATTTTTGTTTTGCTATTTCTTTGTCATATACTATTTTTACAGATAGTTTAACATCATTTTTATTACTTTCATTAGGTAATCCAAATACCATACATTCTTGTACAAGGTCAAGCCTATTAATTATTATTTCAATTTCTTCTGGAAATACTTTTTTTCCATTTTTTAATACTATCATATCTTTTTTTCTTCCTGTTAAAAATAGATATCCTTGTTTATCAATATAACCTAAATCTCCAGTATAGAACCATCCATCTTTTAATACTTGTTTTGTTGCTTCTTCATTTTCATAATAGCCAAGCATTACATTTGCTCCTTTTACTTTTAGCTCGCCTATTCCATTTTCATCTTTATTTTCAAATTCTAATTCTACATTTGGCAAGGGCATTCCTATTGATCCACATTTTTTTATTTGGTAATTTTCAGCAGCTATAACAGGTGCAGTTTCTGTTAATCCATAGCCTTGCACTACTTCTAAGCCTATTTCATTAAAGCCTTTTGCTACTCTCTTATCTAATGGTGCTCCTCCTGATATTACAAACCTTAAATGTCCACCTAATTCGTCTAAGATTTGTTTAAATATTTTTTTTCTAATATCTATATGTAATTTTAATAATATATTGCTTAATTTTCTAGCAAAATTCACTGCTTTTGTCTTGCCTTTTTTTTCAATTCCTTCTTCCACTTTTTTATAAATTGCTTCTACTAATAGTGGAACTCCTACAAATACTGATACTTTATATTCTTTTAAATTTTGTGCTACATATCTTAATCCATCTGGAAAGGCTGTTGCTAATCCACATGCTAACATCATAATCATACCAGTTGAACCAAATACATGATGAAATGGTAAAAACGCTAAGTTTACATCTGTAGGATATAATCCTTCTACTAATTGCATTCCATATATATTTGATGCTATGTTTTTTTGTGATAACCTTACTGCTTTTGATTTTGATGTTGTTCCAGATGTAAATAGTAATATATTCATTTTGTTTGAGTCTATTTCTGTCTCAATATATTCCTTGTTTCCTTTTTTTATAAGTTCTTCACCTTGTTTTGTAAGTTCTTCTATATTTAAATAACCTTCTATTTTTTGCATACCTATAAATTTTTCTGTTTTAACGTTTTTTCTTTTTTCTATTTCTTTTATATTTTCTATATATTTCTCATCAAATACTACCACATCTGCTTTACTTCTCAATATACAACTTTCTAGTTCATCAACTTGTAATTCTTTATCTAATGGAATTGATACTATTCCACCAAGTAAATTTGCTAGATGCGTTAATACCCATTGATAGCTATTTCTACCTACTATCGCAACTCTTTTGTCTTTTAAGCCTAAATCGTAAAATTTTGTTCCTAAAGCATTTATATTTTCTAAAAATTTTTTATAACTTATATTTCTGTATACTATTTCTTTATCTTTCTTTTCTTTTAAAATAAATGCAGTCTTTTCTGCATATTTTTCAGCTGAATTATATATTAATTCCTTTAAGTTTTGAAATTCTGTCGCTTCAAGATATTTTATTTTTTCCATAATAATTCTCCTTATCTAGTATTCAATACCAGATTAACACATATGTATTAGAGTGTCAAGTAGTTGACTAGTCTTTCTAAAAATGTTATTATATATCATATTGTTATAGGGAGTGATTTTATGAATACATTATTAAATATCGTAGAAGAAATTGAAAACTTTCATCTTCCTAGATGGAGAGAACTTCCAAATGTAGATTTATATTTAGATCAAGTTGTTAGTTTATTAGAAAGTTATTTGTCTGATTATATAAATGAAGATAATGATAATAAGGAAAATTTTATAACAAAAAGTATGATTAATAATTATGTTAAACATAATGTTATAAAACCTCCTATTAATAAGAAATATAATAAAGAACATTTAGCTTCTTTATTTGTTATTTTTACTTTAAAACAGATTTATAGTATGGAGGATATAAAAAAGCTTATTAGTCTTGCTATTGAAACTTCTTCTACTAATAAAGCTTATGATTTATTTTGTTGTGAACTTGAAAAATCTATTAAATTAACCTTCTCTGGTGAAAGTTACCTTAATCATTCTAATCTTACTCAAGAACAATATATTTTAAGAAATGTTGTTCAATCTTTTTCAAATAGACTTTATGTAAAAAAAGTGTTTTTAAAAACTAACAATTAACCTTTATTAATATAGAATAAATAAGAGAAACAAAGATTTTCTTTAATTTGTTCTCGCCCGATTTGAGTTTTCGACTATAAGGAGAAAATCTCAAAGGGCTAGCGATTGTAGCTTTTATACAATAGGAAAGTATAACTTTCCTATTGTATAAAAAATCTGATAAAGTATTTAAACCCTTTTCAGATTTTTTATTTTTCTATTAAAATAATAAATAAAATTACTATTGTTTTATCCTATAAAATTTATATTATATACAATATTAAATTACTTTATATTAATTACTTTATATCCTAAATCTTCTATTAGATTTCTTAAGCTATTCTCCTCAATTTCTTTTCTTAAAACTATTTCTGCATTTTTATTTTCTAAACTTACCTTTACACTCTTTACTTCTTTTAAATCTTTCAAAGCCATTTCTACCTTTTTTGAACAGTGCCCACAACTCATGCCTTCTATTTCCATTGTTTTTATTATTTTATTTTCTCCTCCAAACATTATATTTTCCTCCTTTATTTACTTTTTTAATCTTAGACTGTTTCCTATTACAGTTAAACTACTAAATACCATGCTTATTCCAGCTATCATTGGATTTATACTTATCCCTATAGGCTTTAATAATCCTATTGAAATTGGAAGCATTAAACTATTGTAAAAAAATGCCCAAAATAAATTCTGTTTAATATTTCTAATTGTTTTTTTACTTATATTAATTAATTCTATTATTTTACTTAGGTCATTTTTCATTAAAATAACCTCTGATGCATCTCTTGCAATATCTGTTCCACTATTTACACTTATTCCTATATCGCTGATAGCTAAAGCAGGACTATCATTTATTCCATCTCCACACATCATAACTCTCTTGCCATGTTTTTTTAATTCTTTTATTTTATCCGCTTTTTCTGTTGGCATTACATTTGCTATAACTGTTTTTATTCCTATTTTTTTAGCTATTATTTTTGCTGTTTGTTCATTATCTCCTGTTAGCATAATAGTTTCAATATTATTGTTGTTTAACTTTTTAATTACTTTTTCAATATCTTCTCTAATTATATCATTTACTCCAATTATTGCAATTATTTTTTTATTTTCTACAACATATATAATACTATTTCCCTCTGTTGCTAACTTTTCTTCATCTTCTTTATTCTTATTTTCTATTGAATAATGCTCTAGAATTTTGATATTTCCTAATATAATTTCTTTATCATCTATTTTTCCTGTAATTCCTAATCCACTAATATTTTTAAATTCTTTTACTTCTAAAGGTTGTATTTTATTTTTCTTTAGATATTCTTCAAAAGCTTTACTTATTGGGTGTGTCGATTTTGTTTCTAAACTTCCCACCAATTGCACTAATTGTTTTTCTTCTAGGTTGCTATAATTATATATTTTAGAAATTTTTAAAGTTCCATAGGTTAGTGTTCCTGTTTTATCAAATACAACTGTGTTTATTTTTTCTGCATTTTCAAGAGTTTCACTTTTTTTTACTAATATCCCTTTACTTGCACAAACACCTTCACTTACAACTATTGCAAGTGGTGTTGCAAGTCCTAAAGCACATGGACATGCTACAACTAATACTGTTACAAAGGTTGAAACTGCTTCACTTACTTCAAATCCTAATATTAAATAGGTTATAAAAGTTATTATTGAAATTATTATAACAATTGGTACAAAATATCCACTTACTTTGTCTGCAACTTTTGCTATTGGCGCTTTTGTATTTGTTGCTTCAACTACTAAGCTTACAATTTGAGAAATTGTTGATTCTTTTCCTATTTTTTCTGCTTTATATTCTAAATATCCATCAAAATTTAAACTTCCTGCAATTACTTTATTTCCTATTGTTTTATTTACTGGTTTGCTTTCTCCTGTAATTAACGCTTCATCTATATGTGCTTTTCCTTCTATTATTTCTCCATCAACTGCTATTTTATCCCCTGCCTGGCTGATTACTATATCTCCTTTTTTAATTTCATCTAGGGTTACTTCTTTTTCTTCTCCATTTATCTTTATTTTCGCTTTATTTGGTGTAATTTGAACTAGCTTTCGTATAGCCTCTTTTGTTTTGTCTTTGCTTATTCCATCTACATATCTTCCAAGTTTTATAAAATATATTACTACTGCAGAAGTTTCAAAATACAATTGATGCACATATTCATTATATCCTCTTGTTATCATAAACATGCTATATAAGCTATATAATAAACTACTTATTACACCAATTCCAACTAAAGTATCCATATTTGGTGCTTTATGGATTAGATTTTTTATTCCATTTTTTATAATATCAAACCCATATATCATAAAAAATATTGTTAATATTAGTAAGGCTATTGTATAATTTAAAGGATTTTTATGCATATCTATAAAATTAAATATTGGTAATCCCATCATATGTCCCATCGATATATATAATAATACTACTGCTAATATCGTAAATATTATAAATTGTATTTTTTGTTTGTTATTTTTGTTTTCCTTTATTTTTGCATCATATAATCCTAAACTTTTGAAACCAGCTTTTTTTATAAATTGTTCAATTTGGTTTATATCTAATATTGTTTCATCATATTCTATTAGTGCATTTGCCATTACAAGATTTACACTTGCATTTAGTATTCCTTCTTGCTTGTTTAAGTGTTTTTCTAATCCGTTTGAACATGCACTACAGGTCATTCCGTCTATTCTTAAGAGTGTTTTTTTCATAGCTTCCTCCTTTTTATGTCTTTAACACCTTTATCTTTTGAATTTATTAGTCATTAGTAATATCTCCATTTCCACTAACAGGAATACTTTCTCCTAAAAAAGTGGGTTCTGGCTTAAAGATACCTTTTATAAAATCTTTGTTTCTTGCAAGTATTTCTCTTACTTCTCTATAGGTTGCTCCTACATATTGTCTAGGATCTGCTCCTACACCATAGGCTTCTATTCCAAGTTGATTTGCAATATATAAGGCTCTATATAAATGATATTTTTGAGTTACTATTACAACTTTTTTTGCTTTAAAAATTTCTTTTGCTCTATACACACTTTCATAAGAAGAAAATCCTGCGTGATCCATAAATATATTTTCTGATGGTATCCCCTTTTCTATTGCATAATTTTTCATAATATTTACTTCATCATAATCAGTTTTTCCATGGTCTCCACTCATTATAATTTTTGATGATATATTGTTTTTGTATAACTCTATTGCTTTTAATAATCTATCTTCTAACATATGACTTGGTTTTGTACCGTTTATTCCTGCTCCTAACACTAAGATTGCATCTATATCTTTTAAATTTGCAAAATTGTTATTTTCTATTATTTGTTTTTTAGTAGATATTTTAACATAGGTGTTTATTGATAGGATAATAATAATTATTATTGTTATAATTATTATTATATATTTTATTATCTTCTTTTTATTCATTTTTTCTCCTAGTTTTTTTCTTATATTATCATAAATACATGAAATTGACAACCTACATATATATTTAACTTTCGACTTTTTGCAAGTGGAGGTTATAATATATAATTTTTGAAACACTGCGTAAGCGACCAAACGAGCTATGCGAGTGCGATTGGAGCAACCTACAGACTAAATTTTGATTTTATAGGTTGCGACACACAAAGTGTAAAAAAATTATATATTATAACCTCCACTTGCAAAAAGTCGAAAGTTAAAGCATATATATAAAAAAGCATCACTATATATGTTAAATACAGTGATACCCATTTCAATTTAATCTATTACAATACTTCTAAAAGTACTGTAATGATACTGTTGGTGGTCATCAAAAAGCAAAATTCCCACCATTAACAATATTACTAATAGTATTATTGTTAAAAGTTTTTTTTTCATCATGCTTTCCTCCTTATTTAGGAATTTCATAATTATATTACAAAATAATGAATTTGTAAATAACAAATTTTTACATCAATTGTAACTATGATTAATTTATGATAATGTCTTAAGTAGTAACTTTAGAAAATGTCCCAATTT
>CAMXQV010000009.1 GCA_947245515.1 uncultured Clostridium sp. | reverse complement strand
TTGGTAATTTTTATTTTCCCTTTTTTGGTTACTTTTATTTTATCATTTATATCTTACGCATATAAGGGTTTGTGACGATAGTGTGTTGTTAAAATTCCACAGAAAAATACTAAAGTATTTTTCGCGGTTGAACAATTTAATGTGGCTAATTTTCTATATCTTTATATTAGCCAAATTATTCCGCCACTATTGTTCTCCTACTTTTATTATAAGCTTACTACTTGTTTAAGTAATACATTTTTGTTATTTTCTATGTATTCTTGACATCTCTTAAACTCATCTTCAAACTTAAATTTTATTGTTATATTTCTATTTTCATACACATAAATACAATCTATTAATTCCATCATGATATCTCGTGATAATTCATTAATGCCTTTTTGTTCTTTAAATTTTTCTATCCATTCATTACTATTTATACTTTGACTTTCATACTTTTGTTTTTCATTTTCTAACCTTTTTATATTTTCCTTTAACCTTTCTATATCATTTTCATATTTTTGTTTATATTCTAAATATTCATCTCTTGTTATATCTTCATTTTTCCAATCTTCATAAAGAGTTCTTTTAAAATTTGATATTTTAGAAATCTCATTTTGTTTTGCAATTATCATATTTTCGATGTTTTCATTTTTAGTATTTTGAAAACTGCTATCATTTATTTGTTTTACCATTTCTTCTGTATTAATTAATAAATCAATATGTAAATTAATGGCTTTCAAAACTACTTTTTCCAAGTTCTCCACTTTAATAGAATGTTTTGTGCATAAGTTATTTGATTTTTTTCTATAGGTACTACAAATATAATATTCATATTTGCTTCCACTTTTATTGGTACTACTTTTTTTATTCATTGCTCTTTTGCAATCTGCACATTTTAGGAAACCCGCCCATACTGATAATTCTTTTGTTTTTTGGGATACCTTCGTATCTCTCCTACTTAGCTCTTGTGCTTTTTTAAAAATTTCTTTATCAATTATTGGCTCATGGGTATTTTCTACTTTTACCCATTCTTCTTTTGGAACTACCTCAACTTTATGAACTTTGTAACTTTTTGTTCTTCTTTTTCCCTGAACAGTATTACCTATATACACTTCATTATTTAAAATATTTCGTATTGTTGAAGGTGTCCAAGTATATGTATTATCTTGAATTCCATAGTTATTATAATTTTGCTCAAGCTCTAACTTCTTATGTCCTGTAGGATTTAAAATACCTAAATCATTTAATCTATGACAAATGGCTATCTTTCCTAGTCCCTCATTCACATTCCAATCAAATATATTCCTTATAATATCTGCAACACTCTTATCAATTATTAACTTATGCTTATCTTTTGGATCTTTGATATATCCATAAGATGGAAACGCCCCTATAAACTCTCCTTTTTTCTTTTTCCCATTTAATGATGTTCTAATTTTAATTGATGTATCTCTACAATATTCATCATTTATTAGATTTTTGAATGGTACTAAAATTGTATTTGTACTTGCTGGATTTTTAAAACTATCTACTGAATCGTTAACGGCAATAAATCTTATATTAAATAATGGAAAGACTTGCTCTATATAATTTCCTACTTCTATATAGTTTCTCCCAAGTCTTGATAAATCTTTTACAATCACACAATTAATCTTTCCGTTTCTCATATCTTCTAGTAATTTTTGAAATGAAGGTCTATTAAAATCTGTTCCTGTAAATCCATCATCTATATATGTATCATAAACTATCAAATCATCATGTTCTTCTATGAATTCTTTTAATAGTGTTTTTTGGCTTGTTACACTGTTACTCTCTTGCTTATCTTTTCCGTTATCTTCATCTTCTTGTGAAAGCCTTATATATAATGCAACAGACCATATTTTTTTACTTACAATATTTTCATTAGAAGAATATTTTGATTTTCTTCCTGCCATTAGTATTTTACCTCCCTTCGGTATATAGTGTAACGTGTCCAATTAAAAAAATCAGCCCATTTTGCTAAAACTGTTAAGATTGATTTGTTACAGTTTAAGAAATGCAAAATTGCAAAGCAATTTTACTTTCCTACCTTTTGTTTTAAAATATTTAGTATGCATTCATTAAATTTTTTGTAATTTTCGGAATATTCTATATTTACAACTATATCTCCAACTTTTAACATATATGGATTTTCTGTTTTTTTTAGATAATCGATAATCTTTTCTGGCATTTTTTAATTACCTTCCTTTAATATTTTTGATATTTAAGTTTATTAGTTTTAAAAAAATTTATTACTTTTTCCTTCTACTAGGTATATGTCACTAATAACTTAAAAACCGGTAATTTTTATAAAAATTCATAAAAAAATAACTAGATAATTAGTTTTTTACTAATTTCTAGTTATTTTTATTTATACTTTCCTTTAATTCGGCTTCTAACTTACTACACATTTTCAAAAAATGTTCTTCATTACTATTGTTTTTTCTCCTCTTCTATTAATCCTATTTCTTCAAATCCAGCTTCTTCTAGTCCTAAAGCTAATCCACCAGCTCCAGAAATAGTTCTATACATTTTTTCTTCATAATCTTCTCCTTAAAAAATCTGTTTCATTCCTATTTTTTCAACATTCATTATTAATTCTTTATATTTTCTACCATATGCAAATGATTGAGGTGCTGTAAATTGATACTTTTTTATCAATTCATTCAAACTAATAGGTTGGTTTATTACATACATATTCTCAATAGGAAATGCATATTTAGTTCCAGTTTTTTCGTTAAATTTATTGTTTCCAAAGCCATCAACTATAATTCTATTTGGAGTTGAAATTGGTTCTTTAACTTTTAATATATATTTTAATTCTTTAATTGGAGTTGGTACATATACCCATATATAGTCCACTTTTTCTTTTGGAATTCTAGTTCTAAATTCATGATTCTTACTTTTATTTAAAATTCTTTTTATATGTTGTTCTTTTATACTCATAAAAACTATATTTTCCATTTGCTCCTCCATACTTTACTACTATATCATAAAAAATCTGTTTTCTCAACAAATTTTTATTATTTTTTTATATTCCTTACATCACAGCTTATTTTATTATATAGTGCAAGAATAGGTATCTGACATATACCCATAAAACCCTTAAAGGCAAAGCCTTTAACTTATCGGATTTTCAAAAAAATGTCAGATTTTTATCCGACATTTTATATAAGTATTTTCTTCAACCATTTTCTTACTCTATGTAGTTTTTATTGATTTTGGACATGATGTCCAAATTACAGTTTCATCTGCTATATTATAAATAAAATTATTATATTGAGCTAGTTCTATAAAACTATCTGTATTAGGTTTCTTATATTTATTTTTTAATTCCATTATAATAGAATTCCTTAAATCATTAAATTCTTTATCTTTTAATTCCAAAAAATCATTTATTGTTCCATTCATTTCAATTCTTGATATGTTATTGGCTTATATTCTTCTAAATATTTACTATATAAAATCCCATATTTACTTAGCATTTTCTTTTCCCCCTATACATTCAATAATCAAATTAATTCCATCCATAAATCCAACCTTATAAAACTTCTCGTTTTCGTATCCACCGATATTAATTAATTTATTACAATGCTTATCTATTTTTTCTAATATTCTTTCCTTATTATCTTTTTTAGCTATTTTAGATATTTCATTTACTATTTTTCGATAAGTATCTTCTTCTTTTGTTATTTTTGCTATTTTTCGCTTATCAACATCATTTAGTATATATAAATCTTCTGCTCTAGCATTATACCAAGAATCAACAATAGATTCTTCTTGAAATGATTTTAATTCTCCCTTATTTAACATTTTTCATCTCTCCTTACACTTAATTTTTAATGTATACAACCTCATTTCATTCGGTTGCATAAGTTATTTGTAACTCACTTTGTTCGAACAACTAACTTAATTCTAACGTGCTCAATTTATAAAATCTGCCCCTTTACAAAATTTTTTTACTTTTTTCACGTAGTGCAAGAATAGATGTATTACATCACCTCACAAAACACTTGAAAGCAAAGCTTTCTAATAGTATTACTTTTACAAAATGTATTACAAAAGAGCATACATTTTTATAATATATTTTTCTTATATAATTTTACTCTTTGTAAGATCATATCAATTGTGGACAACCTGTCCACTTTTTTCTTTTATAATTAACTATTTATTTATAAATCACAATTTTTTTTTGCCATATACCTTAACTCTCTGTAAAAATATATCCATTTAGGACATCCTGTCTCACTTGAATCTTTAATGATTCTCTTCAATTTAAGTTTTTAGTGTGTGTGATATTACTTATTATTATTTTTGTTAAATTTTTTAACATACTGTAACTAATATTTTCGACATCTAGTTGTTCAAATTTTCAATCTCTTGTCGTCGATATTTTCGACTACTGAATTTTTCAGTACTTTCAGCAACTTTTCTTCATTTATTTTATAATACGTCTTTGATGGAATATCTAAATGTTTTGCTTCTATAAGCCTGAACTTTCTAATACATTAGTAGATTTTCTTTGTTTATATGGTGTTAATTTTGTACTCTTTTCTATACTTTCTTTTGTTGCAAAAAAGAATCCACTTTTTAATTGCTTTCTTTTCCTAAAATAATTATACCTACCATATAGTTCTCCTAACATAACTGCTGTATTTATTCCAAATAACTTTATTATATTTCTATTAGCTATTATAAAATTAGTTGTATTATATTTTTATTATCCATAGCTTGTCTGCTCCTTTACATTTTTTAAGAGCAACAAAATCGCTCTATTCTTCAATTTGATAGTTTATATAAACCTTGATTTTTTAATAGTTTTAGTGTGTGTTGTTAAAATTACCCACGCACCTCCTTGGTGTCCCCCCTCACCAGTTGGATTATACAGAGTAACTAATACAACAACTTGTGGATTATCAATTGGAGCAACACCACAAAAAGAAGTAACATATTTATTAGTATTAACTCCATCTTCTGAAGTACCTGTTTTTCCACCTATCCTATAACCTGCAGCTTTTGCATTTTTGCCGTGTGCCTTTTGGTAAAACCTTAAGTTACATTTTTTTGTAAGTATTTCTACTTACATTCTGTAAACTTATATTTAATTGTTATTTTCTTATCTTTGTTATACTCAATTCTATCTATCAATCTATTTAATAAGTCTTTGTCTAGTTCTTCCATACTTAAACATTCTTCTGCCACTTTTTTTATATACGAATAATTAACAATTTTTTGTTTATTAATTTCTTCTAGTTCACTTTTTAAAGATATTATATTTTTCAACATCTTTTCTTTCTTTTGTTGGTGTAATTCATAAAAACTCGTAAAGTGTTCTATACTTATAATTCCATTTAATTTATCTGTATAAATTTCACTTATCGTTTTTTCTATTTTTTCGACATTACCTTCTTCTTTTCTTATTTCTTCTAATAATTCTTGTTTTCTACTATTGGTATTAAGTTTTGCTTGTTCATATAAACTTTGTAATTCCCCTTTAGTAAATATAATTTTTTTACACTCTTTTTTTATTTCATTTATAACTAATGGAGTAATCAGTTTTTCAGAAATTCTACCATTTTCACAAGCATAATATGAATTACTTTTTCTTCCACATAGGAAATATGTATCTTTACTTATTTCACCTGATTTTTTTGGTCTTTCTCTTACTTTCATCATTGCCTTTGCGCCACACTCTTGACAATATATTAATCCTTTTAATATGTGGTCATGTTTTCTTTTTCTAATTTGACCACTTGCCTTCAATTTTTCTTGTACTTTATAAAATATTTCTTTGTCAATAATTGCATCGTGCATATTATCACAATATATTCTTTTATCTTTTGGCATAAATGTCACTTTTTTTATTTTGTGATTTTTCTTTTGTTTTGTTAATCCTACAACTGTTCCTATATATACTGGATTAGTCAATATACTATATACTGTATATTTTTTCCAAGAGAAATCGCAATTTTCAAATCTTTTTGATTTTACTAGTTTCCCGTGGAGATGGTATTTCTTCTTTGTTTAATATCTTTGAAATTTTATCTATGCCATTTCCTAATAAATATAAGTCAAATATTCTACGAATTAATGGTGCCGTACTTTCATCAATAATAAGATGATTTTTATTTTCTTTGTCTTTCTTGTAACCGAAATGGTGCAAAGCTTCCTTGAAATTCTCCCTTTTCAGCTTTTCTTTTTTTGACACTTTTAATCTTATTTGATATATCTTGTGCATAGTAATCATTAAAACTTAACTTGAAAGTTAAAAATTGTAATCCATCTGGATTTAATGTATCAACATTATCTCCTATTGCTATGTATCTAATATTGTTAGCCGGTAAATATCTCTCTAAATAATAGCCAGTATCAATATGGTCTCTACCAAATCTAGATAAATCTTTTGTAATAATACAATTAATCCTTTGATTATTTATGTCTTGTATCATTCTTTTAAATCCCGGTCTATCAAAATTAGTTCCGAGTGTATCCGATCATCTACATACTCTGAAATGTATTGAAGTGCATTATCATTATTTATATAATTATCTATAATGTCCCTTTGATTTTCTACACTCTCACTTTCGTGGTCATCTCCGGTCTTCTCTTGATAAACGAATATATACACCGAACTTTATAGATTGTCTCTCTGTTCATGTTACACCTTCCTCTCCTAGAGAGAGGTAATCTATTTCATTGATATAAATTATTATAAAACTAATCTTTAACAATGTATATAGACTATCTCATTTTCCTAATTATTCTTGATTTAGGAGTTCTATAAATGTTTCTAGTATATAATTAGATAAAATTTCTCGTAGATTTTCAGTTCCATATTCAGTTGTAACTTGTTTATCTTGTTCTTTATTTTCGTTAATCATAATATTCTCACCGTTTAATAATATTATGTTCTAACTCATTTAATGATATATTTTTTTGTTTCATTCTTTCGTTTCTCCTTTTTGTTAGAAGAAACGAGAATGCTTTTATTTTTTCATTTCTTATTTTATCACTATTACTATATTTATTTCGTCTTTTTTATCATCACTGGTCATCTCGTTAATTCTTTTTTTAATATTATTTTTTATTAATATGTATATAAGTATTAAATAATATTTTTTATTTTTATTTATGTTTTCCCTTTGTTTTGTATAACTTTTGATTACTTTTCTCATTAGGATTTATAACTTACAACTAAATTGATATAGCACAGTTACAAATCCTTATAAGTTCATACTGGTTATGTTAGATTATATTTTAAAATTACTTATTTCAGGGAGACTTATTTTATATTTATCATCATTTTCTTCTATTCTTTCTATAGGGAATGCAAACATTCTAACATTTGTATTTCTATATCTTTTTTGAACGGATGTAGTCTTAATACTGCCATCTTCATTTCTTGTTGGATTAATATAACCCCTTTTAGCAAAATCCCTAACCATTTTGTTATATGAGTACCCCTTATGCACCATATAATCTTCTAATGCATTTCTAAATACGAAATATGTGCCATTTTCAAACACTCCAAGACTTTCATACCCACCTGTAACATCATCTTCTGCATTCCACATATCTCCAACACATTTATATTTATCAAATCTTCTGTGGTTAGATACTATCCAGTTAGAAACTCTATCGTAACATTTTTCTACAATATCTATATTATCTTTTTTGTTAAGTTGGTTTAGTATATCTAAACCCATTTTATAAGATAATTCTTCTGTTTCTTCTCTAAATAATTCTTTACTAATAATTATGTCAGCAAGTGTTGCCACACTAATATTTGATATATAACTATTAATGTCATTTGTTGTTTTTTCAACAAGTTTTGATTTTACTTCATCAAATTTCTGTTTTAAAAGCTCATAATTATTTTTAGAATATTTTTTTATTAGTATTTCAATAAATCTCTTTCCAGCAGTTCCATAACAGTTAGAAAATTTATCGTATACTTTTTCTGCTACTTTTTCTTGATAATCAAATGGAGAACCCTCAATTTCTAAGCAACGAGTTGATATTCCAGTTGTAGAACTACTATTAGTAATTGTTTCCTCTCCACTAGCTAATATTACTAATTTCCAAGTATTTATATGTTGAACTCCACCAGTTTTATTTCCTCTCATTTTACCAACACCATTACCGCAGAATATATACTAACTGTTCAATACTTGATTGACTACGATTTACTTGTTTCTCGTCGAGCCACAATACTAAATCATTCTGAAATTGGGCAATTCGTTCCATTGCTACTGATGTGCCGTTAAAACTTGTTTTCAATTCTTCTGGATTTCCCCATGCGGACATAGCAGAAAACATTCCAGCACTTTTACCAGCACGAGAACTACCATAATTGAAAACAATAAATATTCTTTGATTTAGAAGTCTTAATAATGGTCCACAAAATGCACAACTTAAAATAAATCTGAATAGTGTATTTTTTCTATAATCTTTAATTTCAGTTATCCACTCTTCAAGAGTTCCTTTAGATATATAAGCATTCGTCCATTTAGCTAATTTCTCATCAGCATCTAATAAAACTTTATTTGTATATGGAACAAAACAACTACAATTATCACACCACCCCAATTTATCAGTTATTTTTATAACTGGAATCGTATCATAATTTAATTCTTCCAATTTAAAGAAATATTTTATCCATATATCAGCATTTAATGAACTTATTGGAATTCCATTATTAGATAATGATACAATATTTCTTCTCTGATAAAGCATAGTTTTATCAACCATCATTGTTTGCCATTTTTTAATTCTAGGTTGATAATATAATAGTTCAAATTTTTCTTCGTCAGTTTCAATATTTTTGCAGATTGACTTAATAAAGACAGGTACTTTGCTAAATAATTCATCTATTACCATATAACCATCTGGTGTTTTTTTATTTTCAAATTTTATGATTTCATTTTTCTTATTGAGTTCAAACCATAAATCATTGTATTTAGGTAGAATTTGTTTGATAGTATATTTTTCTTCATTTACTTCGATATTTTTTGCAAATATAAATAATTCTTCTGTTGATTTATTATTTGTATTTTTAGTGTTTTCTTTTTTAGTTATATCTTCTATTTTCTTTGCCATTTTATAAGCTCCTTTCTAATTATTCAGCTTATAGATTTTAAAAAATATATCATTTTATTATAAATATAAAGAATATATAATAGATTGATAAGTTTTTAATTTTAACATTAAAAAACAATTAATAATTAAATACTTTCATAATAAAAATCTATAAGCAGAAATAATTTATAAATTTATTTGTTTTAGCCCTCTGTCTAGCAAATTTTCAAGTCTATCAAAGGGACAATCTTTATCTAAAATCTGTGGATGGATACCGCAACTGTTGTAAATATCTTATATATTTTGAAAAAGTAACTCTATCATAATGCTTTTTCAAAACTGTTATATTGCTATATCTTGATGAGTCATTCAAAAACTTTTTTAACCTCTTTTTTATAGTGTCAGAATAATCTGAACCATCAATTATTGTATATGCAGATTTTAGCTTGTAGTGGTCAGAATTAAAGAACATATATTTTTTCAAAACATCTATTAGTAATTCTTGCCACATATCAAAGCAAAAATAGTTAACAAAATCTCTTCTGATTCCAAATTTTTTCTCATTAGATATGAGTTTTCTCTTAAAATTTTGAATTTCTAGGCGTATTATATTTCTTTCTTCTTTTCTATGATATTTAGCATATCTAGAGTATAGGTTTATTTTTCTCATTGGATATTTTCCAGTTAAATATTTTGATGTAGAATAATCCTCTCTCTTTTTTAGCCATAGCCAGTTATCATCTAGTTCAGTAAGAAATTTCAAATATGTTTTTCTTTCAATATCGTCTGGAATCGAAACATCTAATTTAAAGTCAATTCGTAAGAGTCTCTTAGGAATTTCTTCGTAAATATCTTTATCGACAAGGGCAGTGCATACAATTTCTTTTAATTTATCTAAATAATTGTTCTTATCTTTTTCTGTAAAATTAATATGTGTATTTCCAGTTACTGCTTCTACTGTTGTATTTACTGCTAAACAAGAACTAGCATAATAAAATTTTAGGTTTACATCTTTTTTATAGTGATAGGTTTCTTCGCCATAACCACTAGGCTTAAATAAATTTTTTACTATCATTTTGTGAGATATTGGACCTAAAACCCAATTTATAGAATCAATCATTAATTTTGCACCTCTTTTTTATTTTAATGTGTACTGATAATTTATAAATCTTATCAGCACACACCTTATTTTTTATTCTGCTGATGTTTGTTCTTCATCAACATCAATGAAGTCTTCAACTTCTGCTGTATCTGAGCCATACATATCTGCATTTATGTAGTCTCTATACCTTACATCAGCTGAATTCTCATCTAGTTCATATTCTTCTTTTTCTATATCTTTTATAAGATAATAGAAATTAGTATCGTCAATACGAACTAAATTTTCATTGGCTGAATATTCTTCTGGCATTTTTACTTTAGATAATCCAGTTACAATGCCCATACGATGTGTAAATACTGTATTGAAGCTTCCTAACTCGCGTGCATTTGCAATTAGTGGATTAATTCCTCCTCTTGCTTTAAATTCAAGTCCATATTGTCCTTGAGCAAAGTAGCCTATAACAGATACTATTTGATTTTCACTTATACTTTTATTTGTATAAACAAAAGTATTTGCTGTTTTGCCTTCGGCAAATCTCAATTTTAGTTGAGACATTTTTCCATCATTTCCAGGATAGATAGCTAAAATATAAGCCATAAATTCTCCTACTTCTTTATATGTAGAACCATCTTTGCAAACTACCTTTGCATCCTTTTCATTTTTTTGAAATTCTGTAATAAAATCTCTTGATGGAATTAAACCAACTTTGTAACTCATTTTTAATTTCTCCTTTCTTATTTTATTTTTTTTGGTCGACCTTAAGCTTAACCTTATACTAACATGGGGTATATTTTAATGTCCATCGAGTTTTTATATAAGAAAACTCGCTATACTATTTTTGACAATATTGATAAAATATTATATACTTAATGTAAACTCAATATAAAAAGAAGGAATTTTAATATGGGAAAGAATTTTGACGATTATCATATTGAAACTTTTCTTAATGATACTTATAGTTTCAATTTAGTGATAAAATTTAATATAAAAGATTTTATAAATTATCCTAACTTTAAAAAAGAAATAACAGAAGAATTACAAATCAATGAATATTCATGTAGTGATTTATTTAATATACAAAACAATTTGAAATTAGATAATAATATGCCTCTTGGAAGTATGTTATTAGAATTTTTAAATAATAGTGATGAACTATGTAATTTATTAGAAGATTATAAAAAAAATATAGACTTTGCTCCTTTTATTATAAATTCACACAATAAATATTGGGAAAAGGAAATTTCAAATAATAAATTCAGTAAATATTGGAAAAATAATAAACAAGAAACAATAGAAAAGTATGATAATCGATTTAATTATTTATATACATTTCTTTTAGATTTAAATGATAGATTAAAGTTTAAGAAATTCTTACCTATTATATTAAATGAATTTTATAATTTTTATTATATTGATTTTTCTAACTTAGTTATGAAATTAGAAAATAATAACTTAAAAAAATCTATAGAAGGAGACAGACAATCAACAATAGAGAGTAAAATAGATTTTTCAAAATATGATAAAAGCAAATATATAAAATTAGATGGAAGAAAAGATAGTGACTATCGCGAATTATATAAAAGCAAAGTTATTCAATTTTTAGATGATTTAATTTCAGAAATTAAAAATTTGAAATCCTTTTGCGAAGATGCTTTCAAAAAAGTTGAAATAGAAACAGAAGATGATTATAAAAAAATTATAGAATTTAATAAAAGTACACTTATATTACCAAATTCAACTATTAAATTTAATAAAGAGAAGAAATCAACAGTTTTTGAATATACATATAATGTTCATAATTTAAGCGAATTGGCAAACATAACTCTAAATCATCTTCTATTTAATAGACAAATATTGATAAGATGTAAATATTGTAATTCATTTTTTATCCCAAAAACAAATAGTGAAAATTATTGTGATAGGGTATGGGGTAAAAGAAAAAATGGAGAAGATTTAACATGTAAACAAAAAGGAAAAGATAAATCAAATAAAGCAAAAAAGCCTCAAATAAAACAAGAATATAATGCTATTTATACTAAAATAAGTAATACTTTATTAAAACGCCAATGGATTAATAAACCCGATAAAAAACAAGCAAAAAATGAATTAGAATGTATACTTGAAAACTTAAGAAATAATTATAATGATGACAAAGTAAAAACAGAAGAAGAAATCATAAAAATTTTGGATACAGCAAAAAAAGAATATGCGAAATTTCTAAATAAATATAGAAAAAATAAAAATAGTAGCAAAAGTAGCAACAAAAAATCACATATATATTAATTTAAACCACTATTCAAAAAACTATAATTTAAAGAACACCACAAAACAATATAAAATCTCTATTCAATAACCTATATAAACCACTTTTGGAACATATTCATAATATTTTAAACTTTTTTGAACAACCGTTATTTACATTTACAACAAAACCTTATATATTAATAAAAAAGGAGTAGAACTATTATGGAAAAAACAGAAACACT
Organism: uncultured Clostridium sp.; assembly: GCA_947245515.1. Classification (GTDB taxonomy): domain Bacteria; phylum Bacillota; class Clostridia; order TANB77; family CAG-508; genus CAG-269. Next base: position 33,556 of record CAMXQV010000009.1, on the reverse strand, counting down.
AACTAACACAACAGATACAGAAAACAAAATAAATTATTATGGATATTGTAGGGTATCCACCAAACACCAAAAAGAAGATAGACAAGTGGAATCAATAATTAATTTTGGAGTACCACAAGAAAACATATTTATTGACAAAGCAAGTGGAAAGGACTTTAACAGAGAAGAATATCAGCTACTTAAACGAATTTTAAAAAGAACAACTAACAATGTACTTATCATTAAATCAATAGACAGATTAGGGAGAAATTACAAAGAAATACAAAACGAGTGGAGAGAACTCACACAAGACCTACAAACAGATATAATTGTACTAGATATGCCTATACTTGATACTAGACAATATAAGGACTTATTAGGAAATTTTATATCAGACCTAGTCCTACAAGTTTTATCATTTGTAGCCGAAAACGAAAGAAAAAATATAAAAACAATACAAAGAGAAGGAATTGAAATAGCCAAGTCCAAAGGAACTAAATTCGGGAGACCAACTATTTCAATTCCTATTAATTTTGAAACCGAATATAAAAAATGGAAAAACAACGAACAAACTGCCAAAACAACTATGGAAAACCTTAATTTAAAACGAACTAAATTTTATAATTTTGTCAGTTTGTATGAAAATAATTTAACCTAATTCAAAATATCTTCACTTCTTAAATACATTGTCGTATATTGTCCTAACTTTACTTTATTATTATAAATACCATTAATAATTTTTTCTTTTGTTTCATTATCTAAATCTTCAACTTCAAATCTGTATCTTATTTCTTTGTATCCATTATGTTCATCTGGTTTTATTGGTTCATTATTAGTTACTCTATATACTGTCTTTATCTCTCTATCTTTTATTCCTACGATATATTGAACTTCTTGTGCCTGAAAATAGTCTAAATACCAATCTCCTCTTGTACAGTTTTTTATTTCGTTCTCATCTAAATTTCCATTTTCATCATAAATATTTTCATCGTTATATGATATTCTTAAATTAACAATTAATATATCTTTTTTTCTATCTCCCTTTTTCATTATTTTTTCCTCCTTAATTATCTTATATTATATCATCTTTTTTTTATTTTGTCTTATATTTATATATAAATTTTCTATAAACTATATATAATAAAAATAAAATAGGGGGAATTAACAATGAACAGAATACTAAAAAAATACAAATCTAAAAATATAAAATCTTTTAATGATATGACTAGTGAAGAAATTGAACGAGATGTTGTTATGGAGATAATACGAAGAATTGAGATAGAACTTGAAGATATAAAAAGAATTTTAAAATAAAAATCAATTACGAGAATAATCTAAAATTCTTAATAATATAATTCCATTAATAAAATCTAAAAAAGTATCTAGAATTTAACCTAGATACTTTCTGATATATTAATTTATTACACTCTTAAAAATCTATGTCTAATGTTGTTATCAAATATTTACTTATCAAATTTATTAGTTGAGAAAATGCTTATATTTGGCATTTTCTTTTTAAACATCAATACCGAAATATTGCGTTTTAACATCTTTATTTCTTTCTGCACTATCAATATTTACTTTATATTTTGGTGTTATACTATTTGTAATATTAACCATAAACTCTACATTATTATAATAACAATGTGCTTTTAATCCATTATACTTATTAAATTTATTATTATATTTGCTACTTGAATTAGCCCTTTCTATGTTATATTCATTTTTTAATACTTTCATAAATGTATCAGCAGTAAACGATGTGATAGGTGTTTTTGCGGCATCAGTTGCATATATTATTTTTTTAATATTACCATTATTATCACTATCAATTTTGAATAATGGGACTACTATATAATTTTCTACCTTATTTGATTTATATTCTAATATATATGCATATATAAAATTTTTCAAATCTTCATATTCTGTTTTATAATATTCTTCTCCTTGCATTGTTAATAAATCAATATAAGTTTCCATACCTGTACTTGCAATATTGTCAATAGTATCTAATGTTCCAAAAGATGTTTTTATTGTATCATTATTTATATTTAATGGAGTGTTCTTAATTTCTTCTATTAATTTATTTTCAAACTCCTTTGCATTTATTTGACCTAATTTTATTTCAGTATTTTTAATTTTTATATTAGTATTTATAACTGGTGCTAATAATACACCTACTAGTATTATTACTATTGCTACTATTAATGCAATTAATATTTTGATTGTTTTCTTTTTTATCTTAATTGACAATTTTAATTCCTCCTTTTTCTTTTACCTTAAATATAATTCCTAAGACTAACATTAAAATATTTACTATTCCTAAGACTACTACTCCATAAGATATGATATATGACATTAAATTAAATAATACTCTATTACTATTTAATAATGACATAATTTCAAAATAGGATTTTGAACGCCACATATAAAATGAAAATCCAAATATAACTGTCACAAATACGCTAACACCTGTTAATATAAAAAATATTTTTGATTTGCTAATTTTTATCTGTGTTGTATTAGATTTTGAATTTAATATTTTATATTTTTCAACTTCATATTCTGTTTCGGTTATTGTTCTATTTTCTTTTAATTGATTTAACTTATCTATTTCATTATATTTGTTTTCCATAAAACTCTCCTTAATAATATAGATTACTATATAAAATTACGCCTAAAGCACTATTTATTAATGATACAACTAAAAATATAATAGATAAAGTTAGTCCTGCTATTGACTTTCCACGATTATTAGATTTTAAACCTAATCCACTAAATATAATTCCACATATTGTTACTGGAACTCCTATTAATGGTATATACCAAGCTATAATTGATACTAATCCCAAAATAAATCCAATAAGTCCTAGAGTTGATTTTTTATCAGTACTATTTTTATTATTTAAACTATCATTTAATACTTTCTGTTTCTCATTTTGAAATTCTGCTTCTGTTATAGCTCCAGTATCTTTTAATTGTTTTAGTTTTTCTAAATCTTCAACAACTCCCATTTTTTCTCACCACCAATTCTATTTAATGTCTTTTGACAAAATATACTATATCAAAAATAATATACCACTTATTATACTTACTGTCAAGTAGTACTCGTTAAGCAATTAAAATAAAATGATTACTATAATAAAATGTTTGTACAATAGTATAGATAGGGGGAACGAATATGTCAAAAGATACTTTAAAACCTATTATTCAAGAAGTAGAATATGGAACTATTATTGTACATTTAGATAAACTAATGAAAAATAAAGATATTACAAATTATGTTTTAAATACACATACTAATATTAGATTCCAAACAATACAATCTTTAAAAGAAAATACTGCCACTAGAATTGATTTTAAAGTTCTAGCCAAACTATGTTATTCATTAGGTTGTAATGTTGGTGATATTATTGAATATGTACCTAATCAAGATTAACTTTTGTACTAACATTTATTAAAAAGAGAGAAATAACCTTTTTAGAGATTACTTCTCTCTTATTTCATATAGTGCTTCTGTTGTTAATCTCACACCTAATGAATAACCATATATAAATGTTTGTCTTTCTGACTCTCCGTTCATATCAAATACTAATTCAATTATTTTGTCTAATTCTTTCTTGTCTTTCTTTTTTAACTTGTCCCTAAATCTTTCTATTCTATCTACAAATTTATTTGATATTTCCTTATACTTTTTACTTGTTCGTATATTTCTCTCTATATAATCATCATATAATTTTGATATTGTTTTCTTTTCTTCCATAATCTACCTACCTTTTTATATAAATTAAATTTATCTTAAAAATATTTTTTCATCAATTACTTGTAATCTATCTTTTTTATCAATTATACTGTTACAATTTCTTGATATGTGAGATGTAACCAAAATAGGAATATTCAATTCTTCTACTAATTTTTTTAATTCCTTGCAGATATTTTCTATCTCAATATCTCTACTTAAACATTTAGATTTATCATAAGAAATTAGTTGTAAATAATCAATTATAACAAATTTTATACCTTTATCTCTTTTCAATTCTTTTACAGTTATATATATATCAACTATTGATATGCCTGGAGTATCCACAATAAATAAATTTGAATTATAATTCTTAATTTTACTTTTTATCATTTCTTTTTCAGTTTCTAAACTAAAAAATACTACTGGAACATTTTTATTATAACTTATGTATTCAGCCAATTTAATTGAAGTAGTAGTTTTTCCAGTACAAGCACTTCCACATAAGGCAATTAATTTTGGAATATCTATATTTATTTTATTTTTTATTTCTTCAAAATTCTTATATTGTATAAATTTTTTTAACCCCTCTAATATCCCACATTTACTACATATTTCAGTTTTATTATCTTCTCTTGAAAGTGCCGGATATCCTAAAATATAATTATTACACTTAGGACATATTTTATTTTCTGTTTTAATTTTTTTAAAACACATTTTTTACCTACTTTCTATTAAATAAATCTTTAAGTTGTAATAAATTTTCTACACCAGTTAAATCATAATTTATTAAATTACTACTTTCTTTATAATGATTTTTTAGTAAACTTATTGGTATTGTATGGTCTCTTAATTTGAAATAACTTTTATATTTTTTTATTTGTTCATCTGTTAGAGATATTGATTCTCCATTTCTTTGACCACATATTATAAATGTACCACATACAATATCATTTTTAATAATTCTATTCATTTCAAGATTATTAATTTTACTTTCTTCATTAAATATTAAATCAACATCATCTTCTAATTCAATAAAATCAATAAGTCCACCAACAATTTTTTGTTTTTCTTCTAATGTATCTTCAATTTCTTTAATGTATGGGTCTCTTATTCTTTCTACAATTAAAACTTTTATTTTTTCTATTTCAAGTTTTTCCTTTTTTATACACATATCATTTCTCCTAAAACAAAACTCTCTACTGCTAATAATCTAACAATAGAGAGTTCAACAACTATTTAAAAATTTTCTTTTAATTCGTATTTTCATTTTTTTCACTACCTTTCGTTTAAAATAGGGGTAGAGAATTTACCAAAATAATAAAATAAATTCTCTAAATGACAGACATACTATAATAAGTATTAATTTAATTATAAATCTTTTACTAAAACTCTGTAAACACTTATTTATCAAGTTTTATCACGATTAATTTAGATAAATTTTTTAGTTTTTAATATATAATTTATTAAATTAACTCTAAAAATTATCTCTTGATATCTTCTCGTTTTCAGAAATATCATATTAGATTAATTTATTGATTATATAATTTTTCTTGTATGAATTCTTTTAAATAGTCATAACTTAAATCTTCTAAATTATAAGATAAAAGTGTATTAATCATTTTTTGAACACTTTGTCTTACACTATCGTCTACATCTTTAAATGCTTGAACAATGCTTCTTTTTACTTCTTTGCGATATAATACATCATCATTATTAATATTTATTAATAAATCTACATTTTTACTTATTTTTTCTTTTCCTTTTTTGGCTTGTTCAGCTCTTTTTTTTCCTTCAAATGAAAAAGGAGTTGTAACCACACCTATTGTTACAATTCCCATTTTTCTTATCATATTTGTTATTAATGGTGTTGCTCCCATTCCACATCCACCTCCTAGACCAACTACTATAAATACAATATCTGTATCTTTTAATTCTTTTTGTAGAAATTCCATTATTTCTTTTTTACTTTCGTTTACTGCCTTTTCCGCAATACTTACATCAGCAAAGCACCCTAGTCCTTTCGCAACTTTTTTTCCTATTAATAATTTAGAATTAGCATTTGAAAAATCTAATTCTGACCATGATGTACTAATTGATATGTAACCAATATCTTTATTATCTGTTGTCTCAGTTATTCTATTAATCATATTAGTACCTCCATTACCAAAACTAATAACTTTAAATTTTGGTATCATTTTAGATTTACTCATTTTCAAAACTTCCTTTCTATTATTTTATATATATATTAAATCCTTTTTGAAAATTCGTAAACTGTTTTATATCAATTAAATGTAAATACATATATTTTGAATTTAATTGATATAAACCGATAAATATAAATGAATATAATCTAAAAATAAACTTATATTTGAAACAATTATTAAACTTTCTATTTTTCTTTAAAATTCAATGAATAGTTACTCCCTCTAATACTTTCTTTATTTTTATATTTTGGAACCTTAAGGTTTTTCAATACCCTTCTGCCACAACTGATTCCATCATACTTAGAACTTTCTCTGAAGTCTCTCTCGAAATAACTCTTCCATTATTTTTAACTGGAATATCTGTTATATCCTTTGTCTCACTATTAATAATTTGTTTGACAATACGAGGTGCAATACTATTTCCACCATTTGCAATTGCTGATACTGCTGTTACTAATTGTATTGGTGTTATTTCAAATCTTTGACCAAAACTAATTGTTGCAAGCTCTACTGGACCTGCTTTATTTTCTGCTAAAAAAATACTATTAGCTTCACCTGGTAAATCAATTGCTGTTTTATTCAGTAATCTAAATTTATTTAAATAACTATAATACTTATTAACACCTATTTTTTGACCAAGACCAATAAATACTGGATTACAAGAATTCATTAATCCCTGTCTTAAACTTTCTGAACCATGTGGTCTATAATGTCTCCAACACTTTATTCTTACACCTGCAACTTCAATTCCACCTGTACAACAAAATTCTCCCTCTTTATCAATATCTGTTACTATACCTTCTTCAATTGAAGCAGAAGCAGTTATAACCTTAAAAACAGAACCTGGCTCATAGGTATCTGCTATTGCCTTATTTCTCCATACTGCTTGAAGGTTTTTAGTTTTTTCTGCTTGTTCCAAGGAATCCCATGTTTGTTTTAATTCATCTGTATATGGTTCATATGGTTTATTTAAATCATATGATGGATAGGTTGCCATTGCTAAGATATCTCCATTTTGTGGATTCATTATTACAATATTTCCACCATCTGTACATTTATTATCTATACAAACTTCTTGCAAATATTTTTCGACAATAGATTGAACAGTTAAATCTATTGTTAATACTAAATCATTTCCATCTATTGCAGAGACATATTTTTCACCCTCATGACCTATTTCTGCACCTTTTGCATCAGTATGTCTTTGTATTGCTCCTTTTCTTCCTTTAAGTTCAGTTTCATACTTTGCTTCAACACCATCTAAGCCTTGATTATCACTTCCGCAAAATCCTATAATTTGTGATGCTAGTGTACTATATGGATAATATCTTTTTGTATCTTCATCAATATTTATTCCCGATGTTATATTGTTTTCTTGCATCCATAAACGTAATATATCTGTTTTTTCTTTATCAACTTTTTTTGCAATTGTCTCAATTGAACTTCTTTTAGTAACTTTCTTTAAAGTTTTTTCATAATCTAAGGAAAATAGTTCTGATAGCTTTTTTGCAACTTTTTCTTTATTATTTTTATCTATATTTCCTGGATTAATTGTTACTGTTTCTACTGTACTACTCACTGCCAATATATTTTTTCCAGTAGCATCATAAATTGTTCCTCTTTTTGGATTTATTGTTCTATCTAGGGTTTGTTGCTGGTAAGCAAGTGTAGATAGTTCTCCCCCGTTTAATAAATTGTATTTGAGCTAATCTTCCTATTAAACCTATAATTATTAGAAAACTTATAAAAAGTGTATTTCTCATTTTTCTTTTACTTGTTAATTTTGTTGTAACCATAAAAAAATCCTCCTAATGTATTTTATTAGAAAGATTTTTCTTTATTCTTTTTTTTAATTATTAAATATCTTATCTATTAATTGTTCAAACCAATTCTTTTCTGTATCTATTATTACCTTTTCTGAAGGTGTTTCAACATAGTCCCTTTTTGGTAAATTTATATATAAGGTTTGTTTATTTGTTAATTTTTGCATTCCTAATTTCTCTTTTGCCAATTTTTCTATTGTATTTAAATTTAAACTATTTTGTATACTTACTTCTGTTTGTTCATTTTCTTTTTCTATTGATGATAATTCTTTTTTCAAGGTTTGCACTTCAGAAAATTTTTCGTTTATTTCAGAGTTTCTATAACTTATTGTTAGTAACAAAGTGAATATTCCAATTACAGCTATTGTAAGTTTTGCATGTCTTCTTTTTTGTTCCGCTGATATCTTTATTTCTCGTCTTGGTACATCTTCTACAATTTTTAAGTTTCTTTTCTTTTTTTTTCTTTGGTAATTTGGTTGTAATTTCCTTGGACTCGTTGAATATTCATAATTGTTCCTAGCCATAAGTTCTTCACCTCCTATATTCTTTATCTTATGTTCTTTCAAAAATTCTTAATTTCGCACTTCTACTTCTTGAGTTTTCTTCTTGTTCTTCTTTTGTAGCTTGTATTGGTTTTCTATTTATTATTTTTCCAAGTGATTTTACTCCACACACACAATATGGTAAGTCACTTGGACATTTACAATTTCCTTTTGCATCTAAATATGCTTTTTTTACTGCTCTATCTTCTAAGGAATGAAAGGTTATAATACATAATCTTCCACCTTTATTTAAACTTTCTATGCATATTTTAGTTGTTTCGTACAAGGGTTTTATTTCATTGTTTACTTCAATTCTAATTGCTTGAAAGGTTCTTTTAGCTGGATGCCCATTTTGTTGTTGTGATATTGGTATTGAGTTTTCTATGATTTTTACTAATTGTTTTGTAGTTTCTATTGGTTGTGTTTTTCTTTCTTCACATATTTTTTTTGCTATCTTTTTTGAGAATCTTTCTTCTCCATATTCATGTATTATTTTTGCTAATTTTTCTTCTTCATAATTATTTAATATGTATTTTGCATCTAGTTTTTGTGTTTTATCCATTCTCATATCTAATTCATTTTCACCTAAATAACTGAAACCTCTATTTTTTTCGTCAAGTTGATAGGATGATACTCCTAAATCTAATAGTATTCCATCAACCTTTTCTATATTTAAGTTTTCTAAAATTTTTTTTATGTTGTCATGATTATCATGTATTAAAGTTACATTAGAATATTTCTCTAACTTTTTCTTTGCTACCTTTAGCGCTTCCTCATCTCTATCTATTCCAATTAGCTTTCCTTTATTAGATAATTTTTTTACTATTTCTATACTATGACCTGCTCCTCCAAGGGTTCCATCAATATATATTCCATCTGGCTTTATATTAAGACCTTCGATACCTTCTGTTAACATGACTGGCTTGTGCTTAAATTCCACTTTTACACCTCAATTTTTTCTTGATAATGCTTTTATAGCTGGTAAGTTAAGAAAACTACCAGCCGTATTTATCAATTGTATTCTTTTACTAGCTTTTTATAGCTCTTTTGTAAAATAGTCTTTTGCTACTTTGCACGTTTTTATGTATCTTTATTTCTTTTGTATTTTATTAATTTTTTCTTTTGTATCTTTTAATCTTTTGTTATTCTAGCTTTTGTAATTTTCTATTTTTTGTCTATCTTTAGTATTATTGTCTTTTGCATATTATTCTGTTGTTTTTTGTTTGTATTTCTCTTTTGTAATTTTTATCTTTTGTTTATTATATTTTCTTTTGTTTCCTATTTTTTATCTTTTGAATAATTGTCTTTTGTATCTTTATCTTTTGTTTTTTATATAAACTTTTGCAAGTTATATACCTAACCTTGTCATGTTTTCTGCGATTTCATCTGCAGATATATTTTCATCACAACTTTGCCATGTTTGTTTGTCCCAAATTTCTAATCTTGTTCCAACTCCTATTATTACTGCTTCCTTTTCTAATTTCGCAGATATTCTTAAATTATTTGGTATTAGAAATCTTCCTTGTTTGTCTATTTCACATTCAGTTGCTCCTGATAAGAAAAATCTTACAAAGTTTCTGGCATTTCTATCTGAAAGTGGTAAGGCTTTTAATTTTGTTTCGAAATTTAACCACTCATCTTGTGAAAACGCAAATAAACATTCATCTAGACCTTTAGTTACAATAAACTTGTCCCCCATGTCTTGCCTTAGCTTTGAAGGCATTATTAGTCTTCCTTTTACATCTAATGTATGCTCGTATTCACCTATTAGCAATTAAATTTCACCCCCTCCACTTTTATACCACTTTGTACCACTTCTCTCCACTTCAATTAAATTGTAATATACTTTTTTTTATTTTGCAAGCCTTTTTTTAATTTTTTTAATATTTTTTTCCTGTTATGCTACTAATTTATTAAAATAGAACATTTAATCTTATAAGTAATGCACAATAGAATTATTAATATTATTTGCAGTTTTTTTTCTTATTTTTAGTTCGTTTTAAATCCTTAGTACTCTTGCTATACTTTTACTAATAATTAATAGGAGGTAATAAATGAATAAACAGGAAAATTATGAAATTGATGAAAAAAAATCTAAAGAATATAAAGAAATAATTGGAAAGAAAATGCAAATTGCTAGAAGAAATGCAAATATTACTCAATCTGATTTAGCAGAGTTAATTAATGTTTCTACTGAACATATAAGTAATATGGAACGAGGTGAATCTTTCGGCAGTATGGAAACTAATATTAAGATTTGTAATGCTCTTAATATTAGTGCTAACTTTTTATTTGGTAATACCATTAATAATAATTTGCATACAATTGATTTTATTGCAGATGATGAATTTATAGAAAATTATTTAAAATTGAATTCTCATAATAAAAGAACTATTAATATTATTGTAACTGCACTTGTAGATGATCAAGAAAGAAAAATTAAAAAATGAAACTAAAAGACAGTCTTAAAAGGTCTTCTCTTAAAACTGTCCCTTTGTCTCATTTTTTTAATTTCATTGATAATAGTTTAGAAATACCATTTTCCTCCATTGTCACACCATAAACTGTATCTGCTACCTCCATAGTACCTTTTCTATGTGTTATTACTAAAAATTGTGTATCAGCAGAAAACTTCTTCAAGTATTCTGCAAAGCGATATACATTAACATCATCTAAAGCAGCTTCAATTTCATCAAGCACACAAAAGGGAGCTGGATTTATTTTTAAAATAGCAAATAGTAAGGCAATTGCTGTAAAGGCTTTTTCTCCTCCTGACAATAGCATCATATTTTGTAGCTTTTTTCCAGGTGGTTGTACTGTTATTTCAATACCACAATCTAATATGTTAGTATCATCTTCTAATTTTAAAGAAGCCTTACCTCCACCAAATAATTCTTTAAAAACCTGTGAAAAATTATAATTTATCTTTTCAAATTGCTTTTTAAATTGTTCTTTCATTGTTTCAGTCATATCTGCAATTATTTTCCTTAATTTACTTCTTGTATTTTCTAGATCTAACCTTTGTTCACTCATGAAGTCATATCTTTCTTTCATTATTTTATATTCTTCTATTGAATCTACATTTACACTTCCTAATTCTCTTATTTTAGTGCGCAATTGATTTACATCTTTCTGTGTCTGAGCTACATTTTCTGGCTTTTTATAAGCTACAACATTATTAGGTGTTAATTCATATTCTTCCCACATTTTTTCAATTATTAATTGAATATCTTCTTCAAGTTTTGTTTTCTTCACGTCAATTTTTACTATTTGTTCTTTTAATTCTTCTATTGTCTTAAATTTAGAGGAAATTTCTTCTTCTTGAGTTTCTAATTTTTTATTTTTTTCTATTCTTGTTTGTTTTAATTCTTCAATTTCTGAAGCACTATTTTTTACTTGTTCTTTAAAGTTATTTATTTTTTCTTTAATTTCAAAAATTGACTGTTCTAATTTTAAATTATCACTTTCCATTTCTTTAATTTGTGATCTCTTATTTTCTATACTTTTGTTTGTTGTTTCTATATCTTGAGTAATTCTCTCTTGCATTTCTTCTATAGAGATTTCACTTTCATCAAAGGATGATACTGATATTTTTAAATTTGTTATATCGAAATTTAAGTCATCAATATATTTTTGATTATCTTTATTTAATTCTGCATATTCTTGTATAATCTTAGATAGTTTTTCAGTTTCTTCTGTGATATTTTCTAATTGTTTATTAATTTCTTGTTTTTTATTTTTTGTTTCTTCTTTTTGACTTTCTATACTTTGTTGTTCTTCTTTTAATTTATTAATTCTGTTTTCTATTTTATTTATATTTTCTTCAATTGAAATAACTTTTTGCTTCTCTGTTGCATAGGTTATATCTATTTCTTGTAATTCTTTCTCTAAACTAGTCGCTTCTTCCAAGATAGTTTCTATGGAAGCTTTATAATTTTGCTTTTCCTTTTGTAATTTTTCTATTTTAATTTTTAAATTATTTAACTCTATTTGCAATTTTTCTATTTCTTTTCCCCTACCTAATAGGTTTACAGTCTTTTTAGCAACTGATCCACCTGTAATTGCACCTGATGGATTTATTACATCTCCTTCTAAAGTTATTATTCTAAAGCTATAACCATTTTGTTTTGCAACTGTGATTGCTGTTTCCATATTATCAACAATTACTGTTCTTCCCAATAAATTTAGAATAACTTGTTCATATTTTTTATCAAAGGTTATTAAATCTGATGCAATTCCTATATAACCTTTTTCCTTAATTTTTACTTTATCTATTTTTTTCCCTTTTACAGAAGATATTGGTAAAAAGGATGCTCTTCCTAAATTATTTTTTCTTAAATGTTCGACTAGTTTTTTTGCGTCTTGTTCTGTATCTGTTACAATATTTTGAAGGCTTGCACCTAAACACATTTCTATAGCTGTTTGATATTCCTGTGGTACATCTATAATATTTGCTAATACTCCATGCATACCTTTTCCTAGTTCTTTGATTTCTTCACAAGCTTTTAATAATTCCTTTACGCTTTTTATATATCCTTCTTTTTCTTTTTCTGTTTCAATTAAAAATTTTAATCTTGACTCTTTTATTCTTGCTTCATTTAAGAATTGATTTATTTCTCTATCATAATCCTTAATTTTTATATCTGCTTCTTCTCTTTGTTTATTCATATCTTCTAGAAGTTTTACTACTTTATTTTTTTTACTTTCTATTTCATAAAATTCCTTTGATATTTCCTCTCTTGAAAGTCTCGTACTATCTAGTTCTGATATATAGCTTGTTAATTCGCTTTTTATTTGCCTTTGTCTCTTTTCATAGTTGTCAAAATTAATGTTTTGTGTATTGTTTTCTGCTTGTAGTTCATATTTTTTATCTGTATTTTCTTCTACTTTTTGCTTATTTTTTTCGATTTCGAGTTCTTTTGCTGATAATTTTTCTGTTAATTTTGTTAATTCTTTTTGTTTTTCCTTTAGCTCTTTTGCAAATTTTTCTCTATTTTGCTTTAAATTTTCTTTTTTTTGTAGCTTTTGATTTATTTCTTCTTTTAGTTCTGCTATCTTTTTATCTAATTCTTCTATTTCTTTTTCAAATCTTATAGTGTTTTCTTTATTATTTGAAATTCTCGTATTCGCTACACTTATGTCTGAATTTAACTTTTCTATTTCTTTTTGGCTTTCAAAACCTATATTTGACCTTTCTTCAATCTGATTTATTATTTCATCAATTTGGATTTTTAGTTCTTCTTTAAGTTGTTTTATTCTTTCCAGTTTTTCTTCCTCTTCTTTGGTTTGACTATTATAGATTTCTTCATCTTTTATTATTTCTTCTAAATTGATTTTGTATTTTTCTATATTATATAAGAATAATCCAATCTCAATATTTTTTAGTTCTTCTTTTAGATTTAAATATTTCTTTGCTTTTTCTGCTTGCTGTTTTAAAGGTTCTATGTTTACTTCTATTTCTGATAATATATCATTTATTCTAAGTAAATTTAATTTTGCGTGTTCTAATTTTTTTTCAGATTCCTGCTTTCTTGTTCTATATTTTACAATACCAGCTGCTTCTTCAAAAATATTTCGTCTATCTTCTGATTTATTGCTTAATATTTCATCTATTTTTCCTTGTCCAATAATGGAATATCCATCTTTTCCTATTCCTGTATCCATAAATAATTCTAATACATCTTTTAATCTACATGGCACTTTATTTATGAAATAGCCTGTTTCTCCACTTCTATATATTTTCCTTGTTACTGTTACTTCTGTGTATTCTATTGGTAGTGTCCCATCTTCATTATTAAATACTAGTGATGCTTCTGCAAAGCCTAAAGATTTTCTATTTTGCGTTCCAGCAAATATAATATCTAAAGATTTTGCTCCTCTTAAGGATTTCATGCTTTGCTCTCCTAATACCCATCTAATACTATCTGATATATTGCTTTTTCCTGATCCATTTGGTCCTATTACACTTGTTATTCCTGGCATAAATTCTAATATCGTTTTATCTGCAAAAGATTTGAAACCTTGTAATTCTAGTCTTTTTAAATACATTTATTATCACCTTTGTTCTTCTTTTTACTTTATGTAGTTTATACTATTTTTTTCTTTTTGTAAAGTCTTTAATAAGGCTTAAAGGACTGGAATAACCAGTCCCCATATATTTTAAGTATACCTTTATAATATAAAATTATTATAAAGGTACTTTCTCCAATAGAGCAATCTATAAAATTGTTCTAAAAGATTTTGTTCTGCTTTTTCCATTTTTCTCCTTTTTTCCTCCCTACAGGGGGGATTTAAATTATAATCTTATTTTTATTATACTATATTTTGTGTATTTTTGCAAATACTATAAGACAATCCCTATAGATGTTAAAAACAATAAAAACCAATATAAATATTGGTTTTTATTGTTTTTCTTCTTTTCCCTCTGGTAGTGCTGAATAATCTACTACTATTCTTATTTTTGTTATATATCTAATAGTTCTTATTAATTTACTATTTTTAATTCTTTGCCATAAACTTGGTTTAACTTCAAAAGTAGTATTTTGTTCATAATTTTGTTCTTCTATTATTTGTTTTGGTTCTTCTATATTTGTTATTTCCTCAATAGTTTCTTCTTGTGTTTCAACTGGTGTAGGGATAGTCTTTAAGGCATCTGCTATTTCTATTCCTATATAACTTAAGGCTTTTGATTTGTCTTCTATTCTTTCCATATCTATTTCAATATGCAAATTAGATTCTAAATTGCTTATTCTTGCATTTAATAGTTTTACAGCATCTTGATATTCTTGAGTAGAATTATCTTTTGATTTACCTACTATTACTAATGTTTCTATAATATCTTGTGGGAATTTATTTTCAATTTCTTTTACTTTATTTTTCCATTCTTTATCTTTATTTTCTACTATTTTTAGTACTTGCCTTAATTCTTCTGCTAGTGCAATATTTAGTTCTCTTTGCCTAATTAATCCTTCTATATTTTTTGTGTTTTCTTCAAATTGATTTGTTGCAAATTCCACTAAATCATAGGCTGCTTTATATATACTTGATGGAAAGTTCTTCTTTTTTGGGTATTCTATTAAATAGGTTTTTATTGATTCTACTAAATCTTTAAAATATGTGTCTTCTTCTAATTGAACTATTTGTTTCTTGCTATTTGGATTAATTGCCTTTTTAACTTTATCTATATTACATAACATTTTTTCTTCTGTGATAACCATTCTCACATTTACTATGCCAGATTTAGACATGTAATGTACCTCCTTTATCTTACGCATATTTGCTTTTTACTATTACAACTATAATTATACATTAAGTTACAAAAAACTACAATAGTTGATTTATAAATTTTTGTTAAGTTTTTGTTACATAAATGTTACATTTATATTACAGCTTATTAAAATTTACTCTTTCTTATATTTATAAAAAGATATAATAATTTTTCTACAAATTTATTATATCTTTTATTATTTTATATTTATTACAGAATTATTCTAAATTTAAATTACTAAAATTACTAATTTTTAACTACAGTTTTAATTTCTTCAAATCTTTTTATTTTTTGTGTTGTTGTTTTAATTAACTCTTTGTCTGTAAGTGTTAGTTCCCTAACATATTTATAGGCTGGCATTGTTTTATTAACCCTTTTAACTTCTTTCCATATAATTTCTTTTAGATCAGTTTCCTTAGTAGTTCCATAGATTTCTTTTGCTAATTCCTTATCATATACAATTTTAGCACAAATTTTATAGTCTCCATCATCTTCTGGTTTTCCATATACAAAGCTTTCTGATATCCCATCTATTTTATTTATTAAGTTTTCTAATTCTTCTGGATAAATATTTTTACCATTTTTTAGTACTATAACAAATTTTTTTCTTCCAGAAATGAAAATATAACCATCTTTATCTATTCTGGCTAAATCTCCTGTATGTAGCCATCCCTCTTCATCTATAGTTTCTTTTGTTGCTTCTTCATTATTATAGTATCCAATCATTCTTGATGGACCTTTTGCAACTAATTCTCCTATTCCTTCTTCATTTTGATCTACTATTTTTACATCTATACTTGGAAGTGCTTTTCCTATTGAACCTAGTTTTTTGTATTTGTCGTCTTCTGTTGCTATTACTGGAGATGTTTCTGTTAATCCATAACCCTGACATAATTTAAAACCTAATTCATTAAAACCTTTTTCTGCTTCTGGATCTAGTGCTGCTCCTCCTGCTACAAATAATCTAACTTTTCCACCTAGATTTTCGTGAATTTCTTTAAATAGTTTTTTTCTTATGTCTATTCCAAATTTTAGTAAAAAGTTGCTGATTTTTATTCCTTTTTTTACTGTTTCTAGTTTTCCTTTTTTTTCTATTCCTTTTAAAACTTTTTTGTACATTGTTTCAAATAAGATTGGAACAGATACCATTACTGATATTTGATATTCTTTTATATTGTCCGCAATATGACGAATTCCCTCACAAAATGCAATACAACTACCTTTTGATATTGGATATAAGAAACCTGTTGTGCATTCAAAGGTATGATGTAAAGGTAAAAAAGATAAAAATCTATCGTTTTCGTCTACTTTTAATACTGCTGCTATATCCATTAAATTAGCACATATATTTTTATGTGATAACATTACTGCTTTTGATTTTGCTGTAGTCCCTGATGTAAATAACATTATTCCCATTTCTTCATTATTTATTTTACTTTCTAAGAATTCTGTATTTCCTTCTTCTATTAATTCTTTTCCTTCTTCTATTAATTCTTTTTGAGAATATATCCCCTTTTCTTCTTTCTCTAAATCCATAGATATAAAATATTTTACTTTTGTATTCTGATCTTTTTTTATTTTGTTAATAACTTCGTTATATTTGCTAGAGTAAAATATTGCTTCAACTTCAGATCGTATTACTAAATTTTCAATTTCGTTGTCTGGTAATGCTTTGTCTAATGGAACTATAATTCCTGTTCCTGCAACTGTCGCTAGATACGCAACACCCCATTCATATCTATTTTCAGATATTACAGCTATTCTTTTATTTTTTAAACCCATTTTTATTAATTTGGTTCCTAGATTATTTATTTCTTCTCTAAATTGCTTATGTGTTATTTCTCTAAATTGGCCTACCTTTTCTGTTTTAAAAATGTAAGCTGGTCTATCTCCAAAGGCTTCTCCTGATTTTACTAACATCTCTTTTATATCTCTAAATTTCATAAATTTATGTATTGGCTCTCTCATATCTTTTACCCCTTTTTTATTTAATTTTTAAGCCTTCTATAACTGTGTTTTCAAATTCTTTATATAATTCCATTATATTAATTTGTCCTTGATTTCTTATTTTGTATACTAGTGCAGAACATATTAATCCATAAATCTCGGAAGCAATTGCTTTTGCATTTCCTTTTTTTATTTCACCTTTTTCTATTCCTTCTCTTACAATTGTTTCTATTTGATTTATGTATTGTAAAATTTGTTGTTTACACATCTGGTTTCTTGAACCTTTTCCCCAAAATTCACTTAATAGTATTGTAATTAAATTTTCATATTTTATTACTATTTTTATTTGTATTAAGATTATTGACTTTATTTTTCCTATGTAACTGGAATATTTTGCTGTTTTTATATCTATACTGTTTTGCAATAATTTTATTCCTTCTTCTACTAAAAAATTGAAAATTTCTTCTTTACTTGAAAAGTGATAATATAGTGTTCCTTTTGCTACTCCTACTGTTGCTGTTATTTCTTCTATGCTGGTTGCTTCATATCCTTTTTCTGCAAATAGTTTCATTGATGTTTCAAATATTTTTCGTTTCGTTTTATTCATATAAAACATCCTTTCGTATAAGCATAATAATTATGCTTATTATATATTCTTTCTTGCTTTTTTGCAATAGTTTTGTTACGTTTTGAACAAAGAGTACAATAAATTTTTAATCGATTGTAGTAATTTTCTTTACATTTTTATTTAAGTAATATACAATAATAAAAAATATAAAAATGGATACAATAAGAAAAATTTTGGAGGAAACAAATGAAAAACAAAAATGAATTAAATTACAAAGCTTTAAAAATGACATGTAATACTGATATTTTCAATTTCGAAACAACACGGTGAACTTGAACCTATACAAATTGGAATAGGTCAAGACAGAGGAATTAAAGCACTAGAATTTGGATTACAAGTAAATGTAAAAGGCTATAACCTATACCTAGAAGGTCCAAGTGGTGTAGGAAAAACAAGGTACACAAAAAACTACCTAGAAAAAATATCACAAAAAAAGAAAACACCGTCTGACTGGTGTTATATATACAATTTTGATAACCCAAATGAACCAATTGCAGTTGAATTACCAGTAGGACAAGGAAAAGAATTTAAAGAAGCAATGGATGGTTTTATAAAAGAAATCAAAAAAGATATCCAAAAAACCTTTAACAACGATGACTTTGAAAAAGAAAAATCTTTAATAAAACAAGAATTTGAAGAAAAACGTTCAGCCTTATTAGAGAAATTAAATGAAAACGCATCAAAATACAATTTTCAAGTAAAAGCAGTACAAAATGGAATTTATATGATGCCAGTTGTCAAGGGAAAAGCAATTGAAGAAGAAGAATTCAATAAATTAGATGAAGCTATAAAACAAGAATATGAGGAAAAATCTGTTATAGTACAAGAACAAATAATGAATGTGATTGGTCAGATAAAAGAAATCGAGAGAGAGTCTGATAAAAAAATATCAGAATGGCAATCTAATATTGCCTTGCTAACTGTTAATGTACACATTAATTACTTAAAATCAAAGTATAAAAGAAATAAAAAAATTAATCAATTTTTAACTAATGTTAAACAAGATATACTTAAAAACATACCTGAATTTTTGGAACCTGATACATCAAATAATAAAAACCAAGGTAATCAAGTGGCACAAAATCCAATAAATAAAAAGCCTGATCCATGTTTAAATTATAGAGTAAACTTATTTATTGACAACTCAAATATTGAAGGTGCACCAGTAATAATGGATTCTAATTATTCTTATAATAATATATTTGGTACTATTGAATATGAAAATTATTATGGTTCTCTAAAAACAGACCATACCATGCTAAAACCAGGATTACTACAACAAGCTAATGGTGGTTATATAATTTTTCAAGCTAAAGACTTACTAGCAAATCCTACTTGTTATGAAAACTTAAAAAAAGCTTTACGAATTAAAAAAATAGGAATAGAAAATTCAACCGAACAACGTTCTTCTATGGTTTTAATATCTTTAAAACCAGAACCTATTCCACTTGATTTAAAAGTCATATTAATAGGAAACAGTAATATATATCAAACACTTTTAGCTATTGATTCTGACTTTAGAAAATTATTTAAAATAAAAGTTGAATTTGAAGAAACTGCAGAAATTAATAAAGAAAATGTAAATAACTTAGCTAAAATAGTACATGGTTTTTGTGAAGACGAAGGATTACCTCACCTAGATAAATCTGCAATGGCTAAATTAACAGAATATGCTTCAAAATTAGCTGGTAGCCATAACAAAATCTCCACTAGGTTTAATGATTTAATACAAGTAGTAGGCGAAGCTGCAACCTGGGCAAAAATTTCAAAAGCAAAAATAGTAACTGCTAAATTTATTGATAAAGCTCTACTAGAAAGAATTGAAAGAGTAAAAAAATATGATGCTAAATACCTAGAAATGATAAAAGAAAATACTTTACTAATTAATACTTCTGGTTATGAAGTTGGACAATTAAATGGTTTAACAGTTATGACAATAGGAGATTATTCCTTTGGAAAACCCGCTAAAATAACTGTAAATACTTACACAGGAAAAACCGGAATAGTAAATATTGAAAGAGAAGTAGAAATTTCTGGTCCTTCACATTCTAAAGGTGTATATATACTTTCAGGATATTTAGGAGAAATGTTTGCACAAGATATTCCTTTATGTTTAACTGCAAGTATTTGTTTTGAGCAATTATATAATGGAGTAGATGGAGATAGTGCTTCTAGTACAGAATTGTATGGATTACTTTCTAGTTTATCTGGAATCCCAATTAATCAATCAATAGCTGTTACAGGTTCTGTAAATCAAAAAGGACAGATTCAACCAATTGGTGGTGTAAATGAGAAAATTGAAGGCTTTTTCCAAATATGTAAGATGAGAGGTTTAGATGGTTCTCATGGTGTTATGATTCCTGTTCAAAATGTAGATAACTTGCAACTTTCTGATGAGATTATTGAAGCTGTTAAAAATAAAAACTTCCATATTTATTCTATATCATCAATTGAAGAAGGTATAGAAGTTCTAACAGGGGTTCCAGCTGGTAAAAAAGATAAAGATGGTCATTTTCCAGCTGGTACAGTAAATGCTCTTGTTTATGAAAAATTAAAAAAATATGCCAAAGTTAGTATAGATAAATAATATAAAAGAAAAACTAGATTAATTCTTTTATCTTTTGATTTAAATTAATAAATATGTAATTATTAAAACAGTCTAAAACAAATAATAAAATCAAAGATTTTCTTTAATTTGTTCTGGCCCGATGGCTGTAAGGAGAAAATCTCAAAGGGCTAGCGATTGTAACTTTTTATACAATTTGTATAAATATTAAAAGACCTTGAATTTACGTATGTAATTTTCAAGGTTTTTTAGTATTATAATTTCAATACTATTACTTTTTTATATCCTATTTTTATAAAACTTTTTTTATAAATCTTAAAAGCAAAAAAATTATATATTTCTTTCAGATTAAAAAATATTTTGTAAATTAAAAGCGTATTTTTCTTCTATATGTTTTAAAACAAAAATACTCTTATCTAATTCACTTACTGCTTCTGAATACTCGTTTGTTACTATAAAACTTTTTAAAGATGTAAGGTTTGTTTCCACTTTTTCAAGTTCATCATGTTCTATAAAATAGGCTAATTTTTCATGTCTATTTTTCCAATCATCCTCTATATTTTGAATTTTATCTTTTATATCATCCTTATCAATACTTTCTTCTTGTTCTTCTAACTTACTTTTAAGTTCTGATAAACTATTTGATAATTCTTCTACAGAATCTACAGTATAATTTTGTGTTAAAATATTGCTAACTACAATTAAAACAACAATAACTATACATATTATTGTTTCTTTACCCATTTTACTAACCTTTCCTTTCTAATGTCAAAAATCTTATTAATAATCTCATATACTTATTATCAAATATAATTTATATGTCTTTTTCTTCTTTTTTTTGACAAAAAATTTGTCCTTTTCCATCTAAAGTAACTACTAAGGCTTCCTCAGGTTTTATATTAAATTTTTCAACTTGTTTTTTTAACCAAGCATAATTTTTACCAATTGCTTTTAAATTTTTACTCATAATCTTTCCATCTATTACTAGATCATATGGGATTCCTTCATAATCTGGTGTAATATTAAAGTCTTCTGGAATAGTATTTCTCTTTTCTGGCTTTTGAATTACTGTAACTTGCCCACTTGTTTCTAATATTGCATATTCTACATCACCTAAATTTACTACATTATTTCCTCTTAATCTTTCTTCTAATTCATTAATTGTAAACCTTTCCTTTATTAAAGCTTTTTCATTAATTCTTCCTCTATAAATTAATATAGATGGTTTGCCACATATTATTTCTCTTGCTTTTAAACTCTTTAAATTAATCACGGATATTATTAAATGCATAACTAAAAGTCCTAAAATTGGAATAATACCATTAAATATTGGTATTCCTATTTCTGTCATTGGTATTGATGCTAAATCTGCTATCATAATTGATATAGCTAATTCAAAAGGTTGTAATTGTCCTATTTCTCTTTTTCCCATTAATCTCATAACTATTAAAACAATTATATATAAAATGATTGCTCTGACAAAGGTAATTAACATATTTGCACCTCTTTATTTTTTTAATTTTTTCTTATTTTTAGCAAATATTAACTTTTTTATACTTAAATTTTTGAATAATTATTTTTTTTTTGTTCATAATAATTTTAGAACCTTGAAAAAAGTACATTATGAATTTTTTAAACTAAGGAGGTTAAACTTATGTCAGAAGCACAAGGAAATCAAACAAGAGGCGGTACTTCTACTATTTGGCAAATTATTGGTAGATTTGTTGCATCAGCAGTAGTATTAGCAATAACCGCATTTTTTACACCTGGATTTACAATAAATAGTTTTTGGACTTTAGCAATAGCTGCTGTTGTCCTAACAGTTATAGATTATTTAGTTATCAAATTTACTGGTTTACATGCTAGTCCATTTGGTAAAGGATTTGTAGGATTTGCATTAGCAGCTATTATATTATATGTAACTCAATTCTTTGTTGCAGGATATTCTATTTCTTGGATTGCTGCAATAATTGGTGCATTAATCTATGGTGTGGTTGATTACTTTATACCTGGAAATCAACAAATGTAAGGTCTTTTTTAGACAATCAAAAATATCCAAACAAAATAAATTGTTTGGATATTTTTGATTAATTTTTTAAAATTAATATTTTTCAATTATCTCATTTTTATTTTTATAAATACAATTTTCTTTAATAACACCTCTAACAGAAGATAATGGATAAATATTTGTGTTTTTTCCAACAACAGTTCCTGGATTTAAGACACTTCCGCATCCTACTTCAACCATATCTCCAAGCATTGCACCAAATTTTTTAAGACCTGTTTCAATTTGTTCATTTCCATTCTTTACTATAACTAAAGTTTTATCTGATTTTACATTTGAAGTAATCGAACCTGCTCCCATATGCGCTTTATAGCCTAAAATAGAATCCCCTACATAATTATAATGGGGTACTTGCACCTTATTAAATAATATAACATTTTTTAATTCTGTAGAATTTCCAACTACTACTCCATTTCCTATAATAGCATTTCCTCTAATATATGCACCAGGTCTTATTTCTGTACTATCTCCTATGATAACTGGTCCATTAATAGATGCAGTTAGAGCTATTTTTGCTGTCTTTGCTATCCATACATTTTCTGACTTTTCTTCATATAAGTTTATGTCTAATTCCTTACCTAATTTTATTATAAAATCCCCTATCTTTGGTAAAGCTTCCCATGGATATGTAACAGACTCTAATAAATCTTTAGCAATTGTTTCCTCCAAATTATATAGATTACATATTTTACACTCTTTCATTTCTTCTCCTTTTGCCAAGGGGGACGGAGAATTTTGGCAATTTTTTTTGTAAATCCATTTTCTCACTCCCCAAAGCTCTTAATTATAGATTATTTTTACAATCCCTCCTAAAAATTCTAAAAAAAGTCTTTTAAATTTGTTTATATTCTAAATAGTTTTTATAGTATACTATCTTTATATTTAAGATAAATACAACAAAATTAATGACGTATTACCGTAGCTTCATTAATAATTAAATACTACAATAATTTAATTACTATTTATAATAATTGCATTATATGAAAATTATTGTCAAAATTCTCCGTCCCCAATGGCAACTTTTTTTGTCTCTCCCAATACTTTTCATACAATTCCTTTGCAGTTTTAGGACTATCTACTCCATCTTTATTTTTTACAGGTGCAAAGTCATCTTCTCTTTTGCCTCTTAAAATTGCTATATCATTAAAAAATTCAAAACTGTCAAAAATAAAAGATTCAAACTTATATGAGTTTGGCTCAGTTGGTATTACTTCTTTTCCTTCTTCATTTATATATGAATTTTTCTTAAAGGCACTATGATACATTAAATTTTCTTTACTTATCTTTTCTATTGCTTCTATACTAAATAAGTTACACATTATATGAGATTCTCCATATTTTAATTCTCCATTTTCATCTACTTCTTCTGCCATTTTTTCTGGAAGTTCAGAATATTCAATTACCTTTGGGTGTCCATTCATTTTACAGAATACACCTACTCTTTCGTGTGGATTATCTTTTACAACAGATTTTGATGCAATTTGTACGTTTTTTTCTATTGCCATTCCAAGTAGTTCTGTGTCGGCCATTTTTAAAATTGCATTATCAACTCCTCCTATAAATATCCATTTTATATTTTTTTGCTTCATGTCTGATAACATTCCTGTTGTTCTTAAGGATGAAAATACTCCGCCATTTCCATCTGATGCTTCTTTTATTTTCATTTCTTTATTTATTAGTAATTTTCCTTGTTTATCAACTAATGGTAATTCTCCTTGTTTAAATAAGGTTACATGTTGTTTTGGATATCCAAAATAATTATTTTTTTCTAGGAATTCTAGTGTTTCTTTATTGTTTTCTTTACTTGTCATTATGTACCAAGGTATTGTTGTATCATATTTTTTGTTTGCTTCTTTTAAGTTTTCTGCTAATATTTCAAATAAGTATTTTCCTTTTCCATATACATCTAATTTGAAGGTTCCTTTTGGTCCATTATGTCCTAACCTTGTCCCTTGACCTCCTGCCATTGTAACTACTGCATATTCTTTATTTCTTATTGCTTTTTCTCCTAGTTCATTAAATTGTTCTTTTTGATTTCTTGTTATTTTTTGTTTGTCTAAGTATTTTATTGCTTCTATTTTATTTTCTTTTATTACTATCTCTTTTTTTGTGTTTTCGTATAGTTCCATAATTTGATGAAAGTCTATTGTGTTTATTTGTTCTATTAATTCTTTTCTTTTTCTATCATCTATTTTATTTAACAATTTTATTATATGTTCTTGATTATATTGTTTTAAAAGCTCTTTAACGTCTCGCTCTTTATCTACCATTTTATTCCTTCCTTTCAGCTTATAAACTAGTATATTATATGATGCTATATTTAATATCGTTATTTTATCACAAATTAGCTATTTTATCAAGTTTTTTAATAACAACCTTAGAAGATTTCTCTATATTAGTATAAAACTATAACTAGTATTAAAAAGATTTTATTTTTTGTTTCAGTTTCTTCTTTTTTCACATATTCATCCTTTTTATTAACTTCAAACAAATTATATATCTGTTAAAAAATAAAATCCCCATAGAATTGTAAGAGTTTTGTAAGTTTTCTGTAAGGAAATTTGAGGTAAAATTATCAATTAAAAAAACTTCATTTTTTTGTTCAGTAATAATTTTTTAGAACAATTAAATTATATAAAATTAACAAGGTTTTTTCCTTATTTTTATAGAAATTTTTCTATTTTGTAGATAACTATTTTAATTTTTTCGAAAAAAAGTCAAAACTTAAATTTTTTTATTTATAAAAACTTGTCATATTCTTAAAATTGGTTCCATATATATTAACTAAAGTATTTTGAGTAACAAAGATTTTTCTTTCGAAATTAAAGGAGGTATATAGATGGAAAATACAAGATTGTATCAAGACATCGCAAAAAGAACAGATGGTGATATCTATGTAGGAGTGGTTGGACCTGTTAGAACTGGTAAATCTACTTTTATTAAAAAATTTATGGACTTACTTGTAATTCCTAATATTGATAACGAATATAAAAAAGAACGAGCTAAAGATGAACTTCCACAAAGTGCAGGTGGAAAAACAATAATGACAACTGAGCCTAAATTTGTTCCAAATGAAGCAATAGAGATAACTTTAGATAATAATTTAAAGTTTAAAACAAGATTAGTAGATTGTGTAGGCTATTTAGTAGATAACGCTATAGGTTATTTGGAAGATGATATGCCAAGAATGGTGAAAACACCATGGTCAGAAGAAGAAATTCCCTTCGAAACTGCTGCAGAAATTGGTACTAAAAAAGTAATTGATGAACATTCTACTATTGGAATTTTAGTAACAACTGATGGAACAGTTACAGATATTCCAAGAGAAGATTATATTAAAGCTGAAGAAAGAGTTGTTTCTGAATTAAAAGCTTTAAATAAACCTTTTATTATTATTTTAAATTCACAAGAACCAAATTCAAGCTATACACAAGAATTGTCAAATAGATTAAGTGAAAAATATGGAACAACTGTAATTTCAACAAATTGCGAATATTTAAGTTTAGAAGATATAAATAATATGTTTTCAAAAGTACTATATGAATTTCCTGTTGATCAAGTTAAGATTAAATTCCCAAGATGGATTGAAGGTTTAAACTGCGAACATCCTTTAAAAACACAATTATATAATGAGATCCAAACTGCATTTTCTGATATTAGGGTTTTAAAAGATGTAGCTTCTTGTGTAAATACTATAAAACAAACTGAAATAATTAATAAAACTTCTATTGAAGATATGCAACTTGGTACTGGAACTGTAAGTATTGAAATAAATTTAAAAGAAGAATTATTTTATAACGTATTATCTGAAATTACTGGTGTTGAGGTTTCAAATGAAGGCGATTTATTTGGTATTATTTCTGAATTGTCTAGTACTAAGAAACAATATGATAAAATTGCATGTGCTTTAGATGATGTTAATCGTAAAGGCTATGGAATTGTAACACCATCAATAGATGAACTTATTTTAGAAGAACCAGAAATGATAAAACAAGGCTCTAGATTTGGTGTTAAATTAAAAGCTACTGCACCTTCTATTCACTTGATTAAAACTAATGTTGAAACAGAGGTTTCTCCAATTGTTGGTTCTGAAAAACAGTCTGAGGAATTAGTAAATTATTTACTTTCTGAATTTGAAAGTGATCCAAAACAAATTTGGGATTCTAATATCTTTGGTAAGAGCTTACATGAATTGATCAATGAAGGGCTACAAACTAAACTTGCGAAAATGCCTGAAGATGCTCAAGTTAAACTTCAAGAAACCTTAGAAAGAATTGTTAATGAAGGTAGTGGAGGTCTTATTTGTATAATTTTATAATTTTTTACAAAAAAAGTTAAGTTAGTTCAAATAAAATGGCATCTATAAAAGATTGATATATTATAATAAAAAAGTTCTTTAAAATGTGACTAAAAAAGTTTAGAAATTGCTTTTATGGAAAGAGTTCAAGTTTATCTTGGAAGAGTACCATAAAAGCAATTTACAATTTCTTAATCTATGACAAACAAAAAATAATTTTATTATAATATTTAAATTTTTGTAAGTCTAAAAAGCATAAAATAAGTTAATAGTTTCTTTTTATTTTGTTTCACTATACAACCTCCTAACAATTTACTCATCAATCAATTTTATTCCAGTATACAAAATCCAATATTTCGTTCCTTTGGAAATGTAATTTACTTGGCTTTGCTTCTTCAGAAGGATATCCAATTGGTAGTATTGCAACAGGAATTAAATTTTCAGGCACTTCATAAATTTCAACTAATTTTTTGGGATCAAAAGAACCAATCCAAGTCGTTCCAAGTCCTAAATTTTGTATTTCTAACATTATATGTGTAGTTACTATACTGATATCAATATCTCCAAATTCTTTTTTATCATATTTATCCCTTTTATAAGAAATAGATTTATCATAAAAAATTATCATTATAACTGGTGCATTCCAACCATATTGTGTACAACCATTTAATTTTTCTAATTGTTCTTTTTGTGTTAATACCAATATTCTTTGTGGTTGTAAATTTCTAGCAGTTGGAGCTAGTCTTGCAACTTTTATTTTAATAACTAATCTCACTTAATTCAGGATATTTAAATAGCATACCTTTATCTGAAAATTTACCATTTGCAAGATGATCTGAATTTATTTCCTTAGACCCCTTTAAAAAATATTTATATTTATTACGTTGAGTCAACCATCCACCAGTTATTATGGGGTCATCCCATGTAACATCAATTACATACCAAGTTCCATCAAGCTGAACATAATTCCAAGCATGATTTTCAGTTTTTCCTTCTGAGTTTGTTGCTTTTCCTATAACCATTATACAAGGAATTTCAAGTTCATCCATAATATATTTAAAAGCTCTAGCATATCCTTCACAAACTGCCTCTCCATTTACAAGTGCTCCATATAAATTGTAGATATTATTCTTTGATATAGTTGTATCATATTCTACTTTGTCAACTAAATAATCATGTACCATTTTAATATCCTCATAAGTATTACCACTTCTATTTTGCATTATTTTACTTTTTACTTCTGTAATTTTGCTAATAGCTTCATCTATTTCTTGCTTTGAAGAAAACTCCTTAGTTAAATAGTTGATTTCCTTTCCATTATCCAGGTATACCTTATAGGTATTTTTATTGTATTTTGTAGTTGTTTCAATATTTAAATACATTTTATTAGGGTCAAGATAAAATATACTTGGATTATCGTAGTTGTAAGCTTCAATTGCTGATTGATAATATTTACCTAGTTCTTCTTCTCCATTTTCTAAAGCTAAAATATTAGTAAATTTATTTCCTAATTCAACTTTATAAGTTCCTGTTTTCATATTCTCTTTATTTTCATCAAGTGCTTTATATATTATTTTTGAGTATTCATCTAATTGATTGTAAAAAAATTTATCTATATTGTTTTCTTTCAGTTCTTTACTATAATTGTCCTCTATTTTTTGACTTATTGAGCTTTCTACCTGATTTGTTTTTTGTTCATCTTTACTTGTGTTTACTACAAAGTCTTCAAATACTGTTTTAAATTTTTCTGATTCTACTACTGTTTGTGTTGATTTTATTTCTTGCCATATTATTTCTCCAAATATTATACAAACAGTAATAATTAAAATAACAACTAAAAACATAATTATGCTTGTAAATTTATTTTTCATTAACTTCTCCTATTTTTATTTTACCTTTTGATTATATCATTTTTTTCTTACAAAAACTAGTATATTTTCATTAATTATAGAAATAATAAAAAGAGGAAGGAATGAGATATAAAATGAATATACAAAATTTATTTAACAAATATTTCAAATATAATCCTCAAAATCATTATCAATTCACAATTCCAGACGAAAAAAGTTCGTCAGACTTTAATAATGAACCAAAGATTCAAGAAAACAATAAGAAACAAAACTTAAATAAAAGTTTACAAACAAATTTAGAATACCTTAAAACAAAATATAACACAATGATAAATAGTGATATTGTAATAAGACAATTCACCTTAAATGCTAGAAACAAACAATTCAATGCCTTTATTGCATATATTGATGGAATGGTAGATTCAAAAATTATAAATGATTTTATATTACAACCCTTAATGATGAGAAATAAAAATAATTTATTTGAAGGAGCACAGAATAAAATTATATCTGAAAGAGTGGAAAACGATATAACTATTAGAAAAGTGAAGAAATTTGATTTACCTAACTATTTAATGGGATGTTTACTTCCACAAAACTCAATTAAAGAAGTTAAGAACTTTGATGAAGTTTGTAATGGGGTTAATTCTCGGAAATTGCGTATTGTTTATAGAAACTTTAGCGACTGCTTTTGATATAGAAGTAAAAGGTTTTAAACAAAGAAGTGTGGATAGTCCAAATAATGAAATTGTAATAAAAGGTCCACATGAAGCTTTTGTTGAAAATTTAAGAACTAATACTTCTTTAATTAGACGTATTGTTAATAATGAAAATTTAATTATAGAAAATGTTGAAGTTGGTAAAATAACTAAAACAAAATGTGCTGTTTGCTATATAAAAGATTTAGCAAATGACGATTTAGTAAATGAAGTTAAATACAGATTAAACAATCTTGAAATAGATTCTTTACTTTCTTCTGGAGAACTTGAACAATTAATAGCTGATTCAAATATATTAGGAATTCCTGAAATGCTATCTACTGAAAGACCAGATAAAGCAACAAAATATTTACTTAATGGACGTATAGTTGTAATAGTAAATGGGACGCCTTTTGGAGTTATAATTCCAGCAGTATTAATAGATTTTTTAGCTTCACCTGAAGACACAAATTTAAAAGTAAATTTTGCAAATTTCTTAAGAGGTTTAAGAATCTTAGCATGTATAATTACACTTCTATTACCTGGAATGTATGTAGCAATTACAAGTTTTCATCAGGAAATTCTACCAACTGGGCTACTTTACTCTATTTTAGGGTCACGAGAGAATGTTCCTTTTCCAATTATATTAGAAATCTTACTAATGGAATTCTCTTTTGAGTTAATTCGTGAAGCTGGTTTAAGAGTCCCTTCTCCAATAGGTCCAACTATACGGAATTGTTGGTGCCTTAGTTTTAGGTCAAGCAGCTGTAAGTGCTGGTATTGTAAGCCCTATTCTTATTATAATAGTAGCAATAACTGGTATTGCATCTTTTGCAATTCCTGACTTTTCTTTTGGCTTTCACATACGATACTTTAGATTTTTATTTGTATTGTTAGGCTTTATGGCAGGATTTTTAGGAATTTCTTTAGGACTATTTGTATATATTTCTATACTTTGCAGTTTAAGATCTTTTGGAGTTTCTTATATGACACCATATGCACCACCAAGCAATTCAGAAGGAAATAGCTATTTCTTACCACCTATTTGGAAAAGAGAATATAGAGCACCTTATATGTCTCCCAAAAAATTAAAAGCACAAGAAAAAATTGCTATGAAATGGAAATTTAATCCTAAATTATATCATAAATAGAGAAAGGATGATTATTATTGAATACATCTAAACTTAACACAATAGATGCAATTATGCTTATATTAACTATAGTTGTTACACATACAATTTTATCTCTACCAAGAAATATATTATTAGTTACAAAATCTGCAAGTATAATTAACCTTATATATGTAAGTATTATTACAATTTTAATTGCATATTTAATATTTCGTCTAATGAAAAATTTCTCTGGATTAGATTTAGTTGATATTTCTGAATATTTAGGTGGAAAAAAATTAAAAACAATAATGGGAATTATTTATATTGTATATTTCTTAATTAGTTCTAGTATATTACTTAGAAATTTTTGTGAAAGTTTAAAAATTATTTATTATCCAATAACTCAAATAAAATTTATTATATTATTATTTATTGTTGCTTTATGTATGGCAAATAGACTTGACTTTAGTGCAACAATAAAAACAAATTCGTTAATACTACCTTTTGTATTAGCTAGTATGATATTCTTATTCTTTGCAAATATGAATAAATTCGTACCTGAAAGAATATTTCCAATTTTAGGTGATGGAGTTTTTAATACCTTTGGATGGGGTTTAATTAATATAGCATCCTTTGGAGGTATTTCATATTTATACTTTTTACCACCTTTATTAAATGAACCACAAAAAATGAAAAAAATATCACTAATATCTATGGGAATAACAGCAATATATCTTATATTATGTGTGTCAACTCTATTATTTATGTTCTCCTTTTTCTTAGACACTAACGAAATAACTCCTTTATACAATGCAACACGTTATATTGAATTTGGTAATTTCTTTCAAAGACTAGAATCTATATTTTTATTATTTTGGATTTTAGCTGTTGCTTGTTATATGAGTATTGTAAGTAAATTTAGTATGAAAATTTTCCAAAAGATAACAAAAATTGAAAATAAAAAAGAACTTATAGATATTTTTGGTTTTCTCATTTTTGCAATTAGTATTACACCTAAAAATTTTGCAATATCCGAAAAATATGAAACTGAAATTTATCCTTATCTAGTAATAGGAATAGTATTTGTTCTTAGTATTAGTATTCTTATCCTAGCAAATTTATATAAAAGAAGAAAAAAATCAGTACAAAAGGAGGAACAACATGTATAAATTATTTAGAAATGCCTTTATATTTATATTGATTGTAAGTTTTATAATTGCATTTTCTGGCTCTTATGCTTCTTTGAGCATGGATAACTTAGCATATGTCCTAGCAATTGGTATTGATACATCTGATGAAAACAAATTAGAAGTAACCTTTGAATTCTCTACAACTGCTTCTGCCTCTGAAACAGGTTCTTCTAGTAAAACTACTCCTATAATTAACTCTGTAAAAGCATCATCTTTAAGTAATGCCATAAACTTAATGAATAGCTATATGGGAAAACAATTAAATATGTCTCATTGTAAAATTATTGTATTCTCTGAAGAAATAGCGTATCAAGGAATTTCAGATGAAATCTATACTTTAATTAATGACACACAAGTTAGACCATCTGCTAATATTTTAATTAGTAAATGTAGTGCTAAATATTTTATCAAACAAACTAAACCTGAATTAGAAGGTCTAATATCAAAATATTATGAAATTTTAACAAATTCAAGTAAATACACTGGTTATATTCCAGATTCAACAATTGGTAACTTTTTTAACAATATAATTTGCAAATCTTGTAATCCTTCTGCTATCTTATGTGGTACTAATCAAACAGATATGGCAAATTATGCTAGCCAAAACTCTGAAAAAGATTTATCTATAAAAGCAAGCGAGACTCAATTAGAAGGACAAAATAATACTGAAAGCATTGGAACGGCTATTTTTAGAGATGACAGATTAGTAGGAGAATTAAATGCAATTGAAACAATATCCTTATTAACTATGAGAAATGAAATTAATCGTTTTTTAATTTCAGTACCTGATCCAATAAAAAAAGGAAATTACTTAGACATTTATTTATCTTTAGATGCACATCCAAAAATAAAAGTTGATACTACAACTTCATCACCTTATGTAAAAATACAAGCTAAATTCTCAGGAAGAATATATTCAATGTCTGACCAATCTAGTTATCTATCACCAGAAGTATTACAAGCTATCTCTAATAGTTGTAATAGTTATTTAGAATCAACCTTTTCAAATTATGCTTATAAGACCTCAAGAGAATTTCAATCTGATATTTCTGGATTTGGAAAATATGTGTCATCTAACTTTTTTACAACTGAAGAATCTGATAATTATAAATGGTTAGATAACTATAAAAATGCATTTTTTGATATAAAAGTTGATACTTCTGTAAATTCTGGTATGTTAATTACTGAAACTTAATTTAAGGAGATTTTTAATATGGCTATAATTTATAATATTATTTTTTTAGTAATAAGTATTTATGTTTTATTGAGAACTATTAGTTATGGAATTTATGAAATAAAAGAGAAAGAAAATAAATGTGGAGGAACTACTGTTATTGTTTTCTCTGTACTTGTAATTATATATTCTAATATTATGATGTTTCTTCGATGATTTTGGGGACGGAGGAAAAAATCATTTTAATTTATATTAAACGAGACTATCGAAAAATTTGTTTAAATCTGAGGAAAATCCGATTTACACAAATTTTTCAATAGTTGAATGTAGAGAGGAGAATTTGTATGCTCTAACAGAAAAGGATAAAGAGAGAATTGCAGCTTTAACTAAAGATAATGATAGTTATGAAAAGCTATTTGGTGTTAGAATAGATATATGGACACATTTTGTGAGAGAGTGTATAATAAAATTA
>CAMXQV010000008.1 GCA_947245515.1 uncultured Clostridium sp. | reverse complement strand
GAAGAGGAAAAAGCAAGACAAGAAGAGGAAAAAGCAAGACAAGAAGAGGAAAAAGTAAAACAACAATTAGAAGAAAAAGGCAATAATATTTTAAAAGATATGAACAGTGACTATAAAAATATACACTTGCAACCAGATCAAATTGAAACAGCTAATATAACATTAAATACAGAAAAAAAGAATAAAGTACATAATGTATTATCAAAGGAACCAATAGAAGAACTTGGTAAAAAGATTCAAAAGGATATAATTAATGAAGATTACAAAAATATTCATTTAAATTTAAATGATAAAACAACATCAAATTCAACTGGTACACAAGTAATGGAGCAAATAGAAAAAACATCAATAATAATAGATGAAAAAATTGGTTTTGTAACAATATCAAATACTAATGGTGAAACAAAAAGTTCTAGTATTTTCAGTGCACAAGAAGAGAAAAAGGATAAATTTAAAAGATTAGATATTAAGGGAATTTGTAAAGACATTGCTGGGAAGGGAATTGCATCAAGAAATTTATATAGAAAAATTAATCCAGCAGTAATACAAGCTATTCAAAACAATCCAGATTTAATTAAAGGATATATTTCTTCAATATATAATAAAGAAGAATTACCTTTTGAATTAACACATAATTTAGAAGGCTTGAACCTATTTGAAAAGCTTAAATTGAGAAAATATACAAAAGCTGAACAAAAATCAGGAGCATTAATAAAAGGTAAAAAATTTAATAGAAATAAAGCTTTAACTAGTGGAAGAAAATATAATACTAAGGATGAACAAGAATTACATGAATTACAAGAATTATCTAATAATATTGATGAAGATTTATATGATATTGAAAATTTCTTTAAAGGTTGGGACGAAAAACAATTTAAAGAGCAATTTAATGTAGAAAATAGTGAAGGAAGTATTGAAAAGCAAGCTGCTAAATCAGCAAGTGAAAAAGAGAATATAGGAAATGGATCAAAAGAAGAATTGGGTAAATAGCTAAGCATATTATATTATTTCTTTGAACTAGATAGAATAATAAAAAATATATAGATTAAAAGAACATAAATTAGAATAAAAAACTTGGAAACAAAAATCCAAGTTTTTTATTGACTAAACAGGTAAAACATGGTAAAATATAAAATGTTATAGTAGATTGCTTGAACTATGCAATTCCGTAACAAAAATCATATTTTATGTAGAAAAAAATATGCATAAAATATAACATAAAAATAGGAGGTGAAATTTAAGTGCCAACAATTAATCAATTAGTAAGAAAAGGAAGAAAAACAGGAGTAACAAAATCAACAGCGCCAGCTCTTCAACATGGATGGAACTCAAAAAACAAAAAATTAACAAATAATAGAGCTCCACAAAAAAGAGGAGTATGTACAGTTGTAAAAACAGTTACACCTAAAAAGCCAAACTCTGCTTTAAGAAAAGTTGCCAGAGTAAGACTTTCTAATGGTTATGAAGTTACATCTTATATACCAGGTATAGGACATAACTTACAAGAACACAGTGTTGTTTTAATAAGAGGTGGTAGGGTAAAAGACCTTCCAGGTGTTAGATACCATATCATTAGAGGAACATTAGATACAGCAGGTGTTAAAGATAGAATGCAAGCGCGTTCTAAATATGGAGCTAAAAAACCTAAAAAATAATAGAGTTAATTAAGCTCAGAAGACATATTGTAGTGCTTGTTATTTTGTCTAAATTAAGGTACTTAAATTTAGAATAGATAAATAAGCATTATACGTAAAAAATACTAAAATTTTTACGAGTACCGAGATGTTTTCTTATGAAAATATCAATTTATTTTAAGGAGGGAAGAATAGTGCCAAGAAAAGGATATATAGCAAAAAGAGAAGTATTACCAGATCCAATTTATAATAGCAAAGTTGTTACTAAATTAGTTAATAATATTATGTTGGATGGTAAAAAGTCTGTAGCTCAAAAAATAGTTTATGATGCTTTTGATATTATAAAAGAAAAGGAAGGTAAAAATCCTTTAGAGGTTTTTGAAGCTGCTTTGGAAAATGTTATGCCAGTTCTTGAAGTTAAAGCAAGAAGGGTTGGTGGAGCTACTTATCAAGTTCCACTAGAAATTAGACCAGAAAGAAGACAAACTTTAGGTTTGAGATGGATTGTTTCTTATGCAAGAAATAGACATGAAAAAACTATGGCTGAAAAGTTGGCTGGAGAGCTAATTGATGCTGTTAATGGTAATGGTGGAGCATTTAAGAAGAAAGAAGACACACATAGAATGGCTGAAGCTAATAAGGCTTTTGCTCACTACAAATGGTAAAATTTTCATAAAAAGCAATAATCTGCACATTTTCGATATTTGTTTTAAACCTCGATGTACCAACGTACACCATCGTCTTAAAACAAATATCAAAAATGCACATCTCATCACTTTTTATGAAAATTTGAATTTGAAAATCATATTATAAGTAATATTTGTACAGTTTCGTTATTTGTTTTAAACCTCGATGTACCAAATTACACCTTCGTCTTAAAACAAATTCAGTAGTTCGATTTAGGAAATTTTACTACAAATATTAATATAACAGAGAGAAACGAAAGGGGGAAATATAAAAAATGGCAGGAAGAGCA
Source organism: uncultured Clostridium sp. (assembly GCA_947245515.1). Taxonomy (GTDB): domain Bacteria; phylum Bacillota; class Clostridia; order TANB77; family CAG-508; genus CAG-269. The sequence goes on along the minus strand of CAMXQV010000008.1, from coordinate 46,083 downwards.
TACCCACTAGAAAAAACTAGAAATATAGGAATAATGGCACATATTGATGCCGGAAAAACAACAACAACAGAGAGAATTTTATTCTATACAGGAAAAACACATAAAATAGGAGAAGTTCATGAAGGTGCTGCTACAATGGACTGGATGGAACAAGAACAAGAAAGAGGTATAACAATTACATCAGCATGTACAACATGTTTTTGGAAAAACAACAGAATCAATATAATAGATACACCAGGTCACGTTGACTTTACAGTAGAAGTACAAAGATCATTAAAAGTACTTGATGGAGCTGTAACAGTATTAGCAGCAAAAGGTGGAGTTCAACCACAAACAGAAACTGTATGGAGACAAGCAGACAAATACAATGTACCAAGAATGGTATATGTAAATAAAATGGACATAGTTGGAGCAAACTTTATGCTTTGTGTTGATCAATTAAAAAATAGATTAAAAGCAAATGCAGTTCCAATCCAATTACCAATAGGAAGCGAAGATAACTTCAAAGGTATAGTAGATTTAATTAAAATGAGAGCCTTTATCCATAAAGATGATTTAGGACAAGAAATTGAAGAAACAGATATACCAGAAGATATGAAAGAACAAGCTGAACAATTCAGAAGTTCAATGATCGAATCAGTAGCTGACCAAGATGAAGAATTAATGATGAAATATCTAGAAGGTGAAGAACTAACAGAAGAAGAAATCAAAAAAGGTTTAAGAGTTGGTACAATAGCAAACAAAATAGTACCAGTAACATGTGGTTCATCATATAAAAATAGAGGAGTTCAAGAATTACTAGATGCAATTGTTGAATATATGCCATCACCATTAGATATACCACATATCAAAGGTGAAACATCAGAAGGGGAAGAAACAGAAGCAAAAACTTCAGATTCAGAACCATTTGCAGCTTTAGCTTTTAAAATAGCTACAGATCCATTTGTTGGAAAACTATGTTTCTTTAGAGTATATTCTGGAACCTTAGAATCAGGTTCAACAGTATTAAACTCAAGTAAAGACAAAAAAGAAAGAGTTGGAAGAATACTTCAAATGCACTCAAATCATAGAGAAGACATAGACAAAGTATATGCTGGAGATATTGCAGCAGCAGTTGGATTAAAAGAAGTAACAACTGGAAATACTTTATGTGATCCAGATCATCCAATAATACTAGAATCTATGGAATTCCCAGAGCCAGTTATAGACATTGCTATTGAACCTAAAGATAAAGCAGCACAAGAAAAAATGGGAATAGCATTATCAAAACTAGCAGAAGAAGATCCAACCTTTAAAGCATATACAAACCATGAAACAGGTCAAACAATAATAGCTGGTATGGGTGAATTGCACCTAGATATTATTGTAGATAGATTAAAAAGAGAATTTAAAGTTGAATGTAATGTAGGTAAACCACAAGTTGCTTACAAAGAAACTATTAGAAATAGCGTAAGAGTTCAAGGTAAATTTATTCGTCAATCTGGAGGTAAAGGACAATATGGTGATGTTTGGTTTGAAATGGAACCATTAGAAGCTGGAAAAGGAATTGAATTTGAAAGCAAAATCGTTGGAGGAGCAGTTCCAAAAGAATATATTAAACCAATTGAACAAGGTATGAGAGAAGCAGCTGAAAGTGGTATCTTAGCTGGATATCCAGTTATCGACTTTAAAGTAGCTTTAGTAGATGGATCATACCATGAAGTTGACTCATCAGAAATGGCCTTCAAAATTGCAGCATCAATGGCCTTCAAAGAAGGATGTAAACAAGCAAAATCAGTTATACTAGAACCAATTATGAAAGTTGAAATAACAGTTCCAGAAGAATATATGGGAGATGTTATAGGAGACATAAACTCAAGACGTGGTAGAATGGAAGGAATGGACGGAAATGACGGAATGCAAGAAATTCATGCCTTTATACCACTTTCTGAAATGTTTGGTTATGCAACAGACTTACGTTCAAGAACACAAGGTAGAGGAACCTATTCAATGGAACCAAGCCATTACGATGAAGTTCCAAAATCTGTACATGATAACATTGTTGCATCAAGAAGTAAAAAAGAAGACTAAAAAAGAATATTATTAACTTAATAAAACAAAATAAAAAAGGCTTGCATTTTTTATAAAAATGTTATAGAATACAGGCATATAATTAAGTTATTAAATTTAAAATTAAATAAAGTAGTTATAATTGAAGGAAAAAAGTGAGAAATATAGCATCTATATTGTAAAAAAAATCCTTCAATACCAATAACTAACTTAAAATAAGGAGGATTAAAAATGGCAAAAGCTAAATTTGAAAGAACAAAACCACATGTTAACATTGGTACAATTGGTCACGTAGACCACGGAAAAACAACAACAACAGCAGCAATAACAAAATATTTATCATTATTAGGAAAAGCACAATACGAAGCATATGATCAAATCGATGGTGCTCCAGAAGAAAAAGCAAGAGGAATTACAATTAACACAGCACACGTTGAATATGAAACAGATGCAAGACACTATGCACACGTTGACTGTCCAGGTCATGCTGACTACGTTAAAAACATGATTACAGGTGCTGCTCAAATGGATGGTGCAGTATTAGTAGTATCAGCAGCAGATGGACCAATGCCACAAACAAGAGAACACATCTTACTTGCAAGACAAGTTGGAGTTAAATATATAGTAGTATATTTAAACAAATGTGATATGGTTGATGACCCAGAACTATTAGAATTAGTTGAAATGGAAGTTAGAGACCTATTATCTGAATATAGTTTCCCAGGAGACGATATTCCAATCGTAAAAGGATCTTCATTACAAGTACTAGAAAGTACATCAACAAATCCTGAAGAAGAAGTATACAAACCAATGAAAGAATTAATGGAAGCAATTGATAGTTACATTCCAACACCAGAAAGACCAATAGATCAACCATTCTTAATGCCAGTTGAAGACGTATTCACAATTACAGGACGTGGAACAGTTGCAACAGGAAGAGTAGAAAGAGGAGAAGTTAAATTACAAGACGAAGTTGAAATCATCGGTTTAACAGCTGAAAGAAGAAAAACAGTTGTAACAGGTGTAGAAATGTTCAGAAAATTATTAGACAAAGCAGAAGCTGGAGACAACATAGGTGTACTATTAAGAGGTATAGATAGAAAAGACATCGAAAGAGGTCAAGTACTATGTAAACCAGGAACAATAAATCCACATACAAAATTCACATCAGAAGTTTATGTATTAACTAAAGATGAAGGTGGAAGACATACACCATTCTTTAATGGATATAGACCACAATTCTACTTTAGAACAACAGACGTTACAGGAGTTATTGAATTACCAGCTGGAACAGAAATGGTAATGCCTGGAGATAACGTATCAATGACAATTGAATTAATTACACCAATCGCTATAGAAAAAGGATTAAGATTCGCTATTCGTGAAGGTGGTAGAACAGTTGGTTCAGGTGTTGTTGCAGACATTATAGAATAATTTTAGTTATAAAAAAACGATTCAAAGAATCGTTTTTTTATTTGTCAATATTAAAAAATAAAGAATTAAAATTTTTATGTAGTATATATATAAGTTACAGTTCAGTATATGGCTATTTTCCTAATATCTAAGTACTACAAATCTTGATTTTTTAGTGAGTATTTATTTTATATAAGGGAAGAAAATATCTAAAATATTTTGCTTCCTTTTATTTAATTATCTACTCTAAAAATCAAGATTTGAAAGCTTAGATAACTTATTTAAAAAGCTATATACTGAACTGTAACATATATAATACTGAAAGGTAAATTTTTTACTATTTTTTATTGATTTTTTAATAATTTAATAATAAAATAAGGTAAGACAAAATATAATTATAAAAACAAAGGGAGGAAACCTTATTATGAAAATACTTCTTGACGCAATGGGAGGAGACAATAGCCCTGATGCCAATATACAAGGAGCGATAAATGCAATAAACAAAATAAAAGCTGAAGTAATACTAATAGGAAAAGAAGAAAGGATACGAGAAAAAATAAAAGAATTTACAGGAAAAGAAATAGAACAAGTATCAGAAAGATTAAAAATAAAAAATGCAACAGAAACCATACAAATGGAAGACACACCAACAATAGCAATCAAACACAAAAAAGATTCATCAATGGTTGTAGGATTTAAAATGCTAAAAGAAGGAGAAGGGGACGTATTTATTTCAGCAGGAAACTCAGGAGCCTTACTTACAGGAGCAACACTATTAGTAGGAAGAATAAAAGGAATAGACAGACCAGCACTAGCAGGAATATTGCCAGCCTATAAAAGCCAACTACTATTAATAGATGCTGGATCAAATACAAACTGCAAACCAATAAACCTATTACAATTTGCACAAATGTCAAGTATATACTTACAAAATACCTTTGGAATTAAAAAACCTGCAATCGGACTATTAAATATAGGAACAGAAGAAACAAAAGGAAATGAATTAGTTAAAGAAAGCTATAAACTATTAAAGGAAAAATCAGAAGAATTAGATATAAATTTCGTTGGAAATGTAGAGGGAAGAGATGCATTTACAGGAAAAATAGATGCAATAGTAACAGATGGATTTACAGGAAATGTATTTCTAAAAACTACAGAAGGACTTGGAAAATTTGTAAAAAGAACACTAACAGAAAGCTTCACACAAAATATACTATCTAAAATCTCATATTTAATAGCACATAAACCAATAAAACAACTTTCTAAATCAATGGATTATAAATCATATGGTGGAGCACTATTTTTAGGAGTTAAAAAACCTGTTGTAAAAGCACATGGAAGCAGTGATGCTATATTATTTGAATATACACTAATACAAGCTGAAAAGTTTGTTGAAAACAAAGCAGTAGATAAAATGATAGAAGCATTTGAAGGAAAAAAACAGTAAAAAAAAGCGACTACATAGTATAAAATAAAAATATTTTTATAATTCACTTGACAAATATAAGAACATATAATATAAATGAACTATAAAAAAGAAGATTAATGAATAAGTCATTATAAAACTTGAGAGGAGGTGAACTCGTATAATGAGTTCAGAAGAAGTATTAGAAAAAGTAAAAGGAATTATTGTAGAACAATTAGGTGTTGCAGAAAACGCAGTAACAATGGAAGCATCATTTATAGATGATTTAGGAGCAGATTCATTAGATATAGTAGAATTAGTAATGGCTCTTGAAGAAGAATTTGATATAGAAATCCCAGATAGTGATGCAGAAAAAGTTGTAACAGTAGAAGATGTAGTAGAATACATAAAAGAAAATGTAAAATAACAAAGTCTATAAAAAAGCTACAGGAAAAGTATTATGTAATATTTTTTCTGTAGTTTTTTATATTGTAGGAAAATTCTACACAGCATACTTTATCTGTAATTGCTGAAACTCAATAGCTAAAGAAGCCTATTAGGAGGACTTTCTGTACAAGATAATTATTGAGTTTCTTAAAATTTATAAGCAATTGCTATTGCATATAAATTCTTAAGACTCTTTTTATACAAAAAATAATTTATATAAAAATTTGATGACAGTTAAAAAGATAATAGTAATACAAAAAATAAATATATAGAATAATTTCTATTCTATATATCTTATTTATAGGTTTTCTTATCTAAAAGAGCAAATGGTATTAAAGTTTTTTATAAAATAGTAAAAATAATCAAAAACAGTGTTTTTATCAATATCGTCTGATATATATATAGGTAGACTAATCAAATCAGTAGAATCAGTATAAACATCTATATTTCCAATAACAGTTCCTTTATTAATAGGAGCAATAAAATCTCTATTAACATTTATAGTAAATTGAATATTATCTTTTTCATCTTTTCTTATTGGAAAAATAGAATTATTTAAATCTGAAAAACCAATATCAAGATTACAATTAAAGCTTTTTTTATTAATAGAAAAAGTTTCAATATTCTGTGATTTCCATTCTTCAAATTTAGAATTAACAATATCTTTTATATCAACATAATCAAAATTACTAAAAGCATATTCAATAAGTTTAACACTATCTTGAGTTCTAAAATTTTTAGTATCTGCACCTAAAACAACAGAAATAATATCCATATTACCTCTTTTACAAGATGTAACCAGACAACGATTCGCACCATTTGTAAAACCAGTTTTTATACCATATACACCATTTAAATTTCCAAGTAACTCATTTGTATTAGATAAATTTTTAGGATTACCATTAATTGTTACAGTATAATTTTTAGTACCAACTAATTGTAAAAAAGTTTTATTTTTCAAAGCATAATCAGATAATTTTGCTAACTCATAGGCAGTAGTATAATGATTGTCAGAATCTAATCCATGAGGAGATTCAAAATGGCTATTTAATAATCCAAGTTCTGTAGCCTTATCGTTCATAAGATTAGAAAATTCAGGTATACTTCCTGCTGTACACTCTGCAAGTGCTACTGCTGCATCATTTCCAGAACATAACATTAATCCATATAATAAGTCATGAATAGTAATTTTATCTCCAGTTCTTAAACCTAATCTTGATCCCCCAGTATTAGCAGCTTTTTTAGAAACTTCAATTGTTTTATTTAAATCATCCATCTCAATAACAACTATTGCAGTCATTATTTTAGTAGTTGAAGCCATTTTTACTTTATTAAATTCATTTTTACCATAAAGGATTTTTTTACTAGTTCGATCTAAAACAATACAAGAACGAGAATTTAATTTAAGGTTTTCTTTTGTACTAGAATGTTCAGTTTGAAAAGAAGAAGTCTCAAGTTCATTTTCAAAATTCAAATCGTCTGCAAAAACAGTTATATTATAAAATAGAAAGGAAAAAATAAAAATAATAATAAATAATAGTTTTAATATATTTTTCACTAAAATCACCTATAAAAATATATTAATAATACAATAAAAATATGATTTTATAATAATATGATAATAGGTGAATTCTTACGGAAAAAATAGAAAATTATAAAAAGAAAGTTTTATAACAAAAAAGTAATACAAATGTAATAAAAATAACTTATAAAAATATATTTTTTAAAGTAGCTTTCCGTAATAAAAAATGCAATAAAATAGCATATTTTAAAAAATTATACTAAACTATATTGACATAATCAAAATACATAGTAAAATATATATAGGTATAATAATTTAAAATAAAAGGAGAGGAAAAATGCGAGTTAAGATTAAACCAATAATAGTTATTAGCATAATTATATTTTTCATACTAAGTTGTTTTAAAAATATAGTTTATGCTGACAGCATAATACATTTTTCAGTTACTGAATTAATGTCAAGTGGTATGGGATACGCAATCGGGAACCCATATGATAGTGATACAAAAGCAAAAGGAGCAAAAATTTGGAATATAGTTGAATATGATAGCGGGTCACATATAGTGCCATCTACTATTTTTTGTGTAAAAGCTGGAGTAGGATTTTCTGACACAAAAAAAGGGGAAGATTATGATTTAGCTTTTAATTTTAAAACAGAAAAAGAGCAAATAAGGAATCAAAACGATATATTAAAATCAATTGTAGATGGAACAGTAACTTATAATGGTAAAACAGTAAAGGTATATAATGCTATTTTGGCTATATTTGATATTTTTTATATACCAGGCGAATCAGAAGCTAAAGAAAAAGAAGCTCTATTACGTGCAGCAAACATTATACACATGCCAGATTGGACAGATGAATGGGATGTTATATTAAACGATGATGATATTAAAGCAGTTGAACAATCTGCTTTGTGGTATTTTACAAATTATGAAGAGAGTTTATTTAATAAAATAGGAAAATCAGGGTGGTTAAATTATACAACAGATGGAAGAAATTATACTAGTTTAAGTGATTATAATTTAGAAACACGTGAAGGACAACAAAGACAAATACAAGCTGAATTATTATATCAATACTTGATAGAAACAGCAGTAGAAAATGCACCTAAATATGAAACCTCAACAGGAGGAAACGCACCAGCAACAGTAAATACAACTTCTTTAAATTATAAAGCTAGTGGTGAAAATTATATAGTAGGACCAATAAATATCAGTGAAGGAACAAATAAAGTTCCATACACAATTGATTTTCTTGTAAAAGATGGTACAAAAACAATTACAACATATAGTTTATTAGATCAAAATGAAAGACCTACAACAAGTACAGTAAAGGATTTAGTTGGAAGCAATTTTTATATATCAATTCCTAAAAGTAGTGTAACAATAGCTGACCTAAATTTAGAAATTAATATAAATTACAGTGATACCAACTTAACTTTATATGGATCAAGCAAAAATAATTCTGCACAACCTTTAGTAAAACCAACTAAAGGATCAGTTTCAATACCTTATAAATTAAAAACACCAACTAAAAATTTCGATTTATCTTTGAGAAAATATATAACCAAAATTAATGGTGTAGAACTTACAGGTGTTAATTCAAGAGTACCAGTAATAGATGAAGGAACTCTAGCAAGTGAAACAACAGCAATATATAAACATAAAAAAGAACCTGTACCTGTAAAAACAGGAAATATAGTTACATATAAAATAACAATATATAATGAAGGTGAAAAAGAGGGAAGAGCTACAAGAATTATTGATCAATTACCAACAGGGGTAAAATTCAAAAATATTGTAAGTGGAAATTTTAAACTAGGATCATATAATGAAAGTGATAATAGACTAACTTTAGTTAGAAAAGATGGAAATACTAGTAACTTAAGTGCTTATAGTAGTGGACATTTAAGTTCAAATTCTGAAACTATAGAAATTGAATGTGAAGTGATAGCAGTTGTAAGCATAGAAAAAAATCAGATCTTAACAAATGTTGCTTGGATAGATGAAGAAGTAGATAGTGAAAGTAATATAATAATTACAAACCAAGTAAAAGCAGATAGAGACTCTGAACCAAGTACAATTCCTGAAGTAAATAAAGATAATATGTCAGATTATACAGGAAGTGGAAATAAAGAAAACTTAAACGATTCCGAATATTACTATAAAGGTCAACAAGATGATGATGATTTTGAAAAATTAATTTTACCAAAAAGGGGATTTGATTTAAGTCTAAGAAAATTCATAATAGCATCAAGTGAAGATACAACAATAGAAGATAGAGAATACTTGAAAAATGAAGATGGAACCTATAAAAGAGCACCAAAGGTAGATACCTCAAAATTAAATACAGAAGATAAAGAAGGAAATAAAATAACAACAGCAGTATATGAGCATACAAAAGAACCATTAGTAGTAAAAAGAAATGACATAGTAGTATATATGCTAAGAGTATACAACGAAGGAGAAATAGATGGATATGCAAGTGAGATAAAAGACCATCTACCACCATATTTAGAATTTGTTAAAGGAGAATTTAACACAAAATATGGCTGGGAAGTATCAGAAGATGGAAGAACAGTAACAACAAGATACTTACAAGACAAAATTATAGAGAAAGCAACAACAAATACAGAAGGAAAAATAGAGCTAGACTACAAAGAAGTACCAATAATGTGTAAGGTAAAAGAAATAGCAAAAGAAAACACAAAAATAACAAATATAGCAGACATAACAGAATATAGAGACGAAGACAAAAATATAGCAACAGACAGAGATTCACAAAGTAATAATGTAAGCTTACCAAAAGATGAAGACTTACCAGCATATAAAGATGACGAAAAGGGAAGTTATATCCCAGGACAACAAGATGATGACGATTTTGAAAAAGTAATAATACCTGAAGAACCAGAGCCAGAGAAGGAATTTGACTTAAGTTTAAGAAAGTTCATAATAGCAACAAGTGAAGACACAACAATAGAAGATAAAGAATACTTAAAAAATGAAGATGGAACCTATAAAAGAGCACCAATAGTAGATACCTCAAAATTAAATACAGAAGATGAAGAAGGAAATAAAATAACAACAGCAATATATAAACACACAAAAGAGCCACTAGTTGTAAAGAAAAATGACATAGTAGTATATATGCTAAGAGCATATAACGAAGGAGAAATAGATGGATATGCAAGTGAGATAAAAGACCATCTACCACCATATTTAGAATTTGTTAAAGGAGAATTTAACACAAAATATGGCTGGGAAGTATCAGAAGATGGAAGAACAGTAACAACAAGATACTTACAAGACAAAATTATAGAGAAAGCAACAACAAATACAGAAGGAAAAATAGAGCTAGACTACAAAGAAGTACCAATAATGTGTAAGGTAAAAGAAATAGCAAAAGAAAACACAAAAATAACAAATATAGCAGACATAACAGAATATAGAGACGAAGACAAAAATATAGCAACAGACAGAGATTCACAAAGTAATAATGTAAGCTTACCAAAAGATGAAGACTTACCAGCATATAAAGATGACGAAAAGGGAAGTTATATCCCAGGACAACAAGATGATGACGATTTTGAAAAAGTAATAATACCTGAAGAACCAGAGCCAGAGAAGGAATTTGACTTAAGTTTAAGAAAATTCATAATAGCATCAAGTGAAGATACAACAATAGAAGATAGAGAATACTTGAAAAATGAAGATGGAACCTATAAAAGAGCACCAAAGGTAGATACCTCAAAATTAAATACAGAAGATAAAGAAGGAAATAAAATAACAACAGCAGTATATGAGCATACAAAAGAACCATTAGTAGTAAAAAGAAATGACATAGTAGTATATATGCTAAGAGTATACAACGAAGGAGAAATAGATGGATATGCAAGTGAGATAAAAGACCATCTACCACCATATTTAGAATTTGTTAAAGGAGAATTTAACACAAAATATGGCTGGGAAGTATCAGAAGATGGAAGAACAGTAACAACAAGATACTTACAAGACAAAATTATAGAGAAAGCAACAACAAATACAGAAGGAAAAATAGAGCTAGACTACAAAGAAGTACCAATAATGTGTAAGGTAAAAGAAATAGCAAAAGAAAACACAAAAATAACAAATATAGCAGACATAACAGAATATAGAGACGAAGACAAAAATATAGCAACAGACAGAGATTCACAAAGTAATAATGTAAGCTTACCAAAAGATGAAGACTTACCAGCATATAAAGATGACGAAAAGGGAAGTTATATCCCAGGACAACAAGATGATGACGATTTTGAAAAAGTAATAATACCTGAAGAACCAGAGCCAGAGAAGGAATTTGACTTAAGTTTAAGAAAGTTCATAATAGCAACAAGTGAAGACACAACAATAGAAGATAAAGAATACTTAAAAAATGAAGATGGAACCTATAAAAGAGCACCAATAGTAGATACCTCAAAATTAAATACAGAAGATGAAGAAGGAAATAAAATAACAACAGCAATATATAAACACACAAAAGAGCCACTAGTTGTAAAGAAAAATGACATAGTAGTATATATGCTAAGAGCATATAACGAAGGAGAAATAGATGGATATGCAAGTGAGATAAAAGACCATCTACCACCATATTTAGAATTTGTTAAAGGAGAATTTAACACAAAATATGGCTGGGAAGTATCAGAAGATGGAAGAACAGTAACAACAAGATACTTACAAGACAAAATTATAGAGAAAGCAACAACAAATACAGAAGGAAAAATAGAGCTAGACTACAAAGAAGTACCAATAATGTGTAAGGTAAAAGAAATAGCAAAAGAAAACACAAAAATAACAAATATAGCAGACATAACAGAATATAGAGACGAAGACAAAAATATAGCAACAGACAGAGATTCACAAAGTAATAATGTAAGCTTACCAAAAGATGAAGACTTACCAGCATATAAAGATGACGAAAAGGGAAGTTATATCCCAGGACAACAAGATGATGACGATTTTGAAAAAGTAATAATACCTGAAGAACCAGAGCCAGAGAAGGAATTTGACTTAAGTTTAAGAAAGTTCATAATAGCAACAAGTGAAGACACAACAATAGAAGATAAAGAATACTTAAAAAATGAAGATGGAACCTATAAAAGAGCACCAATAGTAGATACCTCAAAATTAAATACAGAAGATGAAGAAGGAAATAAAATAACAACAGCAATATATAAACACACAAAAGAGCCACTAGTTGTAAAGAAAAATGACATAGTAGTATATATGCTAAGAGCATATAACGAAGGAGAAATAGATGGATATGCAAGTGAGATAAAAGACCATCTACCACCATATTTAGAATTTGTTAAAGGAGAATTTAACACAAAATATGGCTGGGAAGTATCAGAAGATGGAAGAACAGTAACAACAAGGTACTTACAAGACAAAATTATAGAGAAAGCAACAACAAATGTGGAAGGAAAAATAGAACTTGATTATAAAGAAGTACCAATAATGTGTAAAGTAAAAGATATAGCAAAAACAAATGAAAGAATAACAAATATAGCAGATATAACAGAATATAGAGATGAAGATAAAAATATAGTTAATGATAGAGACTCAGAAAGTAATAATGTTAAACTTCCAGAGGATAAAGATTTACCATCTTATAAAAATGAAGAAAAGGGAGATTATATCCCAGGACAACAAGATGATGATGACTTTGAAAAAATAATAATCCCAGAAGAACCAGAAAAGATATTTGATTTAAGTCTAAGAAAATGGGTAACACAAGCAATAGTTATTGAAGATGGCAAACAAACAATTAATAATACTGGACATAAGCCATATGATGACCCTGAACAAATTGTAAAAGTAGAATTACATAGAAAGAAATTAAATAATGTAACAGTAAAATTTAGATATTCTATAAGGGTAACAAATGAAGGCGAAATTGAAGGCTATGCAAAAGAAGTAAAAGATTATATTCCAAAGGGATTAAAATTTGTAGCATCAGATAATCCAGGCTGGAAAAATGAAGGTAATAATATAATAACTACTAAATTACTTGAAAATAAATTGTTAAAACCAGGAGAATTTGCTGATGTTGAAGTACTTCTTACTTGGATAAATAGCGAAGAAAATATTGGACTAAAAGTAAATACAGCAGAAATATCTAAAGATTACAATAAATATGGAATACCAGACAAAGATTCTACACCAGATAATAAAAAGCCAGGAGAAGATGATATAGATGATGCACCAGTAATGTTATCTGTTAGTACAGGTCAAGTTAGAATTTATTTTACAATAGGTTTTATAGTTCTAATTACAGTAGCAGGAGGAGTAACATTAATAAAAAGATATGTAATATAAATTACAAAATTTAATATTATTTTAAGAAGAGGACTTTTAAAGTTTTCTTCTTTTAATTTTTATACAAATGTATTTCATAAATTTATACCATTTTATAATAAAAAGGATTAAGTTTTAGCGGAAAATTGGAATTAATAAAGTTAAAGCAGTAATATATTGATTATATTACAAAAATGTAATATAATTGTAATATGGGCAACTTTTTATGCAAACAATACAAAAAAGCATTTCCGTAGAAGGAAAAGAGGCAAAAAAAAATACAAAAAAAGTATAAAAAAAGCAATATTGACTTAATAAAAAAATATTGTAAAATTATATATAGAGATATTATTGATAAGAGATGAAAAGGAGAAAAAAATGAAGCTAAAAAGAACTTTAATAATAGCAATAAGTATAATTATTTTTTGCATATTATCATGTTATCAGAGTGCAGTATATGCAGAAGGAACCATGTATTTAGGAATTACAGAATTAATGTCAAATAACGAAGTAGATCTTGGAACAGGGGCAAAAAGCTACTTTGGATATGGAATAGGAAATCCATATGATAGTGACACAACAGTTAAGGGAGCAAAAATATGGAATATAGTACAATATGCTAGTGAAACAGATGACACCCCAATAGACGCAGCACATGCTAGTATTTATTGTGTAAAGGCTGGAGTGGGCTTTTCTGATTCAAAAAAAAGACAAGAATATGATATTTTTTATAACATGAAAACTGAAAAAGAAGCAATAAGAAAGCAAAATGAAACTTTAAGCTCAATAGTAGAGGGCGAAATAGAGTTAGAAGATGGAACTAAAATAAGTAAATATAATGCTATTTTAGCTATTTTGGATAATTTCTATATTATAGGAAAATCAGCACCAGAAGAAAAAGATGCCTTATTACAAGCAGCAGGAATCAATAGTGAAGCATGGGATATGGTTCTAAATGAAGATGATGTTAAAGCTGTGCAACAATCTGCCTTATGGTATTTTACAAACTATGGAGAGCCTTTATATGATAAAACAGACAAAACGGCTTGGCTAAATTATACAATTGATGGTAGAAACTATACTAGTTTAAGTGATTTTAGGATACGTGATACAGATGAAGGATATCAAAGACAAGCCCAAGCAGAAATATTATATAAATATTTAATAAATCAGGCAAAAGAAAACGCAAAAAACTATGACTTTACTAAAGTTTCAAATGCACCAGCAAAAGTAAATACGACAACCTTAAATTATGAAACTAAAGGTGAAAATTATATTGTAGGACCAATTAATATAACAGAAAGTGACAACAGTATAACCTATGCACTTAAATTTTTAGTAAAACAAGGGGAAGCAGATTTTACTTCATATATTTTGTTAGATGAACATAAGTCTCCTACAGATGAATCAATTAAAGAATTAATAGGAAAAGATTTTTATTTATCAATTCCAAGAGAAAGCATAACAATAGCTAATTTAAATATAGGAATAGATATTAGCTATAGTAACACAGAATTAACTATTTGTGCATCAAGTAAAAATAATAGTGCACAACCAGTAGTAATACCATCAAAAGAGCAAAAAACAATACCAGTTAAATTAACTACACCAGGTAGAAAATTTGATTTAGCTTTAAGAAAATATATAACAAAAATAAATGATGTAGAATTAACAGGAATAGCATCAAGAGAGCCAAAAGTTGAAGAAGAAGCTTTAGAAGATAGAACAACAGCAATATATAAGCATAAAAAAGATCCTGTAACAGTAAAAACAGGTGACAAAGTTACATATAAAATTACAATATATAATGAAGGAGAAAAAGTAGGAAGAGCAACAGAAATTATTGATCAATTACCAACAGGATTAAAATTTAAAAATATTGTAAGTGGAAACTTTAAATTAGGGTCATATGACGAAAGTGGAGATAATACCTTAATATTAGTAAGAAAAGATGGAGATACAAAAAATTTAGAAGCCTATACTAAAGGAAGTTTAAGTTCAAAAACTAGTGCAAGTCAAGAAACAATTGAAATAGAATGTGAAGTAAAAGCAATAGCAGATTCAAAAAATCACACAATATTAACAAATGTTGCTTGGATATCAAAAGAAGTAGATGGTGAAACAAATGTAGAAATAACAGACCAAGAAGAAGCAGATAGAGATTCTGAGCCAAGTACAAGACCAGATGTAAATAAAGATAATATGTCAGACTATATAGGAAAAGACAATAAGGAAACCTTAAACGACTCAAATTATTTCTATAAGGGACAACAAGATGATGATGACTTTGAGAAATTAGTTCTAATGTCAGAAACTTTTGACTTAAAATTAATTAAGCGTATTGTTGCAGTAAATGGTACTAAAATTTCAGAGAGAATAGAAAGTGTAGATGTAAGCAAATTAAATGTCATCGATGGAAATACAACAGCAAATTATAAACTAAACAAAGAACCAGTTGCTGTAAAAAAAGGAGATATTGTTACATATACTTTTAGAATATACAATGAAGGAACAATAGATGGATATGCATCAGAAATAACTGAAGATATACCAGAGGGCTTACAATTCCTATGGTCAGAAAAAGAAGGAGCAGACTTAAAAGCAGATAAAACCTTTACTGATGAAGAAAAATCAGCTATTGAATTTAATCAAAAATACTTATGGGGAAAATTTGTATATGATGATAAAAAAGAGAATATTACTCAAATATCAACAAACTATTTAGATATGTATGGAGGAGAGCCAGCACCATCAGAAGGAGAAGACATGAGAGTTCCTGTTACTGAAAACCTAATAAAAGCCTTTGGAAGAAATGATGGAACAAAAACAGAAGCTGACTTATCATATAAAGAAATATCAGTAAAATTAAAAGTAGTATCAGATAATATCACTGGTACAATTATAAGAAATGAAGCAGAAATTTCAGAGGACACAGATGAAAATGGAAATTCAATAGACGATAGAGACTCAGACACAGAAAAATGGGTGAAATATGAAGATGATGAAGATTATGATAAGGTAATATTACAAGCCTTTGATTTAGCTTTAAGAAAATTTATTATAGCAGTAAGCAAAGACGAAACAATAGAAAGTAGTGAATACTTAAAAAATAATGATGGATCTTATAAAAGAGCACCAAAAGTAGATACATCGAAATTAAATACAGAAGATGAATATGGAAGATTAATAACAACAGCAATATATAATCATACAAAAGAACCAGTAGAAGTAAGTAAAAATGACATAGTAATATATATGTTAAGAGTTTATAATGAAGGTGACATAGATGGATATGCAAGTGAAATAAAAGATCATTTACCACCATATTTAGAATTTGTAAAAAGTGACTTTAATGATAAGTATGACTGGAAAGTTTCAGAGGATGGAAGGACAGTATCAACAAAATATTTAGATGATACTAAGAATAAAATTAATAAAATTGCAAAAAATGAAGATGGAAAAATAGTACTATCTTATAAAGAAGTACCAATAATGTGTAAAGTAAAAGGTACAGCAAAAATAAATCAAAAAATAACAAATATAGCAGACATAACAGAATATAGAGATGGGGACAAAAAGATAATTACAGATAGAGATTCACAAATTAATAATGTAGAACTTCCAGAGGATGAAAAATTACCATCCTATAAAGATGAAGAAAAGGGTGAATATATAGCTGGACAACAAGATGATGACGATTTTGAAAAAGTTATTATACGTGAGAGACCAGTTGAAATTGAAAAGGTATTTGACTTAAGCTTAAGAAAATTCCTTATAGCTATAAGTGAGGATGAAATAATAGAAGATAAGGAATATATAAAAGAGTTAGATGGAACCTATAAAAGAGCACCAATAGTAGATACATCAAAATTAGATACAAAAGATGAAAAAGGAAATATAATAACAACAGCAATATATAAACACACAAAAGAACCTGTAAAAGTCAATAAAAACGATGTAGTAATATATATGTTAAGAGTTTATAATGAAGGTAGTATAGATGGATATGCAAGTGAAATAAAAGATCATTTACCACCATATTTAGAATTTGTAAAGGGTGAATTCAATAATAAATATGGATGGGAAATATCAGAAGATGGAAGAACAGTTACAACTAGATATTTAGAAGATAGTATAATAAATAAGGCAAATATTAAGGAAGATGGTAAAATAACTTTATGTTATAAGGAAGTACCAATAATGTGTAAAGTAAAAGACACATCTAAAGTAAATGAAAAAATAACAAATATAGCAGAAATATCAGAATATAAAGATGGAGACAAAAAAGCCATAAAAGATAGAGATTCTCAAAGTAATAATGTAAAACTTCCAAAAGATGAAGAACTACCATTCTATAAAGATGATGAAAAAGGTGAATATATAGCAGGACAACAAGATGATGATGACTTTGAAAAGTTAATAATTCCTGAAACGCCTATTATACCAAAAGAATTATTTGATTTAAGTTTAAGAAAATTTATTATTGCAGTAAGTGATGACAAAAAAATAGATGATAAAGACTATTTAAAAAATGAAAGTGGATTATATAAAAGAGAGCCAGTAGTAGATACAACAAAATTAAATACCAAAGACGAAAAAGGAGATATTATAACAACAGCAAGCTATAATCATACAAAAGAACCAGTATTAGTAAAACGAAACAATATAGTAGTATATATGTTAAGAGTTTACAATGAAGGTGAAGTAGATGGATATGCAAGTGAAATAAAAGATCATCTACCATCATACTTAGAATTTGTAGATGGGGACTTTAATAAAAAATATGGATGGAACCTATCAGAAGATGGAAGAACGGCTACAACAAGATACTTAGAAGATAAAATAATAACAAAAGCAACAAAAAATGAAGAAGGAAAAATAGTATTAGATTATAATGAAGTACCAATAATGTGTAAAGTAAAAGGTGATATAACAGAAAGTACAAAGATTACTAACATAGCGGATATAACAGAATATAAAGATGAAAACAAGAAAGATGTAAAAGATAGAGATTCACAAATAAATAATGTAGTCTTACCAGAAGATAAAGACTTACCAACATATAAAGATAATGAAAAGGGAAGTTATATTTCAGGGCAACAAGATGATGATGATTTTGAAAAATTAGTAGTAAAGACCTTTGATTTAGCCTTAAGAAAATGGGTAACACAAGCAATTGTAATTGAAGATGGAAAACAAAATGTAAAAAACACAGGACATCAACCCTTTGATGATCCAGAACAAGTTGTAAAAGTAGAATTACATAGAAAAAAGGTAGACAAAGTAACAGTCAAATTTAGATATTCAATTAGAGTAATAAATGAAGGTGACGTTGAAGGTTATGCAAAAGAAATAAAAGATCATATCCCAAAAGGATTAAAATTTATAGAAGCAGATAATCCAGGCTGGAAAGATGAAGGAAATAATGTAATAACAACAAAATTACTAGAAGACAGATTATTAAAACCAGGAGAATACGCTGATATAGAAGTGTTACTTACTTGGACAAATGGTGAAAATAATATAGGACTCAAAGTAAATACAGCAGAAATATCTAAAGATTATAACAAATTTGGATTACCAGATAAAGATTCAACACCAGACAATAAGAAACAAGGCGAAGATGATATAGACAATGCACCAGTAATGTTATCTATAGGTACAGGGCAAATTAGGATATTCTTTACAATGTTATTTATTCTATTAATAACAGTTGGTGGAGGAATAATGTTAATAAAAAGATATGCTTTATAATTGCCACTAGGGACGGAGAATTTTGGCAATAGTTAATGTCATTTACAGGCTTATATAATATTGAAGTATTAAAAAGTTTTTAAAAAAAGTGAGATTTGGGGTAAAATTATAACTCAAATCTCATTTTGTCTTTGGTGACAGAGAGTTTTAGCAACTATTGTTATTTGAACAGAGCACTTTTGTAATATAGTTTTATAATATTGTATTTGATTTTAAATTTTTCTAGATATTTATTACAATTATATTTCAAATATTGATGGAAACGAAAGATTTTGGAAACTTTGAATATTAAGATTTTAAGAAGAAATATTCTGAAAAGTTATAATAGATTTATTTGAAAATAAAGAATTAAAAATATTTTTTAACTATATTAAATAATATTTTTACATAAAAATGATTATTTTAAGGAATTTATGTCTTCGATAAGAAATAAAAAACTTCTTTTATATATGTAGGCTAGAAAAAAATTGCCAAAAATCTCCATCCCCAAGGGCACCAATGACATTGCAAAAAAGAATAAGTTATAGTAAAATATGTTAAATAAGGTAATAAGGAGATATATTATGAGTGAAGAAGAAATACTAAAATTATCAAAGGAAACAGAGATAGAAATAAAAGAACAATTAGATAAAGCTAATAAGATATGTGAAAATAATAGCAAAAAGGTATTAGACGCATTTCAAGAATGTAACTTACAAGAATTACATTTAGTTTCTTCAACAGGATATGGAATAGATGAAGTAGGTAGAAATAAAATAGAAGAAATTTATGCAAAGATTTTTAAAGCAGAAGATAGTTTAGTTAGAACACAACTAATATCAGGAACACATGCATTGTCAGTAACTTTGTCTGCATTATTACGTCCAGGTGATACAATGATAAGTCTTACAGGGGAACCATATGATACTTTACAAACCGTTATTGGTATTGGAAAAGAAGAAAGTAAAAGTTCTTTAAAGTCCTTTGGAATTAGATATGAACAAATAGAATTAATTGAAAATAATTTTGATATAGCTACAATTAAAGAAAGATTAAGTAAAAAAGATGTAAAATTAGTAGAAATTCAAAGATCAAGGGGATATTCAACTAGAAAGAGTTTAACAATAGAGAAAATAGAAAAGGCAATTAATGCAATAAGAGATGTTAATAAAGATGTAATAATAATGGTAGATAATTGTTATGGGGAATTTGTTCAAGAGAGAGAACCAATTGAGGTCGGAGCAGATATTGCAGTAGGTTCGCTAATGAAAAATTTAGGAGCAGGAATTGCAACTTCTGGAGCTTATATTGTGGGTAAAAAAGATTTAATTGAATTATGCGCTGAAAGATTAACATCTCCTGGAATAGGAAAGGAAATTGGACCATCACTTAATCAAAACCCCTTGCTTTTAAAAGGTTTGTTTTTTGCACCTAGCGTAGTTGCAAGTAGTATAAAAACTGCAATATTTGCAAGTCGAATCTTAGAAAAGTTAGGATATAAGGTTGAACCATATTATAAGGAGGAAAGAGCTGATATAGTTCAGACTATAAGCTTAGGTTCAGAGCAAGATTTAGTTAAGTTTTGTCAAGGAATTCAAAAAGGTTCTCCGATAGATTCAGAGGTTATGCCTTTTCCAAGTGATATGGGTGGATATGATGATAAAGTTATTATGGCAGCAGGAACTTTTACACAAGGGTCTACAATTGAGCTTAGTTGTGATGGTCCAATTAGACCACCATATATTGCGTATATGCAAGGAGGGCTTACTTATGAATATGGGAAATTCGGAATTTTAAAAGCGATAGAATTTATGAAAAAATAGAGATTTAATATATGCCTTCTATAGACATAGTGTCAGCGAAGGCAAGGAAGGAATGGAATTATTTATGAAAAATATAATAATAATAGGTAGACCAAGGTCAGGAAAGTCAACTTTAGCAGATATCATAAGTGAAAAATATAATTACCAAATTATTAGAACAGATTGTGTTCGTGCAGCTTTTAAAGATGTATTTCCAGAATTAAATATAGGACCAGGTACTGCAATATATGATGAAAGATTTCAAGCTTTTATAAAAATATTTTTCGAAAGTAATTTATTTCATTCTAGGAATAAATATGGATTTATAATTGAGGGATGTGAAATGACGCTACAAACTTGTAAAGAGATTTATGAAAATGATAATAATTTAATTTATGCTTTAGGAAGATGTGAAAATACAACTGATGAGATGGTAGAAGCTATGATTAAATATGATACAGAATTTGATTGGTCATATAACATGAAAAAACAGGAATTATATAATTATTGTGAGAAGCAAATAAAAAAAAGTAAATTATTAAAAGATGAATGCAATAATTTAAATATCAAATATTATGATACAGCCTTTAATCGAGAGAGTGTATTTAATAACATTTTGATAGATATACAAAAAAATATGTAAAAACAGTTAGTGAGGAATTTAATGAAAGTTATAGTAATAGGTGGTGGACCTGCTGGAATGATGGCAGCAATTACCTCAGCAGAAAATGGAAATGAAGTTATACTTTTGGAGAAGATGCAAACTCTAGGAAGAAAATTATTAATAACAGGAAAGGGAAGATGTAATATTACATCTTCTTTAGATATGCAAGACTTTATAAAAAATACACCAGGTAATGGAAAATTTTTATATAGTTGTTATCAAAATTATACAAATAAAGATATAATTCAATTTTTAAAAAAGCAAGGGCTAGAAGTAAAAGAAGAAAGAGGAAATAGAATTTTTCCTGTAACAGATAAATCTCAAGATGTTTTAAAAAGTTTTACAAAAAGACTAAAAGAACTTAATATAGAAATAAGATATAATTCAAAAGTAGAAAAAATATTAGTAGATAAGGATAATAGAGTTTTAGGTGTAAAAGTAAATAATATTAATTTAAAATCAGATAAGGTTATTCTTGCAACAGGAGGAAAGAGTTATCCGTTAACAGGTTCAACAGGGGATGGATATATGCTTGCAAAGGAAATTGGGCATACAATAGTTAAAATAAAACCATCTCTTGTTCCTTTAGAAACCTATAATACAGAAATGCATAAAGAGTTACAAGGACTAAGTTTAAGAAATGTTCAAATTAAAATAATTGACCTTGAAAATAAAAAAAGTATTTATGAAGATTTTGGAGAAATGCTATTTACGCATTTTGGAGTATCTGGACCAACTATACTAAGTTCTTCAGCTCATTTAGTTAGATATAAAAACATAGAAGAAAAGCTAAAAGCCAAGAATATAAAATTAATTATCGATTTAAAACCAGCACTTACAGAAGAAAAGTTAGAACAAAGAATATTGAGAGATTTTGAAGAACTAAAAAATAAAAAGTTTAAAAATAGCTTAGATAAATTGTTACCTCAAAAATTAATTCCACAAATAATTAATATAAGTAATATAAAGGCTGATAAAAAGGTTAATGAAATTACAAAAGCAGAAAGAAATAGAATTACTTTTTTATTAAAGAATTTTGAAATTAATATTAAAGGTTTTAGACCAATTGAAGAAGCTATTATTACTAGTGGAGGAGTTTCTGTTAAAGAAATAAATCCTAAAACTATGGAATCTAAAATTGTTAATGGTTTATATTTTGCTGGTGAGATTATAGATGTTGATAGTTATACAGGTGGTTTTAATTTACAGATTGCTTATTCTACAGGTTATACAGCTGGTTTATTGAAATAATATTTACTTTAAATTATTAAAATATAAAAAATTTTTAAGTAAGTTTAAATCTAGTTGAGCTTATATATAATTTAATACACTATGATACAGTTAAGTTTTTATAATGTAGAAATTCAATACATGCTTTAATACTTATTGTTTAGATTTTTATGATTAAAATTATACTAGATATGAACATAACAATTAATAAAATTTATATAATTAAAATTCGAAAGAAGTGATAGAGAAGTGAAAGAATTTAATACAATTGAAGGAGATATTACAGAAGAAATTGTAGAAAAAAAATCTAAATTTATTGCTAATTTGTTATATGTCAGGACAGTAGAAGATGCAGAAAATAAAATTAAAACTATAAAAAAGAAGTATTTTGATGCGAGACATAATTGCATAGCTTATAGAATTGTAGAAAATGAAAATATTATAGAAAAATCTAGTGATGATGGTGAACCTTCTGGAACAGCAGGAGCACCAATGTTAAACCTTTTGCAAAAGAATAATTTAGCTAATGTATTAGTAATAGTTACAAGGTATTTTGGAGGTATATTGCTAGGGACAGGAGGGTTAGTTAGAGCATATTCTGAAAGTTTACAAAAAGCAATTGAAAATTCCCAAAAAGTTACAATGACATGGGGAGAAGAATTAGAAGTAATATTAGATTATAGTAATTTTGAAAATTTTAAATATTATTGTAAAAATAATAGAATTTATATAAAAAATGCAGAATATGGAAAAAATATTGTTTGCCAAATACAAATAGAAGCAGAAATTAAACAAAAATTAATGAAAGATTTTGATACAAAAAAAGTGATTTTAAGAGATATTAGACCTTTATCAAGAAAATATATAAAGAAATGTATATAAAAAATACCCTTTTATATAATTATGGAAAAAATTTCCATAAAAACCTTGTAAAACCTCGAATAAAATATTATAATATCAATTGTAAAATATTTACAGTAGAAATTTAGGAGGGAAACAATGAAAGAAAAAATTTCTGTTTTAATAGCAGATGATAATCAAGATTTTAGTCATACTTTAGCATCATATATAAATTCACAAAATGATATGGAAGTTATAGGTATGGCAAAGGATGGGCGTGAAGCAATTGATATAATTGCAAATACAACACCAGATGTTGTTTTATTAGATGTGATTATGCCACATTTAGATGGGTTAGGAGTATTAGAAAATATAAATATTATTAAAAGTAATAAAAAACCAATTTGCATAATGCTTTCAGCAGTAGGTCAAGATAAAATAACACAAAGAGCAATTACTTTAGGGGCAGAATATTATGTTGTAAAACCATTTGATATTGAATTATTAATAAAAAGAATGAGAGACATTAAATTTTTTAAACCAACACAACAGGGGAATTCAAATAATTTTATTGGAAGAGAGTCAAAACAGCAGTATATAGAATTAAGTGAAGATGATAGCAAAAAAGAGGAGAATTTAGAAGCTTTAGTTACTAATGTTATACATGAAGTTGGTGTGCCAGCACATATTAAAGGATATCAATATTTAAGAGAAGCTATAATGATGGTTGTAAATGATATAGATGTAATAAATCAAATTACTAAGAGCTTATATCCTAAAATTGCGTATAAATTCAATACAACTCCTTCAAGAGTTGAACGAGCTATACGTCATGCAATTGAAGTTGCTTGGGGTAGAGGACAACAAGAAGTAGTAGAAAATATTTTTGGTTATACTATTTCAGCAGCTAAAGGAAAGCCAACGAATAGTGAGTTTATAGCAATGATTGCTGACAAACTAAGACTTGAACTAAAGAGTGCGTAAAAATTAACTTGTAGACTCAGAGCCACAACGAATACATAAATAGTAAGATATTTCCATTATACCAACAAACTCACAAGTTTATGGCATTGAAACAAGGTGGAAATGGAAAAAAACTACAAACTGTTTTACAAAATACCAACAAACTTTTAAGATTTATTGGGTAAGATAAAAGAAAATATGTTTGTATATAACCTTTTGTTTATTGGATTTTTATTAAATAAAAAATTCAGTAAATGGGAGGTTTATTTTTATGCGTGAAATTGATTTACAGATTGATGATTTTATGATTGAGTGCAGTGCAAAAGGATTAAGTAAAAAAACTATTGGGAGTTATGAGAGGACATTTTATGATAGTTTGATGAGTGTAAAAATAATTATGAATTATTAAGTTGTTTGCTTGTATTGTCTAAAAGAAGGTTGTAATATAATAACAACCTTTTCATTGACAGAAAGGTAATCCTTTACTAAAGGGTGGAAAGGAGGTTACTTATATGTCTAGTTACGACCTTATCTTACGATTAATTGAGATGTTACTTGCTGAAAAAGAAAAGAACTTTCAATTAAGAGAAGATGTCAAATGATTTTCAAAAATAACCAGCTTGACAAACTAACCTTGTACACAAATTCATTCGAAAAAAGCATAAAAAGGTGGGAGAAAGTTGATATTTTAACTTTCTTCCACCTTTGAAAATTATTATAAACAGTTTTTAATTTATATATTTACATTTCTTTAAAGAACCTATATTCTTTACCAGAAGTGGTTTTTCCTTTATAAACATATCCATTATAAATACCACCATTATCATCTTCTAAATTAACATCAAGTGACATATCATATACAAATTTTTGATTCAAATTATTTACAATATGTATCTTAAAGCTAACAGTATAGTTGATATCCTTTAAATTGACGTTTGCTTCTTTTAGAACCTTACCATTAAAAGAAATTGATTTTGAGTTTTCTGAAATAGAGTAATTTGTTAATAAGTCTTTATTTAAATATCCTAAAGTTATTGGATTAGAGCAATCTGTATAAAAGGTTGGTTTAGAATAATCATGATTTTCATTTTCAGCATTATTTTTTATAATATTAAAATCAATTCTATTATTTTTAGGTGTTTCAACTTCTTTGAATTTCCCAAAGTTTAAAGGATTTTTATAGTTTAGTATTTTAGTACCTATATCTGAATTAGATTTCATAACTATATTATCTATATATAATTCTTTCACTGTATTTTCACTTGTTAGGTCTGTTATATAACTAGTATTATCAATATATATTGATATATCAGAATATTGTGAAAGACTAACATTACTTAAGGATTGATTTTTAGAATTATCTTTTGCAGTTGCATTACTATATAATAATATTTTTTGTATATTAAATATAGAATTTTCATTTTCATCTGATATTTCTATCATTTCCTTTGCAAATTGATTTTTGGCAAAGGATTTAAATAGAACATAGTTATAATATAGTAAAAAAATTACAAATAGCAAGATTATAAGTATTACAAATGCTAGTTTTACGTTTTTTATTTTAAAATTGAAGTTTTCCATTTTGATATTTTCCTTTCTTAAGGCACAAATTATATCAACCTTAATCCTTTGTGTATATATTATAGTTTATTATATAGTAATTGCATGTAAGAATAGACTTTTGTATGCCAATTTTCGTCACTTGCATATCTTGTATTTACACCTGATAGTGTAGGTCCATTATAATACCAACCAGCAGATGTTTCTCCATCATAAATTTTTACTCCAGATGGATTTAAGTAGTATTTTACTAATGATTTTGCAACTGTTTCTATTCCCTCAGAATAACTTTCAAACTCAAAAGATGACTCATAAGGTGTTGCATCATAAGATCCATAACCAAATAGGTTTTTCTTTTCTAAAGCAATTTGAGATGTTCCCCAATTGCTTTCATGGATAGCCATTGCTGCTAAGAATATACCATTTATTTTGTATTTTTTCTCCATATTATAAAATACAGAATAATGTTCTTCGAATATATTATTTTTGTCTTGTGTTAATCCAGTAAAGATTTTTTTGTAGTCACTTAAGTTTAATCCACTAGGTTTGTTTAATTCCATTTCTATATTTAATTTTAGAAGTATTTTTTGAATTCTATTTTTTTCTTTTATGTTTGGTGTAATTACAGGTGATGTTAATTCAGAAGTTTTTACATATCCTTCAATTGTTTCAAAAGAAACTTTGCACCATTCTTCACTAGGTAGTTCTAATAGTTTTACATCTAAACTTTGTTTGATTTCTGCTACTTCTTTAGCTTCATCTTCAGTAGTTTCTTTTAGTTTAGTGTCTTTTAATAAGTATAAGGTGTCTCCAATATGTATTTTGTGTTTTGCTAGGAATTCAGAGGTTCCTCTGTCTATTATTTTTGGAATTGGCTCTTTTATACATTCTTTATTTAATATTATTTCTTCTACTAAGTTTCCATTTTCATAGGTTCTTACTGCTGTTACACTATCTGTACCTAAAACTCCTTCTTGTATTACTATTTCTTCTCCTTTTGGTAGTGTTGCATTACTTTGGTAATTTGTTTCGAATTCTACTTCTCTTTCATCTGTTATTTGTTCTTTTACTTTGTCTATATCTGAGTTCCCAGATATTATGTTTTGCATGTTTAGCCTATGTCTATTTATTTCGTATTCAGACATGTTTTCTGGTTCTTCTACTTTTGCATAACTTTCTTTAAAAGATAGGTTTTTGGGAAATAAGATAGCCATTGCAACAATTAGTATTGTACATCCTGTTATTATGTGTGATAGTTTTAAGTCTGTTGTTTGATATATTTCATTATTTTTTTGTTTTTTATATTTTGTTTTTTGTTTTTGATATTTTCTTCCATTAGCATTTATTGCATGGTTTTGGATTTCTTGTAATTCCTTAAAAACTTCTGATAAATTTCTGTTATCGTTATTTAAAGAATTTCTATTGTTTAACATTTGTTTATATCCTTTCTTTTGAATATTATTACATGTTAATTATACAATAACAACGTTTTTATGTCTATAATTTTTTTCAAAAAATCGCAATATAGCAGAAATTTCTAGTTATTCTTCTCAATATACTTGTATAGCAATCGCTTAAAATTTTAATTATTTTTTTGTTCATATTAATTTAATTAGAAATAGCGCGAGAAGGATTATAATTATTTATTTTTGAGAATGGGGCAACGAAAACAATAAATAATTATAATCCTTTGGGAGCGAGTAGATTTTATAAATATGAACAAAAAAATAATTAAAATTTTAAGCGATTGCCTTAATTTACTTGCAAAATCTGTAAAATGATATATAATATAACAAAAAAAGAGGTATTTGTGTTTTGAGGAAGGAGATTAAAAATGGAATTAAAACAACTAGAGCAAAATATAGGATATACCTTCAAAAATAAAGAATTACTAGAAAATGCACTAACACACACATCCTATGCATATGAACATAACAAAGAAAGTAATGAAAAACTAGAATTTTTAGGTGATAGCATATTAGAATTCATATCAAGTAAATATTTATATTCAAAATATATAAATTTAAAAGAAGGAGAAATGACCAAAGTTAGAGCAACAGTAGTATGTGAAGAAAGCCTACATAAAATAGCCAAAATGCATAATTTTGGTGATTTCTTATATCTTGGAAAATCAGAAAAAAAGACTGGAGGAAACAGTAGACCAGCAATATTAGCAGACAGTGTAGAAGCAATAATAGCAGCAATATATTTAGATGGAGGAATAGAAGAAGCAGAAAAATTCATAGTTAAGAATTTAGAAAACGAAATAAAGCAAGCAACAAAAAATGTAGGAAATAAAGACTACAAGACAGTATTACAAGAAAAATTACAAGAAAATGGGGAAGTAAAAATAGAATATGACATAATAAGTGAAACAGGGCCAGATCACAATAAACATTTTGAAGCACAAGTAAAATGTAACAATAAAATATTAGCAAAAGGAGAAGGAAAAAGCAAAAAAGATGCACAAATGCATGCAGCAAAAAATGCATTAGAGAAACTAAGATAGGGGGAAAACAAAATGAAAAAGCAATATATTATACCAATATTTGTACCACATTTAGGATGTCCAAAGGATTGCATATTTTGTAATCAAAAATCAATTAGTGGTCAAAAAAAGAATATGACAAAAGAAGAAGCAAATGAAATAATAGAAGAATATTTAAAAAGTATTGAAAAAGAAGATGCAGAAGTAGAAATTGCTTTTTTTGGAGGAAGCTTTACAGCAATTGAAGAAAAACAACAAGAAGAGCTATTACAAGTTGCATATAAATACATAAAAGAAGGAAAAGTTTCAAGTATACGAATATCAACAAGACCAGATTGTATAGACAAAAAAACGCTAAAAAGATTGAAAAAATACAAAGTAAAAACAATAGAATTAGGAGTACAATCGGCTAATAACTATATATTGCAAAGATCAAATAGAGGACATAGTTTTGAGGACGTAAAAAAGGCATCAAAATTAATTAGATGGTATGGCTTTGAATTAGGACATCAAATGATGGTAGGGCTTCCTGAAAGCACAAGAATAGACGAAATAAACACAGCTAAAGCCTTAATAAAATTAAAACCAAAAATTGTAAGAATTTATCCTGTTTTAGTTGTAAAAGCTACAAAGCTTGAGAAAGAATATAAAGAAGGAACTTATGAGCCATTACCTTTAATACAAGCAATCGAAATATGTAAAGAACTAGTAAATATGTTCAACAAAAAGAAAATTAGTATTATTAGAATAGGCTTACAAACAACAGACGAAATAGCAAATCCAGATAAAGAAAAAAGTGAAGTAATTGCTGGACCATATCATCCAGCCTTTAGGCAATTAGTGGAATCTGGATTATGGTATGATGCTATTGTTTATAAAATAAAGCAATTAAATGTAAAAGTTAAAGAAGTTGAAGTAAGAATAAATCCTATAGATGTTAATAATGTAATAGGTCATAAAAAAGAAAATATTATAAAATTAAAAGAGACATATGATGTTGATTTAGTTTTAAAACAAGATGAAAGTATAAAACAGGGAAAGTCGAAAATAGAAGTATTAAAAACTTATGATGATTTTATTGAAGAAAATAGAAATATTAATGTATAAATATTATTAATATACAAATACTTGTAATAAAGGTGATTTTATGCAAGTAGATGAAAAATTTAATATAAAAAAGATATTAAAAGAAATTTTGGGAACGATACTAGGAGCTTTTGTTATGGCTATTGGTGTTTCCCTATTTTTATTGCCAAATCAATTATCAACAGGTGGAATCTCTGGTATAGCAACTATTTTATATTACTTATTTCAAATACCAATGGGAACTTCAATTTTAATAATTAATATACCATTATTTTTATTGTCTGTATTTAAAATAGGTAAAAGGTTTTTTATAAAGTCTCTTGTAGGAACTATTAGTTTATCTTTTTTTATTGATTTATTAGATAAATTTGAACCTCTAACACAGGATAAGTTTTTGGCTTGTGTATATGGAGGAATTATAATTGGATTAGGTACTGCAATTTTATTTAAATTGTCTTCTTCTACTGGAGGTAGTGATTTAATAAGTTTTATTGCTAAGAAATATAGACCAAGTATGGAACTTGGAAATACAGTTATTATGATTGATACTGTTATTGTCATTTTAAATATGATTTGTCTTAAGCAAATAGAAATAGGTTTATATTCTGCTATTGCAATTTATTTAATGGGTAAGATTATTGATATTTTGTTTGAGGGTGTTCAGTTTACAAAACTTTTATTTATTGTTTCAGATAAAAATGTTGAGATTTCAAAAAGTATAGAACAGAAGATTAGAAGGGGTGTAACAGGAATTTATGGTAAAGGGATGTTTACTAATCAAGATAGATTAATATTGATGTGTGCTGCAACCAGAAGGGATATTTCAAAAATAAAAGAAATAGCTAAAAAGATTGATCCTAATAGCTTTATTGTTATTACAAATTCTAGAGAAGTTGTTGGACTTGGTTTTAAAGAGCAAATATAATTGTATAGATTAATTTGCGAAAAGAAAAATAATGTTTATAATCAGTTAGTTTATCCATTTTATAAAACGAATACTTCAATTAAAAGATATGGATATTAAACAACTATGCCAGTATTTCAATAAACAAGATATTACCATTAGAAAAGCAATAAAGAAAATGTGTGATAGTGGTTTAAAAAAGTATAAATATTTAAAGGATAATAAAGTTATAATTTCTTTCATAAAAATTGAAAAAACTATTGACAACAAAACAAATTTTTAATATACAAAATAATAAATTTTTTTTACAAATAACTGTCGATTTGTGGAAAAAAGATAAATTTTATGATATAAGATAAAAAAAAGATAATATATATTAAAATAATAAACATCAGGAGGAAAACAAGTGAAAGAAAAATTCACAGTAGTTGATTTATTTTGTGGAGCTGGTGGTTTATCTAAAGGATTTATAGATGTAAATTATGATGTGATTTTTGGAGTAGATTTTAATGACCAAGCTTTAAAAACATTTGAAGAAAACCATGGTGACGCAAAAGCAATGAAATTAGATTTATTTAATCATGATAATATAGATAAAATAATTGAATATTTAAATGACAAAAATAAAAAAGTTGATGTGCTAGTATGTGGTCCACCATGTCAAGGCTTTTCAGTAGCTGGACCAAGAAATATGAATGATAAAAGAAACAGTTTGTATTTAGCAATGGTGAAGAAATTCAAAAATATAAAGTAAAGCCACAAAATAATTATCAAAAGAAGATGAGAAAAAACTCAAAGAATGATATCTATGATACCTGAGGGGAAGAATTATAGAGCTTTACCAGAAGAATATAGAGTATTTTATAAATATCACGAAGCTTTAACAAGATATAATAGTAATAAACCATCTTTGACAATAAATACTGGACACAGATCATATTTTCACTATAAATACAATAGAATTCCAACACAATTTTATTAGGAAATAGTAAATTAGGAAATAATAAAAATCTATATAGTGCTTTATTATTACCAGGAAGAAGAAAGAATGGTTTACATTTAAAATTAGATTTACCATATTGTCAGTTAAATCAGGGGTGTAATTATATAATTGAGCAATTTTTAAATGTTAGAGTATTGATGAAAAATTATTTAAATTTAAATATAGAAGATGATATTGAAAAAATAAATGAAGATACTGAAATAGAATACCCTTAGAATATCAAAACATTTTTAAATAGATAACTAACATGATTTATAATTATAATTTAAAGAAAATTAAAAATGGAATTTTGTGAAAATAATATTAAATCTTTAGAAATTTCATTGCTTCAAAGGATTTTGATTAAATTCTTAAATGAAAAATAATTCAGAAGCTTCCTAACATATCCAAGCAATATAAAAAGAATAAAATTTCAAAAATTAATTTCAATAAAAACCTAAAAAAAGCAAAAAAATTTTAAGCGATTGCCTTAAAAAAATATAAAAAAGCCACAAAATATGTTATAATAAAATAAAAAAAATATAGATAAGGTAAATAAAAAATGAAAGAACAAAAATACGAAATAGAAAATATCAAATCCTTTGAATTAAAAGACATATTTGAATGTGGTCAATGTTTTAGATGGAAGGAGCAAAAAGATGGAAGTTATACAGGAATATTTAAAAAAAATATTATAAACGTAAAAAAAACAGGAAAAAATGTAATCTTTCAAGGAATATGTGAAAAAGACATAAAAGAAACAGTAAGAGAATATTTTGACTTAAACAGAGATTACGAAGAAATAAAAGAAAAACTATCAAAAATAGATGACAATATGAAAACGAGTATTAAATATGGAGAAGGAATTAGAATTTTAAATCAAGACATATGGGAAACAGTCATTTCCTTTATAATATCTGCTAACAATAATATTCCTAGAATAAAAGGAATAATTGAAAGATTATCCAAAAATTATGGAGAATTAATAAAATTTAGAGGTGAAGAATATTATACCTTTCCTTCACCAGAGCAACTAAAAGATGTAACAGTAGAAGAATACAGAAAATTAGGTTTAGGCTTTAGAGATATAAGGTTATATGAAACTACAAAAATGATATTACAAAAAGAAATAAATTTAGAAGAAATGGAAAACAACCCAAATACAACGGAAGTAAGAAATCAACTATTAAAATTATCTGGAGTAGGACCAAAAGTTGCAGATTGTATTCTATTATTTTCCAATTTAAAAAGATTTGAAGTTTTTCCAATAGATGTGTGGGTAAGAAGGGTTATGAATGATTTATACATTAAGCAGAAGGATGAAACAAAAGTAAGCAAAAAGCAAATAGAAGAAATTGCTGAAGAAAAATTTGGGAATTTAGCAGGTCTAGCACAACAATATTTATTTTATTGGAGAAGAGAAGCATAAAAGTAATAGAAAAAGAGACAGTCAAAGATAATTGACATATTTAAGGAGAAGTATATGGGATTAAGAATAATTTATGGAAAATCAGGAAGCGGAAAAAGCGAATTTTGCTTTTCTGAAATTGCCAATTTAATATCAAAAAAAGAAAACATTTATATAATAACACCAGAGCAGTTTTCCTTTACTGCTGAAAACAAATTAATGGATGCAATAAATAAAAAAGCAGTAATAAATGCAGAAGTAGTAACACTAAGTAGAATGGCTTATAGAGTCTTAAAAGACATAGGAGGAGAAGTTAAAACAAGTTTATCAAAATGCGGAAAAGCCATGTTAATATATGCTATTCTAAATGAAAATAAAGGAGAACTAAAATTTTTAGGAAAATCAGATGAAAATATAGAATTAGGAATAAGAACAATTACTGAATTCAAGAAACATGGAATAACAATAGATACATTAAAAAATGAAATAGAAAAAACAGATGATATATATCTAAAAACCAAATTAACAGATATGACCTTAATATACGAAAACTTTGAAAATAAAATTGCCAACAATTACATAGATGAAACAGATTTATTAACAATACTTGCCAATAATTTAAGCAAAGTTAACTTTATAAAAAATAGCATTATATATATAGATGAGTTTGCAGGTTTTACAAAACAAGAATATGAAGTAATAAAAGAATTAATAAAATATGCAAAACAAGTTAATATAACAATAGGTATTGATAATTTAAATCCAGGAGTAAATCCAGACACAGACATATATTATACTAATAAAATTACCTTATATAAATTAATAGATTTGATAAATGAAAATGGATTTAAATTAGAAGAACCAGTATTTTTAAATAGCCAGTATAGATTTAAAACCAAAGAATTAAAACATTTAGCTGACAATATTAATGAAATAAAATCCACAACTTTTGAACAAGATGTGGATAACTTACATTTATTTTTAGCGAAAAATCCATATTCAGAAGTAGAAAATCTAGCAAAAGAAATAAAAAAATTAGTGAAAGACAAAGCTTTAAGATATAAAGATATATCAATTATAACAAAAAATATTGAAACCTATTCTTCTCTAGTAAGAGCAATTTTTAATAAATACGAAATACCTGTATTTATTGATGAAAAAAGAGACTTAAATCAGAATATTCTTATTCAGTATATTTTATCTATATTAGAAATCTTAACAAAGAACTTTTCACATGAAGCAGTTTTCAGTTATATGAAAATAGGCTTTTGTGAAATAGAACAAGATGAGATCTTTAAATTAGAAAATTATTGTAATAAGTGGGGAATAAAACAAAATAAGTGGAAAAAGGATTTTATTTATGAACTAGATAACGAAAACAAAACACAAGAAATAGAAAGGTTAAATGAGATAAGAAAACAGATTATAAATCCACTTTTAGAATTAAAAGAAAATATAGTAAAAGAGAAAACTGCGATAAATATTACAAAAACTTTATATCAATTTATACAAGAACAGAAAATAGAAGAAAAAATATCTTTAAAACTTGATGAATTAGAAAAAGCAGGTAATATAGATTTAGCAAAAGAATATAAATCAAGTTATCAAATTTTAATAAATATATTTGATGAAATTGTGCTTATTTTTAATAACGAGAAATTGACCTTAGATAATTACAGTAAAATATTAAAAATAGGCTTAAAAAATAGTGGACTAGGAAAAATACCAGGGACACAAGATCAAGTTATTTTTGGAGATGTAGACAGATCAAGAAGTCATAAAGTACAGAATGTGTTCATAATTGGGCTAAATGATGGAAGTTTCCCAAGTATAAATAAAGATGAGGGATTTTTTAATGATACAGATAGAGAAAAGCTAAAGCAAGATGGATTGGAAATGGCAAAAGGAACAATAGAACAATTATATGAAGATAATTTCAATATCTATAAAGCCTTTACAACTGCTGAAAAACAGTTATATATGTCATATGTATCAACAGACAGTGAAGCAAAAGCCTTAAGACCATCAAGATATATAAATAAAATAAAAAAAATATTTCCTAAGATAGTAGAAAAAAGTGATGTAATAGAAAAGGAGTATGAAATATTAAATCAAGAAATTACCTATGAACAATTAATTGAAAATATTTATAAACTTGAAAGTGGAGAAAAAATTAATCAAATTTGGTATGAAATATATAAATATTATAAAAGCCAAAAAGAATGGAAAGAGAGACTGAGTCAAGCTTTAGAAGGATTAAAATATAGCAACTTGCCACACAGTATAAAAAAAGAAAATATTGAAAAATTATATGGAAATACCTTAAAAACAAGTGTATCACAATTGGAGAAATACAGAAGTTGCCCATTTTCATATTATTTACAATATGGATTACGACTAAAAGAAAAAGAAGAATTAAGAGTACAAAGTTTTAATACAGGTTCGTTTATGCATGAAACAATAGATGAATTTTTTGAATACATAAGAGATGAAAAAATATTATTAACAGAAATTGAAGAAGAACAAATTTCAAAAATTGTGTCCAAGATAATTGATAGAAATTTAAACTTAAGCAAAAATTATATATTTATAGCCACTACTAAGTATAAAGTATTAGTAAGAAGATTAAAAAGAATAGTGAGTAAAGCCTTAAAATATATAATAGAAACGTTAATACACAGTGATTTTAATATAGAGGGAACAGAAATTGAATTTAACAAAAAAGGGGAATATCCTCCAATTGTTTTAGAATTAGAAAATGGTAAAAAAGTTGAAATAACAGGAAAGATAGATAGAATAGATACTGCAAGTTCAGAGGAAGGAAAATATCTAAGAATAATAGATTATAAATCTTCAAGTAAAAATATAGATTTAAATGAAGTTTATGCAGGTCTTCAAATTCAACTGTTAACCTATACAGATGCTATTTGCAAAACAGAAGACATAATGCCAGCAGGGGTATTTTACTTTTCTCTATTAGAGCAAATGGTAAAGGCCGACAAAAAAATATCAGAAGAAGAAATAGAAGAACTGATTAGGAAAAACTTTAGAATGAAAGGTTTAATAATAGCAGATGTAAAAATAATAAAAATGAATGATAATACTTTAGAATCAGGAAGTTCAAAACTAGTGCCAGCAGCGATTACAGTATCTGGAACAGTTAACGAAAAATGGACAAGTGGTGTAAACAAAGAACAATTTAAAATTTTACAGGATTATATTGACAAAATAATAAAAGATATATCAAAGGAGATCTTAAGTGGAAAAATAGATTTGAAACCTTACAATAAAAAAGGAAAAACACCATGTGAATATTGTTCTTATAAACCAATATGTGGATTTAATACAAAACAAAAGGGAAATGAATATAATTATATTGATAATAGGTCAAAAAATGATATAATATCAAAGATGAAAAAATCATGAAAGGAAAAAAGTGATGAATAAAGAAGAAACACAAAAGATGAGAAAAACAAATATGAGAATATTTCCAACTTATAAGAAAATGGCATGGGATTATTTATTTTATTATAGTATTGATTTTTTGTTTTTAACACAAATTAAAAATATTAGTGCAGCTGATGTAGTACTTTTAAATTCAATTAAATCATTATTTGGAATTTTTATTCAAATACCAGCAAATGTTATTGTTGAGTTTTTAGGTAGAAAAAACAGTATAATACTTGGAAATATTTTAAATTGTTTATATATGGTAATGTTTATGGCAAGTGGAAGTTTATTTGATTTGTTTATTGCTAAATTTATATGTTCCTTAGCAGTCTCAATTAAAGATATTTCTGAACCAAGTTTATTAAATGAATCAATTCCACCTTCAAAATATAAGAGTAATATATTCGCAAAAATTAATTCTAAAGGCGCATCAGGTTTTTTTCTTTTTAGTGCTATTTCAAAAGTAATAGCTGGATTTTTATTTGATATAAATGGATATATACCATTTATATGCTCACTTATAGTATTAATAATTGTTACCATTATGTCTATGGGATATATTGAGCCTATAAAGAAACAAAAAAGTAAGAAAAATGTAAATAGTGCAAAAATGCAAATAAAAAATATAAAGGAAGGTTTTAGTTTTATATTAAAATCAGAAAGATTAAAAGGCTTAATATTATCTGCATCTCTAATAGCTAGCTTATTAACAATTATGGCAAGTTATAGAACAAGTTTATTAAAGGATATTAATATATCAGCATCCCTTATTGGAATAATATCGGCTTTATCAAGTTATGCAAGTTCATATGGCTCAAAAAGACAAGAACAGTTTCATGAAAAGTTTAGAAATAAATCTATTATAACAATTGCACTAATATTTTCTATTAGTATGATATTTGCAGGTATATTAGGTATTAAAGCAGAACAATACAAATTTCTAGTAACTATTATAGTAATAGCATTTTTAATTGGCAAGTTTGCACACGGAATGTTTTTTGCTATTATGGATAAATATTTACGTAATTTTACTAATGAAAATATTGATACGAAAGTGTTTACAGTTAAAAATTTATTTGTAAATATAGTTTCAGCAATTATGGGAATACTTGCATCTTTTTTATTAGACAAAATGAAAACAGCCTACTGTATGATAATTGTTGGAATCGCTTTTACAATTATATATATTTTAATGGGAATATATATGAAATCAAGAGTAGGGCTAAAACCTGAAGAATATTCAAAAGAAGAAAGAAAATATGATGAACTAATATAATAAAAAATAAGTAAAATATAGTAATAGCAATAGATTTATAGATATAATTCAAAGGAAAGGAAGTGTGAATAAATATGGACTTGTCAAATAAAAATATTGTACACATAAAAAATAAGGACATACAATATCTTCAATTTAGAAAATTATTAGAATATAAGGAGCTAATTAATCATGCCTATTCTATAGGAACAGACGTAAACTATAGGACAGGGATGCCAAACAAAAATGAATTACCAAAAGAAAAATATCAAGATGCGATAAAAAATTACCACAGATTATGTAATACAATAGGAAGTGACTATATTAATTTAGTTAAAGCAAATCAAGAGCATACAGATGAAGTAAAAATAGTAACACAAAAATTAAAAAATGAGGAACCTGATATAAATGTTGATAATTATTCAAAAACAGATGGCTTGATAACAAACAAGGAAGGACTAGTATTATGTACAACAAATGCAGATTGTATTCTATTATTATTTTTCGAACCAGTAAAAAAAGTAATTGCAAATATACACTCTGGCTGGAAAGGAACACTTCAGAGAATATCAGTAAAAACAGTAAAAAAAATGGTAAAAGAATATGGTTGCAATCCACAAGACCTTATCTGTTGCATTTGTCCAAGCATCAGAAAATGTCATTTTGAAGTTGATAAAGAAGTAAAAGATTTATTTGTAAAACAATTTGATGACTTAGACCTAAAACAAATAATAGAAAAGCAGAAGGAAAAGGAAAAATGGAATATTGATACAGTTTTAATTAATAAAATAATATTAAAAAGAGAAGGGCTTAAAGAGGAAAATATAATTGATAGTGGAATTTGTAGTGTATGTAATAGTAATTTAATACATTCCTATAGAGTAGAAAAACAAGATTATGGACTAAATACAGCACTAATTGAATTACGATGATTTTGGGGACGGAGGAAAAAATCATCAAAAATTTTAAATAATAATAATAAAGTAATGATTTTTTCCTCCGTCCCCAAAATCATTAAATAAGGAGAAGAAATATGATAATTCCAAAACATTTAAATATTGGTGATACAATAGGAGTAGTTGCTCCATCAAATCCAATTATAGGTAATAATATTGAGCAAATACAAAGGGCAAAAGAAATTGTAGAAAAAGACGGCTTTAAAGTTAAGTTTGCTAAAAACGTATTTTCTAATACAAATGGATATAGTAGCACAGCTAAAGAAAAAGCAGAAGATATAAACGATATGTTTGCAGATAAAAAAG
The DNA here is from genome assembly GCA_947245515.1 of uncultured Clostridium sp. Taxonomy (GTDB): domain Bacteria; phylum Bacillota; class Clostridia; order TANB77; family CAG-508; genus CAG-269. The sequence continues at coordinate 7,286 of CAMXQV010000008.1, read as the reverse complement.
TGAAAATGATATGGTGTGCTAAAGGTGGAAATAACTCTAATTCAGTATTTGAAGCTTTAGATTATGATCTAATTAAAAATAATCCCAAGATTATTTGTGGATACAGTGATAGTATATCGCTTTTAAATATAATAACTGCTAAAACAGGGCTTGTTACCTTTAGTAGTACAAATTTTAAAACTATTGCAACAGATGAAACAGACTATAGTTATAAAGAAGTCTTGAACAGATTTGTACATGAAAGTTTAGAACTAGGCAAAGAAGAGAGTGGATATAAGACAATTAGAGAAGGAATTGCACAAGGCGAATTAATAGGTGGAAATTTAAATTTAATTAGTAATATGGTTGCTGGTAAGTTTTCAGTTGATTTTCAGGATAAAATATTATTTATAGAAGACTTTGGGTTAGAATCAGATCCTGTTGCAATAAGTTGTTATTTATATTATATGAAGCAAAATGGGGTTTTTGATAAGCTTAAAGGATTATGGATTGGAAATTACCAACATGAAAGTGGGATAACTCTAGAAAAGATTGTATTAGATGTTATTGAAGAGGAATATAATTTTCCAATTATTAAGTCTAATAATTTTGGACATATTGAGACAAAAACTGTAATTCCAATTGGTATAAAGGCAAAGATAGATACAAATAAAGAGGTTAAAATAGAATTAATAGAAAGATGTGTACTATAATATTAAATCAAAAAAGGAGCTTATAAAATGTTTGAAACATGGGACGAATTAGAAGAAGCAATTAAAGGGTGTAATAAGTGTAAATTATGCAAAACTAGACAGAATATAGTGTTCGGAGTAGGAAATAGAGAGGCTGATATAATGTTTATAGGAGAAGGACCAGGAGCAGACGAAGATAGGCTTCGGAGAACCTTTTGTTGGACGAGCTGGTAAGCTAATGAATATGGCTTTTCAGGCAATTGGCTTAAAAAGAGAAGATGTGTATATTGCTAATATTGTTAAATGTAGACCTCCTTCAAATAGAAATCCAGAAGAAGATGAAGCAATAGCATGCCTAAATTATTTAAGAAATCAAGTTATGCTTGTAAAACCAAAGATAATTGTTTTATTAGGTAGTGTTGCACTTAAAAATATATTAGGAAAAGAGTATGGAATAACTTCAGCTAGGGGCAATTGGGTAGAAAAGAAAGGAATTAAATATATGCCAACTTGGCACCCAGCTGCTTTACTTAGAGACGAAACCAAGAAAATTGACTTTATTAGGGATTTACAATTAGTATTAGATGAGATAAATTAAATTATAGGAATTAAAGAAAAAAGTGAGGAAAGAAATTAAAATGATAGAAGAAATAAACGAAAAAGCTAATTATTGTTTAAATTGCAAAGTTAAACCATGTTCTGCAAAAGGATGTCCATTAGGAAATGATATACCACATTTTATAGAAAAACTAAAAGAAGAAAAATATGAAGATGCATATAAAATTTTATGCGAGACTACAGTATTACCAGGAATATGTGGAAGAATATGTCCACATGAAAAACAATGCCAAGGTTCTTGTGTACGTGGAATAAAAGGTGAGCCAGTTTCTATAGGCGAACTAGAGACATATATTTTTGAAAAGGCAAGACAAGAAGGAAATAGTTTATTAAAAGTATGGCAAGATGAAATAAAATCGAAAAAGAAAATCAAGGGAAATAAAAAGGTTGCTATAATTGGTGGAGGACCAGCTGGGTTAACTTGTAGTGCATTTTTAGCAAAAAATGGAGTAGATGTAACTATTTATGAAAAATATGATTACTTAGGTGGTTTATTAGTTCATGGTATACCAGAATTTAGATTATCAAAAGAAATAGTAAAAGAAACTGTTAATAATATTTTAGAATTAGGAATAAAAGTTGAATATAATAGAGAATTAGGAAAAGATATAAGCTTAAAAGAATTAAGAAAAAAATATGATGCAATATTTTTATCAATTGGAGCAAATGTTTCTTCAAAAATGGGTGTTGAAGGCGAGGAATTAGATGGAGTATTTGGAGGAAATGAATTATTAGAGTATAATTTACATCCTAATTATAAAGAAAAGAAAGTTGCTATTATTGGTGGTGGAAATGTTGCAATGGATTGTGCTAGAACTATAAAAAGGTTGGGAGCTAAAGAGGTAAAAGTTATTTATAGAAGAGCAAGAGAACAAATGCCAGCAGAGGATAAAGAAGTTAAGGATGCAATCCAAGAAGGGGTAGAGTTTTTATTTCAAAACAATATAGTAAAAATTATAGGTAAGGAAAAAGTTGAAAAGATTGAATTAATTAAAACTGAGCTAGTTCAAAAAGATGAAGATACTAGGCTAGTTCCTGTAAATATAAGGAATAGTAATTATATTTTAAATGCTGATTATGTTGTAATGGCTTTAGGCTCAAAGGCTGAAAAGTTTGTTAGTGAACTAGGATTAGATTTAAATAAGTGGGGAAATATAAAGATTGATGATAATTATGAGACCTCTATGCCAAAGGTTTTTGCTGGAGGAGATGTTGCAGGTGTTAAAAGTACTGTTGCTTGGTCTGCTTTTTCTGGTAGAGAAACTGCAAGACAAATTTTAAATTGTTTATAATAATTATATATAATTTCAAATTTTAAGAGATTGTATTATAAAATTATACAATCTCTTAAAATATATTATAATTAAATTTATCCTTACTTATTATCAATTGTTTCTTTGTTTAAAGAAGAACCAAAAACTAATTTTTTTAAAGCTTTAAAGAAAGCTATTATCTTACTTTCTTTTTTAGAAATAACTTTTAAAGCAGTAGGAATTTCTTCAATTCCATTTTCTAAAGCATTATATTTGTTTTCAAGTTCATCCATTTTATTAACATAGTAATCACTAAAAAAAGTATATCCTTCAGCAAAACCAAGATAATCTTTAAAGGTATATAGTTTTTTTCTGTAATTTTCTAATTCCTCTAAATTTGATATGTTATTGAAAGCATTATTAAAATAACTAGAGATAATTAAATTTTGGGTTCTCATAAAAGTTAAGGTAATTTCATTTTTTAATTCTTCAATTTTCTTAAGCATACCATCAACTTTACGATTTCCATCTTCAATTTCTGCAATTTTATTATTTAATTTAATAATATTTTCCTCCGCAAAAAGTATATCGTCAATTGCATTTTGAACTGCCATAAAAGTTTTTGGTGTAATAAGACTAGAAAGTGTATTTTTAAAGTTATCATTACTTTTTATAGTACTTTCAAATAAGATATTTTCTCCAACTAAATATGCTAATTGATTAACTAGGCAACATTCTAATGGATAATAGGAAGGGCTTATTGTTTCAAAACTTATACCAAAATATTTTACATATTCTTTTGGTATACCATTAATTTTTGATGCTATAAGCTGAACAGCAGCTTCATTTAAGCCTAAACCATATATTTTAAATTCTGTGTAATCACAAAGTCCCATTCTTATTAAATAATTTTTTTTATCTTTTACTTCCTGAATATAATGAATACACTCATGAATAGCAAATTCTTCTAAATCATTATCATCAATATGTTCATTAAAATAGATTGATGAATTTTTATAAAAATAATTTGCTTCTGCCATTCCATCAGGTATTTTAGCTTTATACATATTTAACCTAGACAATTGTATAAAGAGCTCATTTTGATTAAAACAATATTCAGGAAAGGTATTACATATTTTTTTAGATATACTCATAGCCATTGAATTAACTTTTAGTGTATCTATCTTTTCAATTACTTCAATTCCTTCTTTTTTTAAATTAGATTCAATACTCATAATCCTTCTCCTTATAATAACTATAATTATTATACTATAAAAATACATAGTATTTATTTCAACAGTATTAAATATTAATTACATTTTAGTTACATTACCTATTAATTTAAATAAATTTATAATTAAATTATAATAAAGTAATTTAGATCAAGTATGAATTAAAGCAAATATCGATTTTTGTAAGAATTTGTCGATGAAAAATTCTTGACATTAACAACTTAACTCGTTATAATAATAACACAATTAATTGTAGTAAAATTGAAAAAAGGAGGTGACAGTATGACTAAGGAAGAAAAGGAAGAATTTTTTCAAACAATGAAAATTATAATAGTTGAGACTGTAAATGTAGCAGTAGATAAAGCAGTAACAAAATCAGTAGATGTAGCAGTAAAGAAAGCAGTAGCAAAAGAAGTAGACATAGCAGTAAAGAAAGCAGTAGCAAAAGAAGTAGATATAGCAGTAAAGAAAGCAGTAGCAAAAGAAGTAGATATAGCAGTTAAAAAAGCAGTAGCAAAAGAAATAGATATTGTGGTAAAAAATACAATAACAAAATCAGTAAATATAGAGATAAAAAACACATTAACACAATCAATAGGTGATTTAATAGATAGTAAAATAGAGAAAGCTATTGCACCTTTAAGACAAGATATTAATTATTTAAAACAAGAAGTAAAGAAATTTAATCAAGAAATGATAGAATTAAAAGAAATGATAATACCAAGTATGCAAAAAGAAATTAGAAGTATTAGTAGAGCTGTCACAGTAATAGAAGTAGAACATGGAAAAAAATTAGATATTCTATTTGAAGCATATACAATTAACTTAGATAATATAGAAAAAAGTAAAAGGAAAATTCATTTATGTGAGAAAAAAATTGAACAACATGATGGCGAAATCTACTATTTAAAATCCAGTTTAAACAAGATATAAGCCTATTTAGTATCAAAAATAATACAAATAGGCTTATAGAAAAATTATTTCACAACAATATTATAAATCTTATTTTTAACATAAATTTCTTTTACAATAGTCTTTCCATCCAACTTAGAATCAATAGCCATATGAACTTTTTCTTTTATAGAGTTTTCGTTTTCATCTAAAGAAATTTGAATAGTTGTTTTCAATTTTCCATTAAATTGAATAGGTAAAGTTAATTCTTCATTAATAGTTTTAGAATCATCATATTCAGGCCATTTTTCATAACTAATAGTATTATTATATCCAAGAACAACCTTCCACAATTCTTCTGTAATATGAGGAGCAATTGGATTTAATAACTTTAAGAAACCTTCAGCATAAACAGTTGGAAATATGTTTTCTTTATTAACAGAATTTATAAAAATCATCATTTGAGAAATTGCAGTGTTAAAATTCATTGTTTCATAATCCTTAGTAACTTTTTTTACTGTAAAATGATATATTCTTTCAAGATTTTTATTTTCTGTATTTTGAATTTTATTAGATTCAGCATATAATCTCCAAACTTTATCTAAGAACTTTTTAGAACCATCAATTCCATTAGGATCCCAAGGCTTCGCACTTTCTAATGGTCCCATAAACATTTCATAAACTCTTAAAGCATCTGCACCATATTCTTTTACCATATCATCAGGATTAATAACATTCCCTTTTGATTTACTCATCTTTTCACCATTTGGTCCTAAAATCATACCTTGATGACGTAATTTTGCGAAAGGTTCTTTAACAGGCGATAAACCCTTATCATACAAATATTCATTCCAAAATCTTGCATATAATAAATGACCAACTGCATGTTCAGGTCCTCCTACATATAAATCAACAGGCATCCAATGTTTTAACAATTCTTGATTTGCAAATTGTTCTGGATTTTTTGAATCAATATATCTTAAAAAATACCAGCTAGAGCCAGCAGCACCTGGCATTGTACTTGTTTCTCTTTTGGCACTTGTACCATTATATACAGTATTAACCCAATCAGTAGCTTTATCTAATGGAGATGCACCAGATTTTGATGGACTATAGTTTTCTAATTCAGGTAGTACCAAAGGTAGTTCATTTTCAGGTAAAATTTCAGTTTCACCATTTTCTGTATAAACAATAGGAATTGGCTCTCCCCAATAACGTTGTCTTGCAAAAATCCATTCTCTTAATTTATAATTAACTTTTTTATATCCTATTTTTTGTTCTTCTAACCAAGATATTATTTTATTTATTGCATCTTCTTTGTTTAAACCATTTAAAAATTCTGAATTGATATGTAATCCATCACCTACAAAAGCTTCTTTAGATATGTCACCACCTTCTAAAACAGGTATAATTTTTATACCAAATTTAGTTGCAAATTCATAATCTCTTTGGTCATGAGCTGGTACAGCCATAATTGCACCTGTACCATAGGTTACTAGAACATAATCAGAAATCCAAATTGGAATTTTTTCGTTATTTACTGGATTTATGGCATAACTTCCTGTAAATACGCCAGTTTTGTCTTTGTTTAATTCAGTTCTTTCTAAATCAGATTTCGAAGCTGCTTGTCTAATATAATCTTCTACAACACTTTTTTGTTCCTTTGTAGTTATTTGTGAAACTATTTCGTGTTCAGGTGATAAAACACAATAGGTACTACCGAATAAGGTATCAGGTCTTGTGGTAAATACAGTAAATTCTAAATTGTTGCTATCTGCAACTTTAAAGCTAATTTCTGCTCCAACTGATTTACCAATCCAATTTCTTTCAATGTCTTTGGTTGATTCAGGCCAATCAATTTCTTCTAATCCTGCTAGCAATTTTTCAGCATATTTTGGAATGTCTAATACCCATTGCTTCATATTTTTACGAATAACAGGGAAACCTCCTCTTTCGCTTTTTCCATTTATTACTTCATCATTAGATAATACACATCCTAATTCTTCACACCAGTTTACAGGCATTTCTACTAGTTTAGCTAATCCATCTTTATATAATTCGCTAAATATTTTTTGCGTCCATTTGTAATAATCAGGATCACATGTAGCTATCTCTTTGTCCCAGTCAAAAGAAAATCCTAGCATTTTTAGTTGTCTTTTAAAGGTTTCTATATTTTCTTTGGTAAATCCTGCAGGATGATTTCCTGTTTTTATTGCATATTGTTCAGCTGGTAATCCAAAGGCATCCCACCCCATTGGATGTAATACATTGTAGCCTTGCATTCTTTTCATTCTTGATATGATATCTGTTGCTGTATATCCTTCTGGATGACCAACATGTAATCCTTGTCCTGATGGATATGGGAACATGTCTAAGGCATAGTATTTTGGCTTTGAAAAATCCCATACATCTGTATAATACGTTTTATTTTCATCCCAGTAGTTTTGCCATTTTTTTTCTATTTCTCTAAAATTATATGACATATTAAATTCTCCTTTTTTAGTTATTTTAAATAATTTATAATTTGTTGATATTATATAACAAAAATATTGTCATTTCAAGAAATATAAGGCAATCGCTTAAAATTTTAATTATTTATTTGTATTTATAAAATCTACTCG
>CAMXQV010000007.1 GCA_947245515.1 uncultured Clostridium sp. | reverse complement strand
GGAACAAGAGGTAGAGGAAGACCAGCAAGTTCAGGAGGAGCACAAACCTCAGGTGATCAAAGAGGAACAGGAACACCACAACCAAATAATCCAAATGGAGGTTCACCAACAGAATAATAAGGAAGAGGGCAATAACCATGCATAATTTAATTAGATATTATAATAAAAATAGATTTAGAGTATGGACAGCCATTTTAGTAATTGTATTTATACTTATATTAATACAAATCTTCAATTCCTTTGCAAAGCAACAAAAAATGGAACAACAAAATAATACAGAAGAAGAAACAACATCTAATGTTGTTTCTTATAATAAGGAAAGTAAAACAATAATATCAGGAGAAAATATATCAGATAAATATAAAGATGATTTTGGACAATTAATAGATGAGTTTTGTACACATTGCATTAATCATGAACCAGAAAAAGCTTATGATTTATTATCAAATAATATGAAAAATGTAAAATATAAAACAGTAGAAATCTTTAAAGCTTTATATTATAACGATAGATTTGAAGGAAATAAACAATACACTTTTCAAGCATGGTCAAATAGCAAGGATATATATATATATCAAGTGAAGGTGTTTGATAATATGCTTTCCACAGGAAGAAGTAGTGAAGAAAACTATAAAGAAGATTTTATAACCATAGTTCCAGAAGGTGGAGATTTAAAACTTAATATTGATAAATATATAGGTAGGAAAGAGATATTTAAAAAGGCAAGTAATGATACCTTGCAAGTAAGTGTTCAAATATCAGATATATATATGAATTATGAAATTTATACCTTTAATATAAAAAATAATACAGATGAAAAAATCTTATTAGATACTAGAAAAAAGACAGATACAACTTTTTTAGTTGATAATCTTGATAATAAATTTTATTCTATATTATATGAAAATAAAGAAAGTGATTTAATTTTAGAACCAAAAGAAATGAAGACTATACAAATTAAATTTAATGATGCATATCGAGAAAATATGGAAATAAAGGAAATAAATTTTGAAGATATTGTTAATTATCAAGCTTACAAACAAAACAGAGAAATAGAAAGTAACACATTTAAAATAGAAATTTAGGATAGAGAAGGTGATAGGATTGAACTTTTTTAAAAAAATAGCATCAAATTTAGCAGAAAAGGCAACAAAAAATATGCCTTTGCCAGCAAGAGTAGTAGCTAAAGTTACTAGTATTTTAACTGGAATTATTACAGCAGTTCAACTTATCATGGCAGTAGTTGGTGTTCTAATAGTTCTTACCGCAGTTGATTGGGTAATAGAAATGTTTTCAGCAAAATCAAATACAGAAGCGATATATGAAGCTATGCGTAAGTCAATGAAATTTGAAGAAATGTCTGACTTAATTGAAGTTAAGCAGAATAGCGAAGGTGAATATTATCTTGATTTTAGAGCAAATATAGATATAATATTAGAACAATATATAAATAAAATGAATAAACAAGCTGGTTATCATAAAGTTCCAAAAGATGTAGAATTTTTTAAGAAGATTATAAAAGCAGAAGTTTGTATGAAATTTCCTGATTTAGGTGGAGAAGTACCAGATAAGGGTGATGGCTTTCAGGGTGTAGTTAAGGTTAGAAGGGTAACACCAGATAAAGAAATTGGTAAGATGGAGAATACTGGAGAAGGAGAAACTACAGTAATTGAAGAAGAAACAATTGATGATATAGTGGTAATTAATGAATATGAAAGTTTTGTAAAACAATGGGAAAAAAATAAAGAATTAGAAACAATAAGTAAAGCAATAGTTTATAAAGAAAGAGAATCTAAATTACATCCAGGTCAAGGAACAGGTTATTTTGATGTTCAATATAAGAAAGATTCTGAAAAAAAATTAATGATTCCAAAGGGAAGTAAAGTTACCTATACAGGAAATTATAAAAATAGTGTAAATTCTTTAACAAATGAAGTTACTACCTATGTAGAAGTTACTTATGAGGATATAAAAGGATATGTTGTAGCACAAAACTTAATTAATATAAATGGTGAAGAAGAGGAAGAAGAAACTGTTGAAGAAATTAGTAAAGTAAAAAATACAAGAACTACCTCAAGAGCAAAAGGCCTAATAATGGGAAAAGAAGGTAAAGACTATATTATTGCAATAGCAGCAGGTCATAATAACACAGATAATACTGGTGCTGTATCACCATCAGGAGATCTTGTAGAGCAAGATTTAACAGTAAAAGTCGCAGAAAAAGTTGAAGAGTTATTAAAAGATTATACAAATGTAAAAGTAGTGCAAACTGGAAGTACTTCAGATAATCGTGGAGGTGTTAAATTAAGCGATAGAAGAGAGTTAGCAAGAGCTGCAAATCCAGATTTATGTATTCAAGTTCATTTTAATTCTGGTGGGGGTACTGGCTCAGAAGTAATTTATAAAGAAAATGATGGAATTTCACAAGAGCTTGCTCAAATACTATCAAAAACTATTTCATCTTCTATGGGATTAGAAAATAGAGGAGATGGAAGCGATACAGAAAAGAGTGGAAAAAGTTTAACTATTATAGAGAATTCAGCTAGTTCTGGTTTTCCAGCAGTAGTAACAGAAGGAGCTTTTCTTGACGGAGATCCAGATGCAGATATTATTAGAAATCAAAATGGAGTATTAAAATATGCACAAGGAATAGTAGATGGAATAAAGGAATATTTTGAATCAGATCATAAAGGACATTCTTCTAGTAATAAAGAACATGAAACTGTTACAAGCAGTATAAGATCTAGGGTAAATAATTTAAAATATGTTCCATTAGAACAATTTAGAAAATTAGTAGAGGAAAATGATACAAAGGCATTACAATTACTTACTTTAGATGAAGAAAAAAAGCTAATTACTGCTACTTGGCATGTAGATGAAGAAGGAAATATTATAATAGAAGAAAACCCACCAGTAGATCTTACTACTACTTTACAACAATATATTGTACCTTTTGAATATTTATTGTTTTTTTACATAGATAGTGATTATGAAGCTTTTTCAGAAGATTTAGCAGAGGTTATATTAAAATCAGAAATAGTAATGGCTGTTCAAGATAGTATTACAACTACAAAAAAGGTTATAGTAACTCAGACTAAGACAGAGGCAAGTGATGGTAGATTTTATAAAGATTGGTCAAATGTAGGATCAAATACTATAATAACAGAGGAAGTTAGTACTTCAACTAATGTAACTTATGTTGATACATGGTGTGTTAAAACTTATAATGATAATAATTATAGTACAAAAGCTTTAGAAATGGGAAATAAAGATAAAGTTACTATTAATATTACAGGAACAGTTAATGAATCAACTTCTACAGGCTTATCTGATTCGAGAGTTACTGGAAGTGGTCAAGGTGCTACAGGTGAAGTTGATGCTGCCGGAAATCCTATTATGTATACCTATACTAATTATGCTAGAGAGTCTACTACTACAGATATAATTGAAAATGAATATGATGCTGGTGAAAATCATACTAAGGGTGTGGAGAATAAGTTTATAAACCTTTATCATAAACATAATATGATTGGCAAGGTTAGAACTAGTGGATATATTTTTTCTATTATTGAACAAAATGAGAAAACTGCTAATTTATTGAATCTGACTAAGTATCTTATTTATAAAGCTAGTGAAATGGAATATGATGTATTAGAGTTTTCGTTTGATGAATTTGAATTAGAAGAATTTAAAACTTCTGACAGTAGTAGTGGCAGTACTAGTGTATATGCTACAGGAAATGCTTTACTAGAGTATTTAAAGGCATGGGAAGGTCATGAAGGATTAAGTCCTGATGGTAAAAAATATAAAATTGGACTTGTTAATGGAAATAGAACAGTAGGATATGGAATAGATTTAGAAACTAGTGGATTTGAACCTAGATTTAAACTGGCAAAATATTCTACAAATGTAGGAGATTATGTAGATGTATATTTTGTTGATAATTTAACAAAAGAAGAAATACAACAAAAACGTGATATGGTTATTAGCAAAACTTCTAAATGTAAACCACCCCTAAATGAGGAACAAATAGATGCGTTAGCAGTTGTTGCATATCAATATGGAAATATAGGAAACTTTGTTGAAATGTATGCCAAATATGGGAATACAGAAGAATTAAGAAACCATTGCCAAGCTTATAAATCAGGGGGGGGACTTAATGCAAATGGATACTATTTTACAACAAAAATTGGTGGAAATCCAGAGGGAAATGGTAGATGTGATGCTAACTGGAAACTATTCAATAAGGGTAAATACACAAATCAAGCTGGAGAAGAAATAAAAGTAGTCTCATCATCTGGAGGAACAATTGTACAAAGTGCTATAAAAGTCCATGAATATGTAAGAAACAATGGATATTATTATGAACAAGCTGGTATTACACTTCCAAATACTAGAACTAAAACCATAGATTGTAGTTCCTTTGTAACTTGGGCATTAGTTGACGCAAAGGTAAAAGGATTTACAGAGGGAATGGCACAATGGACTTCAGGTACGTTTTATAACAACCCAAAAGGCTGGAAAACTGTAAAGGTATCAGAGGCACAACCAGGAGACATACTAGTATACAGTAGTCATGTAGAAATTGTAGCAAAAGAAAGTGATTCAAGTAGTAGCAAATTTATAGTTTATAACTGTGGAGGTAACTCTTCAATACAAGCTAGCGGAACTAAAGATTTACCAGAATCTAGTACATCAGGTCATACTAAAGCACAGATTCTAAAAATATTGAGAGTAACAAAATAAAGTAGGAGGTGTTGTATTGGATAAAGTAAAAAGATTAATAATCTTATTGTCAGTAATTATAGTAATAATCTTGATAATTTTTGTTATAATTAGAATAAAAATAAATTATACAGGTTCAGATTATCAAGAAATAGAAAGTGAGAAAGAAATTACATATGAAGCAGAAAATAAACTAGGTAGGGAAAAAAATAGAAATAAATATTATGCAATAAGAGAAATCTATAATAGCTTTTTAGATGCTAATTTAAATCAAAATAAAGATTATATATATAGTATGTTAGACGAAAGTTATATAGAAGCTTTAAACCTATCTAAAGAAAATGTATGTGATAAAATTAAAATCTTTAATATAGATAACTTAAGTGAATATCAAGCAAATATGACACAAATTGAATTTGTGGTTGAAGATGTATATCGTATTGAAAAATCTATAAATATAAGTATATATTTTGTATATGGTAGTATTGTAGATAAAGTAAAAAATGAAAAAAATCAATACAATCTTATGATAGAAATGGATTCTAAAAATCAAACTTTTTATATATTACCACAAGAGTATATGGAAAAGAACAATTACATGGATAACACAAAAATTGAAGAGTGTAATATTTCAATAGAGGAAATTAAAGAAAAGGAATATAATACCTTTGAATTTAAAAATATAGATGATATTACAATTATAAATGATTATCTATCTAAATACCAAAATTTAGTTATAGAAGATATAGAAAAATCTTATGATTTATTAGACGAAGAATATAAAAAGTTAAAATTTAATAGTTATTTAGATTATAAGAATTATGTAGAAGAAAATATGCGAGATATTTTATCAAAATCAATTGTTAAATATAAAATAAAGGAAAAAACTGATAGTAATGAATATATTTGTATGGATCAAAAAGATAATTTTTTTATATTTAAAGAAAGCTCAATAATGGATTATAAAATAATGCTTGATACTTATACAATAAATACAGATGAGTTTATAGAAAAATATGAAAATGAAAATTCCAAAACTAAAGTTGGAAGGAATGTAGATAAAATTATAAGAGCCTTAAAAGACCGTGATTATAATTATATATATAGAAAATTAGATGAGACTTTTAGAAATAATAATTTTGATACAATAGAGAAGTTTAGTGAGTATATGAGGAAGAATTATTCAGATAACTATAAAGTAAATTATTATGAAGTAAGTGAAAAGTTAGGTGTATATGAACAAACTATAGATTTAATACCAGAAGAAGATAAGGATGAAAAGATAAAAATGACTATAATAATGCAATTAAAAGAAGGCACAGATTTTGTAATGTCCTTTAATATACAAGAATAAGAAAATAAAAGTACCCAATAGAAAAGATATAAAAAATGTCTTTCTATTGGGTATTAAAAATATCTAAAAAAGTATCAACAAGAAAATGTAAAATTTCATTTTCCTGATACATATTTATAAAAAAGTTTTTTACAAAAGGAATTTGCCATATAATAAACACAAGTAAAGCAAAAATTAAGAGAGATAAAAAGCCATTAAGATAATTTTTAAAAGTTTTTTTATATTTAATTTTATATCCTCTATTTTTTAAATCTTGAATATATGCATCATGATAGGCTTGATTTACAGCCCTATTTATTTGCTGATTATATTGTCTTTCATATTCAGCTTGTCTTCTTGCTTGTTTTACAAGTTCATCAAGATTTTGGTAATTTTGTTGTGGCTGTTTATAACTTTCAGAATTCTTTTGTGTATTATTTTGATAATAGTTATAATTGTCCTCTGGAGGATATTGTGTATTAGAATAAAAATCATCTTCTTTTGTATATTGTTCTTTTTCAATTTCTATATTATATTTTGCCCTTTTTTCTGGATTAGATATTATTTCATAAGCTTCATTAATTATTTTTAGTTTTTCTTCACATTTTTGTTTTTGTTCACCTTTTTGTAAATCTGGATGATATTTTTTTACTAAGATTTTATAAGCTTTTTCTACTATTTCAGGTGAAGCTTTTTTATCTATTTCTAATATTTCATAATAATTTTTTTCCATGGTAAAAATCCTTTCTTATTATAAATATAACATAAAAAATAAATTATTGCTATCTACAATAGCAACAATTTAAAGTTTTTTTCATAATTTATAATAGGTGATAAGGATGAAAAAAGGATTATGTTTAGCAGGTGGAGGAGTAAAAGGAGCAGCACATATAGGTGCAATTAAAGCCTTAGAAGAAGAAAAAATAAAATTTGACTATGTAGGAGGTACATCTTCTGGAAGTATAGTAGCTTGTCTATATGCAGTAGGATATAGTGCAGATGAAATGTATTACATATTTAAAAAATATTGTAAGAAAATAAAATATGTAGATTTTATACAAATAATAAAACTCATAATTGGACTAATTTTTACTGGAAAAATTAAAATAGAAGGGCTAAATTCTGGAAAGCAAATAGAAGCCTTAATAAATAAAGTATGTAGAGAAAAAAATATTTATAATATCTCAGACCTTGAGATGCCCTTAGTTATACCAAGTGTAGATTTATGTAAGGGAGAAGTTATTTGTTTTACTTCCTGTAAAAATAGAATAAATCTATCAGACGAAATTAAGTTTGTAAAGAATATAAAAATAGGTAAAGCAGTAAGGGGAAGTTGTAGCTATCCAGTTATTTTTTGTCCATGTAAATATAATAATATAAAGTTAATAGATGGTGGAATAAGAGAAAATGTTCCATGGAAAGAGCTAAAATTTTTAGGTGCAGATAAAGTTATAAATATTATATTTGATGATACGGAAAATAATAGTTGCAGTAAGAATTTAGTTGAGATTGCAGGACGTTCCTTAAGTTTGATAGGAAAGGAATTATCAAATTATGAGCTTGATGGCTCTGACTATAATGTTAAAATTAAAAGTGAAAAAGTGAATCTTTTAGATATGAGTAAAATAGATGAATTATATGAATTAGGATATAAGCAAACCAAAAAAGAAATTAGTAATATTAAAAAGTGCTTAAATAATTAAAGTTTTTTGTAAAATTAATAGTTTATAATTTATATTTAAATAATAAACTAAAAAAGCCTTGAATTTTGAATATTTTCAAGACTTTTTATTATTATATTTTACAATATTATGACTTTTTTACAGCTCTTTTTTTTCAAAAATAGTAGTATTTAGGAAAGCTGTTCTAAAGTTTCTTTGTTTTTGGAAGCATTTTCTAAATCAATTGCATTTTTGTGTTTTTGTTTCATGTTTAAATTATCTTTTGCAACAGTCATTAATAACTTAATCCTATTAGTTTGGTTAGCTTCACTTGCTCCAGGGTCGTAATCTACAGGAGATATATTTGCTTCTGGGTATTTTTCTCTAATAGTTTTTATAACACCTTTACCAACAACATGATTTGGTAAACAAGCAAAAGGTTGTACACAAACAATATTAGGAATATCATGTTCAATATATTCAATCATTTCAGCAGTTAAAAACCATCCTTCACCAGTTTGATTACCAATAGATAATACATCTTTAACCTTATCTTCTAAATGCCATATGTCACAAGGAGGCAAATAATTCTTTTCAGAACTTGCTAAAGCTAGTTTTAAATCCTTTTCAAGAATATCAATTATTTTAATAGCCATTTTGCTTACTTTTGAAGAGGTTTTATTTGTATTTAATAAATTGTTAAAGGTGATTTTGTGTGTTGCCATAAATTTTATAAATCCCATAAAATCTGGTAAGATGACTTCTGCACCTTCTTGTTCTAAAAGGTTTGCAACTTGATTATTACCAAAAGGATGATATTTTATTAAGACTTCTCCAACAATTCCAACTTTTGGCTTTTCAATAGATGTGTCAAGTTCTATTTTTTCAAAATCGTTTACTATATCATAAATGCTTTTTTTGAACTCTTTATTTGATGATTTTTCAAGTAGTTTCTTACATTTTAACATCCAAGTGTCAAATAATCTTTGAGTTTCACCTTTGTGTACTTCATATGCTCTATTTTTAGTTAGCATTTTTTGTAATAAGTCTGCATATACAACAACTTTTATTAATTTATCAATCATTGGAACAGTTAGTTTGAATCCAGACATTTTTTCCATTCCAACTAAGTTGAAAGATATTACAGGTACATTTTCAAAACCAGCGTCTTTAAGAGCTTTTCTAATAAAGCCTATATAATTTGTAGCTCTACATCCACCACCTGTTTGTGACATTATTAAGGCAGTTTTATTTATATCATATTTTCCAGATTGTAAAGCTTCTATCATTTGTCCGGTTACTAATATTGATGGATAACATGCATCATTATTAACATATTTTAAACCTGTTTCAACTGTTTGTGATGTACATTCTCTTAATAATTCTACATTGTATCCACAAGATCTAACAGCTGTCTCAATTAATTCGAAATGTATAGGTGCCATTTGAGGACATAAGATGGTGTAGTCTTTTCGCATTTCTTTTGTAAAAGGTTTTCTCTGTAGTTCATAATTACCTGTTGCGTTTTCTATTTTTTCTGTTTCACGTTTTTTCATACTAGCTAGTAAGGAACGTATACGTATTCTTACAGCTCCTAAGTTATTTACTTCATCTATTTTTATTAAAGTGTACATTTTATTATAACTAGATAGGATTTCTTCAACTTGATCTGTTGTTACTGCATCTACACCACATCCAAAAGAATTTAATTGGACTAGTTCTAAATTATCATGTTTTCCTACAAAATCAGCAGCAGCATATAGTCTAGCATGGAACACCCATTGATCAACAACTCTTAAAGGTCGTTTTGCCTCTGTTTTATCAGAAACACTATCTTCTGTTAATACACAAAGTCCTAAAGAAGTTATAAGTGTGTCTATTCCATGGTTGATTTCTGGATCTATATGATATGGACGACCAGCTAATACGATTCCTTTTAAGTTATTTTCTTCAAGGTACCTTACAGTTTCAAGACCTTTATCTCTAATATCTTTTTTACATTTTTGATATTCTAATTCTGCTTTCTCAACTGCATCCTTTAATTCAGTTTTTGTAAAATTATACTCTTTAAATTCATCTAGTTCTAATACTTTTTTTACAAGATTTTTTTTGTCAAAAGGTAAAAATGGGTTTATGAATTTTATATCATCTCTTTTTAAATTTTCTACATTATTTTTTAATACTTCTGAATATGATATAACAATAGGGCAATTGTAGTTGTTGTCTGCTTTTTCATATTCTTTTCTAGAATATGGCATACAAGGATAAAATATGGTTTTTATTCCTTGTTCTATTAAACTTTCTATATGGCCATGTGATAACTTTGCAGGGTAACATACTGATTCTGAGGGCATTGATTCCATACCTTTTTCATAGGTTTTTCGTGTGCTTTTTTCTGATAATATAACTCTAAAACCTAAAGAAGTTAGAAAGGTGAACCAAAATGGATAGTCTTCATACATGTTTAATACTCTAGGGATTCCAATAGTTCCTCTTATAGAATATTGTTCTTCTAAAGGTTTATAATTAAAGATTCTGTCATATTTGTATTGTACTAAATTTGGTAATTTAGTTGTATTACTTACAATTCCAGCACCTTTTTCACATCTATTTCCAGATATATGTTTTTGACCATTACTAAAAGTATTTATTGTTAGCTTGCAGTGATTTTCGCATTTATTACAACGAGCATGTGTTACTTTTATTTCTAATTTATCTAATTCTTCTAATTTTAATATGCTTGAATGATGTTCCATATCTAAGTTTGCTTCGTATTGCTCTTTAGAAAGTAAAGCCATTCCATAAGCTCCCATAAGTCCAGCAATATCTGGCCTTACAACATTTTTTCCAACAATTAGTTCAAAGGCTCTTAAAACTGCATCATTGTAAAAGGTTCCACCCTGTACAACTATATGTTTTCCAAGAGTTTCTACATCTCTTACTTTCATAACTTTTTGTATAGCATTTTTTATTACTGAATAGGATAAGCCACTTGAAATATCTCCTACTGAATAGCCTTCCTTTTGTGCTTGTTTTATTTTAGAATTCATGAATACAGTACACCTTGAACCTAGATCTACAGGTCGTTTTGATTTTATTGCTTCTTGTACAAATTCTGAAATTTCTATATTTAGACTTTTGGCAAAGGTTTCTATAAAAGAACCACATCCAGAAGAACATGCTTCATTTAACATTATATTGTCTATTGAGCCATTTTTCATTTTTATATATTTCATGTCTTGTCCACCTATGTCAACAATACTTGTAACTTTAGGCTCAAATTGTTTTGCCGCAGTATAATGTGCTATTGTTTCTATTTCATTTAAATCTACATTTAAGGCTGTTTGAATTAATTTTTCTCCATAGCCTGTTACACCACTATAA
This sequence comes from uncultured Clostridium sp., assembly GCA_947245515.1. Classification (GTDB taxonomy): domain Bacteria; phylum Bacillota; class Clostridia; order TANB77; family CAG-508; genus CAG-269. Next base: position 42,482 of record CAMXQV010000007.1, on the reverse strand, counting down.
CGTAATATTGCTTTCTCAGGTAGTATAGAATATAGTTTTTTTAACATATTTATAACACTTTTTAGTGGGTTTCCTTCATTACTTCCATATAACGAATATAATAAATTTCCTTCTTTGTCTATTAAAACTAGTTTTGTTGTTGTAGAACCAGCATCTATACCTATATAACAGTCACCTTCATAACTTGATAATTCTTTTCTTGTTACTTTATTTTTTTCGTGTCTATTTTTGAAGGCTTCATAGCTTTCTTTATTTATAAATAATGGGTCAAGGGGTTGTGTTGTATTGTCATGTGAATTTTTTAAGTTTTCTATTTTTTCTTCTAATTCCTTTGGAGTTATAGTTTCAGAATTTATAGAGTCTAAGGCAGCACCTTTTGCTACTAATAGATGTGCTTCTTCTGGTACAATTATTTCTTCATCTTTTAAGTTTAAGGTTTCTATAAATCTAGTTCTTAATTCAGATAGATAGTTTAGAGGTCCACCAAGAAAAGCGACATTTCCTCTAATTGGCCTACCACAAGCTAAACCACTTATGGTTTGGTTTACTACTGCTTGAAAGATTGATGCTGCAATATCTTCTTTTGCAGCGCCTTCATTAATTAAGGGCTGAATATCAGTTTTTGCAAATACTCCACAACGTGATGCAATTGGGTATATTGTATTAAAGCCTTTGGCAAGTTCATTTAGACCAGCAGTGTCTGTATGTAGTAAGGATGCCATTTGGTCTAAAAACGCTCCTGTACCTCCAGCACAAGTACCATTCATACGTTGCTCTATAGATTGATCAAAATAAATAATTTTTGCATCTTCTCCACCTAATTCTATGACTACGTCTGTTTTTGGTATGTATTTTTCAACTGCTCTTTTACAAGATACCACTTCTTGTATAAAATTTATTCCTAAAAATTTTGCAGCTGACATAGCTCCAGATCCTGTAAGTGATATTGTATAGGTATTTAGTGGATATTTAGCAAGCAAAGTTTCTAGAACTTTACAAACTGTATTTTTAGTATCAGAGAAATGCCTTTGATAATCTTTATATATAGTATTTTTATTATTATCCATTACAACTATTTTAACTGTTGTTGAACCAACATCTAATCCGATGTGTAATATATTATCCATGTCAAGATCTCCTTTTTTATACATCTATGTATTAGCAACCTTGCATAACTTATTTTTAAAATAACAAAAGGTAAAAATTATGAGTTTATAGTTTAATTAATGCAAACTGCTTGTATCACCTTAATTTTATATGGAAATCAGCATTTTGTCAAATGGAAAATACTAGGAAGGAAGATATAGAAATTTTATAAATTAAAGTTCTATTTTGGACAAACAAATAATAGAATTGATAATAAAATAATTATTAAGGAGGATGCTATGAAAAATAAGAAAATAATAGTAATATTTGCAATTTTATTAATAGTAGTTATAGTTGGAGGGTACTTTGGAATAAAATACGCAAAAGATAAGACAGAAGAGAAAAATCAGGCAATAAATGATGAATATACACCAGAAGAAGAAATAACAGAAGAACAAGCAAGACAAACAATTATAAGTTTATACTTTCCATCAAAAGAAACAAAAGAATTAATGCCAGAAGCAAGATTAATTGATATAAAAGAATTAATAAACAATCCATATGAAAAAATAATGCAACTATTAATTGAAGGACCAAAAAGTGATAAAGAAGAGAAAATTGTCCCAGATGGAACAAAAGTGCTAAAAACCTTTATGGAAAATGATTGTTTAACACTTGACTTATCAGCGGAATTTTTAAATTATGATAAAACAAATGAAAAATCTAAAGATACACTAATTAACTGTATTGTTAATTCAATGACAGAATTAACAGAAGTCAACCAAATCAAAATACTAATAAATGGTAACCAAAGTGATGAGTTTAAAGAAGTATATAAAAGAGTAAAATAATTATTTAAGTATTTTCTTAATTTTAATTACTTTAGAAATATTCTTTAGATTTCCTAAAAAATGTTCAACTTCGTTCAAAGACTTAACTGTATTTTTTTTATATAATTTAAAATCAAAAGACTTTTTAGGAGGGGATTTTTTATCTCCTCTATTAAGTTGTTCCATAAAATCACATCCTATTTTGCCACTGGGGACGGAGAATTTTGGCAATTTAAAAAAAATTTTTTTGTCAAAGGGGATGGAAAAATCAGGCAACGGTTTTAAAAATTAATTAGAAATAGTAAAAGATAGACTTTATTTTATATTTTTGAACTATTTTAGGGCTCTAAGCTAAAAATATAAAGGCTATAAAATATCAATTTTTTACAAAAGTATTATAACTGAATAAAAGAGTTAAAAAATTATAATGCTTTTATTATAAGTTTAAAGAAATAGGAATTGAATCAAGTGATAATTAGAATTCTTTTTTAGAATATATAATTTTATAAATAAAAATTGCCAAATTTCTTTATTCATTTTGACACCTTTGCATATCTTTTCGTTCGTTTTGATAAAAAATTGCCAAAATTCTCCGTCCCGAATGGCAATATTTTAATAATTGTTATATAATATGAATTAATTAAAAAATATGTTACATTAAATTTAAATAAAAGGATTATAAAATGGATATTGAGTTAAAAGAAAATGAAGTAATAGATGATTTAGAGTTTAAAAATTTAAAGATTATTCAAAATAAAAAGGGATTTTGTTTTGGAATTGATAGCATATTGTTATCTGATTTTGCAAAAAATCTTAAGGAGGATGTAAGAGTTGCAGATTTAGGTACTGGAACAGGAATTATTTCGATACTTTTATGTGGAAAAACTAAGTTGAAAGAGATAATTGGTATAGAAGTTCAAAAGGAAGTTTATGAAATGGCACAAAGAAGCCTTGTACTAAATAACTTAGAAGATAAATTTAAAATTTTAAATCATAATATATTAGATGTAAATAAAATTTTAGATAAGAATTCCTTTGATGTAATAGTTACAAACCCACCTTATAAGAAGAAAAATACAGGTTTGATTAATAGTAATGAAAAAAAGATAATTTCAAGACATGAGATAACTGCTACTTTGGAAGATTTTATAAGGGTTTCAAAAGACTTATTAAAGGATAAAGGTGAATTTTATATGGTACATAGACCAGAGAGATTAGTTGATATTTTAGATTTAATGAGAAGGTATAAAATAGAGCCAAAAGTTTTAAGGTTTGTATTCTCTAGTATACACAAAGAACCTAAATTAGTATTAATTAAGGGAGTTAAATTTGCGAAACCATTTTTAACAGTACAAGAAAATTTATATATTTATAAGGAAAATGGAGAATATACTGAGGAAATTAAGAAAATTTATAATAAATAGGAGATAAAAGATATATGATTCATGTGGATAAAGTAGATAATCGAGATTATGGGGTTTTATATATAATTGCTACTCCAATAGGAAATTTAGAGGATATAACTTTAAGGGCAATAAGAATTTTAAAGGAAGTTGATTTAATCGCAACAGAGGATACTAGGCATTCCTTAAAACTTTTGAATCATTTTGAAATTTCTAAGCCTTTAATTAGTTATCATAGACATAATGAAGATATCAAAACAGAGTTATTGATTAGAGAGTTAAAATCAGGAAAAAATATAGCTTTAATTTCAGATGCGGGTACACCTGGTATTTCCGATCCAGGTGTACAAGTTATTAAGAATTGTATTAAAGAAAATATAAAGATAGTGCCTATTCCTGGTGCTTGTGCTTTAATTAATGGCTTAGTAGGTTCAGGTTTAGATACTAAAGAATTTACTTTTTTGGGATTTTTGCCATTAAATAAGAAAAATAGAAAAGAGAAATTGGAAGAGATAAAAAATACAAATAAAACTTTAATATTATATGAGGCACCTCATAAAATTAGTTCTACTATTAAAGAACTGTCAGAGATTTTAGGTGATAGACAACTTGTAATGGCAAGGGAATTAACAAAGGTTCATGAAGAATTTGTTAGAGGTACAGTTAACGAGCTTAGTGAATTAGTAGAAGATATTAAAGGTGAGATTGTTTTGATTATAGATAAGTGTGAAAAAGTTGACTCTTCTACAAAGTTTAACGAAATGTCTTTAAAGGAACATTATGCTTTATATGAGAGTCAGGGTTTTTCTAAAAAGGATATTATTAAGAAAATTGCTAAAGATAGGAAGGTTAATAAAAATGAGATTTATAAGGAATTTATTTAATAAGAGAATAGAGCTATAGAAAAAGAAAGGTTGTTGTAAATTATATAAAAAAATCTTTGAAAAAACATAAGTAAATTCAAAGATTTTTAGGTTTATAAATTTATATTAGTTGGAAGACTTTATGTTGAAGATAATTTTGTTTTTACTCTTCTTCTAATTTTAATTCAGCGATTTTTTCTGAACAGCTTTTACAAATTAGTTTGTCACTATATTCTAAAAGATTTTTGTTGCTTCCACAAAAAATACAATTAGGCTCAAACTTTTTTAATATTATTGAAGATCCTTCCACATATATTTCTATAGGGTCTTTTTCGACTATATTAAATTGATTTCTTAATTCTATGGGGATAACCACTCTTCCAAGTTCATCTACTCTTCTTATTATACCTGTTGATTTCATAATTTCCTCCTTAAAAGTTATTTTTTTTTACAATCCTCGTATGTCTACTATATCATAAATAAAATAGTTGGTCAATCAAATGAATAAAAAAATGTAAAATAGAATAATATGTTTTAGGTGATTAATTTGTTAAATATAGTTTGGCCAATTTTTATAATAATATCATTTTCTTATGCAATTTTTTCAGGAAATTTAGATGCCTTAAATTCTTCCATATTTCAAAGTACAGAAGATGCAATAAAATTAACTTTAAGTTTGTTAGGAACAATTTGTTTATGGAATGGAGTAATGCAAATTGCTAGTAAGACTACAGTAATTGATATATTGTCGAAATTTTTAAAGCCAATAATTAAATTTTTATTTCCAGATTTAAAAAATAATAATAAAATTCAAAAAGAAATTTCAATGAATATGATAGCTAATCTATTAGGATTAGGAAATGCCGCAACTCCCTTAGGATTAAAAGCTATGAAAAGCATGCAAAGGGAAAATAAAGATAAAGATAAATTATCAGATAGTATGATGATGTTTATTGTTATTAATACAGCTTCTATTCAAATTATACCAACAACTGTAATTGCAATTAGAAATTCTCTGGGTTCAAGTAATCCTACTAGTATTGTATTTCCTGTATGGATAGCAACAATATGTGCTGCAACTGCTCGGAATTATAGCAACAAAAATTTTAATAAAATTTACTAGAAAGGAGAAGTTATAATGCAAATTATTAGCTATATTTCTAATGTTGCAATGCCTTTAATAATTTTATTAATTGTTGTATATGGATTAAAAGAAAGAAATAAAGTTTTTGATACTTTTTTAGATGGTGCAAAAGAAGGTTTAGAAATAACCTTAGGAATTTTTCCTACTTTAATTGGGCTATTTGTTGCAATTGGAGCTCTAAGAAGTTCTGGTATTTTAGATATGATTATTTATTTTTTAACACCAATTTTAAATGTAATTAATTTTCCAAGTGAATTAATGCCACTTGCTATGTTACGACCAATTTCAGGAAGTAGTTCAATAGCTGTTGCAACAGATATTATGAAAAATTGTGGTGTAGATAGTCCATTAGGAATAATGGCTTCTGTAATAATGGGATCAACAGAAACTACTTTATATACGATTGCTATTTATACTAGTTGTGTTAAGGTTAAAAAGACTAGAGGAATTTTATTGGCAGCTTTAGTTGGAGATGTTGTTGGAATACTAACAAGTGTAATAGTTTGTAGAGTTTTGTATTAAGATATTAGAAAAACTGTAAAGTTAAGAATAAGTATTTTATAGGAATTCTATATTAAATTTTACCAGCTAATTCATATTTGATAAAATGTAATTAAATAATTATATATTTATAGGAGGAATTAATATGAGAAAAATAGTATATATTTGTGTAATTACATTCTTTTTAATTATATTATGTGTTGGATTAGAAAAGATAATATCAAAAGATACTATGCATAAAAATGCTAATCAGGAAAAGGAAAATTCAGAATTTAAACAAGGGAAATTTAATAGTTCTAAGGAAAAAAAATCTTATTCTTTAGAAAAAATACATTTACAAATACAAGAAAATAGTATAAGTAAAACAGGAATTACCCTTATAATAACAGATAATAATGAGAAAAATGTTCCGTGGGAAGATGGATATAAAATTCAGAGGAAAATAAGTGAGAAGTGGATTGAAATAAAACCTAAGAAGAAGTTAATTACTTCAGCTTTTTCATACTGGAAAGATGAAAATAATCAGTATATACAAAAAATTAATTGGAGTTATTACTATGGAGAATTAGAAAATGGAAAATACAGGATTGTAAAACCTTTTAATATTAATAAAGATATAAATTTATACTCAGATGAATTTGAGATAAAGGAGCAGTAAAGAAAAGTTTTCTAACTTTTCTAAAAATTTTGGAACGGTTCCCCCTGGAATCACTCAAAAATAAATAATTATAATTCTTCTCGTGCTATTCTTAATTAAATACAAACAAATAAATAATTAAAATTTTAAGCGATTGCCTTAAGATATTTGCATATATCATATTTATAACGTATAATATGAAAGATTAACAATTGTTTTAAGGAGAAAATAAAATGGTAAAACTACAAGAGCAAAGAGATAAAGTAAAAACCTACATATCATCTAATACTGCAGTAACTTTAATAACTTATAATGGATATATTTTTAAAGTTGACAAAAACTTAAAAATAATTAATAATCTTGAAGAAAGTACAGATGAAATAATAGCAAAAGGTGGAAAATACATATATAATAGAGGTGAGATTTCACAAGAAGCTAAAAGCTTTATTGGAGAAAAGGATATTAATTCAGAATACTCTTTTAAAGATGATAATATATATATGAATATAATACAAAATGAATATAATAGTACTTTTGTAAGAACAGAAAGTAAAATAAATTTAACAGGTTATACAAAAATAAAATGTTTAGTTTCAACAGGAGAGGGTTTGGAGAATTCAGCCAATAAGTTCCATTTAAGAATAAAAGATACACAAGAGAAGGACAATTGTTATGATTCTGTAGCAATAGGTGCAAATCAAAAAGATTATTTACTAGAATTTGAAATACCAGATGAATATTTTAATAAAGAAGTTTATATAGGTGCAGTAGGTACACTAAAAGATATTCATATTTATAAAATATGGTTAGAGAAGTCTGAAACTAAAATGTTATATGATTATGGAAAAGTATCGCCAGAAGTAAAAAGTTTTGTAGGAATAAGCAATATAAATGCATCACATGCAATAAATGAAAAAAATTTATATATGACAGCAGTAGATGTAGCAAATGGATGCAATAATTCATATATAGGAACAGAAAATAAAATAGATTTAACAGATTATAATAAAATAAGATGTTTAGTTTCAACAGGTAATAATCTTGTAAATTCAATAAATATCTTTTGTTTAGCAATACATAATGAACAATTAGCAAGTGATTATGCATATAAGACATCTAAAACAATAGGTGCAAAGCAAACACATTATTATCTAAGTTTTGATATACCAGATGAATGCAAAAATAGTGATTTTTATGTTGGTGTTTGGAACTGTATACAAGATGTATATGTTTATCAGTTATGGTTAGAAAAGTAATACTATAGATTTATATTAAAAAGAATTCGAGATAAATGTGGAGTTTGTCGAATTTTGTCATAAAGTTTTTCTTGACATTTATTTATAACTGTCATATAATAAACAAAATTCAAAAAAGGACAAATTATGATTAGACAAATAATAACCTTTATTTCGATTTTTTTAATCGTAAAAAAAATTATAATCAAAATAATTTCAAAAAAATTAGAAAAATTAATATCAAATTAATTCAAAAAAGTCTTTAATTTTGTAGAGAAAATAATCCCCCCTAATAAAATATTCGAGATTAATTTTCTTTTTATTGCCCCTATTAATTTTAATCTTTATATTCTTTTATTTTCTCTACAATACAAAATAAATTAAACAAAATATTATTTATGATAAGTTTCTCCATTAGATATTTTAAAAGCTCTAAAAATCTGTTCAAGCAAAAAGACCCTAAAAAGCTGATGGGGAAAAGTCATTTTTGAAAAGGAAACTTTTAAATTACAAGAACTTAATAAATTACTAGTTAAGCCAAGAGAACCACCAATAATAAAGGTAATATGACTATTTTCCATAGAAATCTCATCAATCTTTTTAGAAAAATCTTCTGAAGAAAATTGAGTACCCTTTAAATCTAAAGCAATAATAAAACTATCTTTTCTCATGTGGCTTAATATCTTAGAACCTTCCTTTTCTTTAATTTGATTAGATAAGTTGTCATTTATTTTATCAGGTATTTTTTCATCAGCTAATTCAGTAATATTTAATTTACAATATCTAGATAAACGTTTACAATATTCAGAGATTGCTTCTTGTAAATATCTTTCTTTTATTTTTCCAATACAAATAATATCAATTGTTAACATATACTTAAAAATCCTTTTATACTTCTATAACTTTACTATGTAAATCCCTTGAAGCAACACTAAGAGATAAAGAATTTTCATTATAATTATTTAAAATTAATTCATCTACAACTGTTTGATAAGCAAGCTCTGGAAAGTTGCTTTCTTTACTTAAATGACCAAGCATAGCATTTTTTAAACCAGATTTTAATAGATAAGAAATTGTTTTTCCAGCTAGTTGGTTCGATAAATGCCCCTTTGGACCTGCAATTCTTGATTTAAGTAAAAAAGGATAAGATGAACATTTTAATACTTCAGGGTCATAATTAGCTTCTAACATAACAAAAGAACTTTCTTCTAAGTCTTTTAAAATATCCTTTGTCATATGTCCAATATCTGTTGCAATACTTAATTTTTTTTCTCCATTAGAGATATTAAAGCCACAAGGATTTGCAGCATCATGTGGTATTGAAAAAGGAGTGATTTTTAAATCTCCTATTTCAAAGTAATCTGTTATCTTAAATTTTTTTATATTTTCTTCTTTAATTTTATCTCTTTGTTTTGGCATAGCATCAAGGGTTTCTTGATTAACGAAAACAGGTAAATCGAATTTTTTAGAAAAGGTACCTAAACCCTGAACATGATCAGAATGCTCATGTGTAACTAAAATTCCATCTAAGGTATATGGATCAATATTAATATCGTTTAATGCATTTTCAATTTTTTTTGAGCTAACACCTGCATCTATTAATATTTTAGCATTTTCTGTTTCGACAAATAAACTGTTTCCACTGCTTCCACTATATAAACTACAAAAATTTAACATTTTATTTTCTTCCTTTAGTGTTTTATTCCTTTATTCTTTGTATATTAGCACCAATTTTTCTGAATTTTTCTTCTATATTTTCATAACCTCTATCAATATGTTCTAAATTAAATATTTCAGTAGTACCATGTGCTACAGTTCCAGCAATAACCAGAGCTGCTCCAGCTCTTAAGTCAGAAGAGTATACAGGTGCACCATATAGATTTTCTACACCTTCAAAAACTGCAGTTTTACCTTGTGCTGTAATTTTGGCTCCCATTTTATTTAATTCTTCTGTATATTGAAATCTTGATTCCCATATACTTTCATTTATAATACTTGTACCATCTGCTAGAGATAATACTATTCCCATTTGGGGTTGTAAATCTGTTGGAAATCCAGGATATGGTAAGGTTTTTATATTTGCTTTACGAGGTCTTTTATCACACCATACTCTTATGCTATCTCCATTATCTTCAACATTTCCACCAATTTCTATTATTTTAGCAGTTATTGATTCTAAATGTTTTGTTATGCAGTTTTTTAAGGTTAAGTCACCTTGTGTTGCAACTGCTGCAAGCATAAAGGTTCCTGCTTCTATTTGATCAGGTACAATAGAATAAGTTGCATTACCATGTAATTTTTCAACACCATTTATTTTTATTACATCTGTTCCAGCACCTCTTATATCTGCCCCCATTGTATTTAAAAAGTTAGCAACATCAACAATATGTGGTTCCTTTGCTGCATTATCTATAACTGTTGTACCCTTCGCAAGTACTGCTGATAACATTACATTTATTGTTGCACCAACTGATACAAGATCCATATAAACAGGACATCCAACTAATTCTTTTGACTTTGCATAAATAGTTCCTTTTTCAACAGTTACTTCTGCACCTAGTAGTTCAAAACCTTTTATATGTTGGTCAATTGGTCTTGCTCCTAATTTACATCCACCTGGCATACCAACTTCAATTTCTCCCATTCTACTTAACATTGCACCGATTATATAATAAGATGCTCTAAATTTGCTTGTTAAGTCTAAAGGTGCTTTTGTAGTGGTAAGATGTCTTGTATCTATTTTTATAGTATTTTTATCTATCCATGTTATTTTGGCACCTAGTTTTTCTAAAATTTCACATAATATTTTTATATCACTTATATTTGGTAAGTTTTCAAGGGTGCATTCTCCATCTATTAAAAGAGTAGCTGGTAATATTGCTACTGCTGCGTTTTTTGCACCACCAATTAGTACATCTCCTTTTAAAGAAGTGGGTCCTGTTACTACTAATTTTTCCAATTAAATTACCCCCATTTATATTAAATTATTTTCTACATTTCAAGATAGAGTGTAATATAACACTCTTTTACTTATAAAATATAACATAAGTTAGTAAGTAATGCAATAATTTTTTGTAATCAATTAAAATTTTTGTCACTGTGTCAATAGTGTCAATAGGGACGGAGAATTTTGGCAATAATTTGACAATATTGTTTTAAACCATCTAAAATTATGAATAATTATAATTAATATATGTATTTCCAAATTGTGGTAATTATATAAAATAGTAATATATTTTTGTATAAAAATTATGTAAAAAAGATATCAAAAATATTATTATTTATAGGTTTATAAAAGATATATACTAATTAAGCAGGTAATCATAAGTGAGAACCTGCTTATATTTAACAAAAGTATAAAATTACTATTTTTTTGCGGTAATCAAACCATTATTACCTAAAAATTCTAATAATTTAAATTTAAACTTAATATCCTTAGAAGAATCCTTAGAAACAAGAGCAAATTCTTCTTCTGTAAGATTATCTTCCATTAATTCTTTAGATTCATCAGGAACTATACCAGATGAAATATCAACAAAACATAGGGGAGGAAACATTACGCACCACCAATTTTGTCCTTTTGCTTCTCCAATTTCCACACGTAAAGCATCATAAAAACCAGCGGGAAGAGATATATCGCCATAATTTTTTGTAGGAAACTCAAAATTACCAATATTAATATTTACATCATAAGAATAACCTTCTGTATTTATAGTATCTAAAGCAATTTGTTTAAAAGAATCTTTATTTTTTTCTACTAATATAATGGCATCTTCTTTAGAATTACAATTTTCACAAATTTGATTCATATAATTTAACAAACTATCACGAACTTTTAATTTTAAAGCTTGATCTTCCTTACTATCACTATTTGCAAGAACATGTAATCTAAAAACACTATTAGCTATATCTGTAGAAACCTTTTGACCATAAGATATGGCAGAAATAGTTGTATATAAAAAAAGCAAAAAGCTTAAAATAATTACCATTTTTACCTTGGGATTTTTAAATAAATTTAATATTTTTTTCATAAGTTACCTCCAAAAAACTTTTTTTGTAATTTTTTCATTTACTTTAAGTATTGACCAATTTTAAAAATTTATACAATTTGCGAATAATGTCGATAAGTTTCTTTGAAATATTATTGACATATTTGTAAAGAAATGGTAAAATTTACCAGTAAACAATAAGGGAAAACCTTAATTTCCGTAAATTAGAAGGATGAAAGGACGGATTTTCAAATGAATAAAAATGAAAAGACAAAAGAAAAAAGTTGTATATTTTATGTAAGTGACTATCACTTTGAGATGATTAGTTTGCCTTACATTAGTAAGAAAATAGAAGAGGGAAAGAAAATAATAATATTAACAGAAGAAAATTTAGAAGAAACAATAAAAGTACTTGTAGAAAAAATAAATTTAAAGGAAGAAAAGAAAAAACAAATACTAAAAATTAATTGGAACAAAGATGATATAGAAAAATTACAAAAAATAAAAGAAGAAAAAGAAGTAGAAATGGAAATATTAATAAAAGGAACAGAAGAATATATAAATAAAATGAATAAAGAAATAGAACAAATTAACAATAAGAAAGTTAAAATAATAGATTGCTATAACATAGAGAAAACTAAAGAAAAAATAGATTCTATAATGATTAAATACAATAATCTTATAAGTACAATTGGAGAAAAAAGTGTATAAAAAAAATTAAAGTATTGATAATTAAAAAGAAATAGTGTATAAATATAAATACAGATAATAAATATTATCTGTATTTATTAAGCTATAAAAGGCGAAGGGAATGATGATATGGAAAATGAATTAATAGAAATAAGAAGGAAACTAAAGAAATATAATCAAGAGCATTTACTAGAACATTATGAAAAACTTGATGAAGCACATAAAAAGGAATTAATAAAGCAAATAAATAATATAGACTTTTCACTAATAGAAAGTTTATATAAAAGCACAAAGAAAGAAGAAAAAAATAATGAAGATAAAATAGAGCCAATAGAATATTTAGATAAATTTAAATTAAACGATAAATATAAATATTACGAAAACATAGGTAAACAAGCAATAAAAGAAAGAAAACTAGCAGCAGTAACCATGGCAGGAGGTCAAGGAACAAGGCTAGGACATGATGGACCAAAAGGAACTTATGATATTGGATTAGAATCACATAAATCCTTATTCGAGTTGTTGTGTGATAGTTTAAAAGAAGAAGGAAAAAAATATGGAGTTACAATTCCATGGTTTATAATGACAAGTAAAGAAAATAATGAATCAACAATAGAGTTTTTTAATAAAAACAAAAACTTTGGATATGAGAAAGATAAAAATTTATTTTTCTTTATACAAGGTGAATTACCAATGATAGATACAGAAGGAAAAATATTAATAAATGAAGATGGATTAATTAAACTTGCAGCAGATGGTCATGGAGGTATTTATGAATCACTTGTAAAAAGCAAGATGACAGAGCAAATGAAACATATGGGAATAGAGTGGGTATTTATAGGTGGAGTTGACAATTGCTTAGTAAAAATGGTAGATCCTGTTCTTATGGGAATTGCAATAGATAATAAAGTAACAGTAGCATGTAAATCAATAGTAAAAGCAAATCCACATGAAAAAGTAGGAGTATTTTGTAAAAGAAATGGAAAACCAAATGTAATAGAATATTCAGAAATAACAGATGAAATGGCAGAAGCAACAGATGAAAATGGAGAACTATTATATGGAGAATCACACGTATTGTGTAATTTATTTAGTATAGAAGCAGTAGAAAGAATGGGAGCAAAACCACTTCCATATCATGTTGCATATAAAAAAGCAAAATATTTAAATAAAGAAGGAGAAATAGTAGAACCAACATCACCTAATGCCTATAAATTTGAAGCCTTTCTATTTGATGCTTTTGGGGAAGTTGATGAGATGGCAGTACTTCGTGTAAAAAGAGAAGAAGAATTTGCACCTGTAAAAAATGCAGATAGTGCTGGTGTTGATTGTCCAAGTACAGCTAAAGAATTATATACGAAATATTATAATTTAGATAAATAATATTAAATAAGAAAGGGTGATATTATGAATTACTTAGAAGAATACAAAAAATGGTGTGAAAGTTCAGAATTTGATGAAGAAACAAAAAAGGAATTACTAGAAATTAAAGATGATGAAAAGGAAATAGAAGACAGATTTTATCAAGAATTAGAATTTGGAACAGCAGGATTACGTGGTGTAATAGGAGCTGGAACAAACAGAATGAATAAATATACAGTAGGAAAAGCAACACAAGGTTTAGCAAATTATATAATAGAACAAAGAACACAAGAAAAAGGTGTAGCAATAAGTTATGATTCAAGAAGAAGATCAAAAGAGTTCAGTTTACAAACAGCATTAATATTAAATGCAAACGGAATAAAAACTTACTTATTTGAAAATTTAAGGCCAGTACCAGAATTATCCTTTACAGTTAGAAATTTAGGATGTACTGCTGGGATAATGATAACAGCAAGTCATAATCCTCCAAAATATAATGGATACAAAGTATATTGGGATGATGGATCTCAAATAGTTGCACCAAGAGATAAAGAGATAATTGCAAAAGTAAGAGCAGTAGAGAAATATAGTGAAATAAAAGAAACAACTAGAGAAGAAGCAGAAAAGTCAGGACTATTTAATATAATAGGTGAAGAAATGGATAATAAATACTTAGAAGTTTTAAAAAGCAAAGTATTAAATCCAGATGTAGTAAAAGAACAAGGAAAGACTCTGAAAGTTGTATATACACCTTTACATGGTACAGGAAATACAGTTGCAGAAAGACTTTTAAAGGAAATAGGCTTAGAAAATGTATATGTTGTTCCAGAACAAAAAGAGCCAGATGGAAACTTTCCAACAGTAAGTTATCCAAATCCAGAAGACAAAAAGGCTTTCAAACTAGCTTTAGAATTAGCAGAACAAAAAGGTGCAGATGTTGTATTGGCTACTGATCCAGATGCAGATAGATTAGGAATTTTTGCTAAAGATGCTAAAACTGGAAAATATATGGAATATACAGGTAATATGTCAGCACTTTTAATTGCAGAATATAGAATTTCACAAATGCATGAAAAAGGAATTTTACCAAAAGATGGAATGTTTATAACAACAATAGTATCTTCAGAATTAGCAAAGGCAATTTCTAAAAACTATAACTTAGAATGTATAGAAGTTTTAACAGGCTTTAAAAATATAGGTGCAATTATGAAAAAAGCTGATGAGAATAAAGATAGAACTTATGTATTTGGCTTTGAAGAAAGTTATGGATGTTTGATTGGTGACTATGCAAGAGATAAAGATGGAATAGCTGCAGTTATGGCACTTTGCGAAGCGGCTTGCTATTACAAAGCTAAAGGCAAGACTCTATGGGATGCAATGAACGATATTTACGAAAAATATGGATATTATAAAGAGACACAAGTATCTATTGTTATGGAAGGAGCTGAAGGTGCTCAAAAAATAAAAGATATGATGACTAATATGAGAAATACACCAGTTGAGAAGATAGGAGAGTACAAAGTTTTAACTTTTAAAGATATAAAGGAAGATATTGTAAAAAATATGGAAACAGGAGAAGTTTCAAAAACTGGATTACCAGAATCAAATGTGTTATATTATGAATTAGAGAAGGATAGCTGGTGTTGTGTTAGACCTTCAGGTACAGAGCCAAAAATAAAATTGTATATGGGAGTTAAAGGTACTAGTCATGAAGATGCTGAGGAAAAATTAGAAGCTTTAAAACAAGCTATGACAAGTATAGTAAAATAATAAAAGACCAAGTAATTTTTTACTTGGTTTTTTACATTATAGAAAAGTTATCATAGTAGAAAGGATTTCTAGATAGGATAAATACAAAAGAGTTGTAATTTTATATTAGATTTTCCAAGTATCTAAATTTCTCTGAATTGCTCCAAATAGATTTGCACGAACTCTTGGAATATTTTTTGTTAGTGAGATGATAAGTTGTTTCATATCTTCTCTTTTAGATGTACCATCCATAGGACAGACTTTTGGCATGACTGATAGGTTATTATTTTTTATAAATCTTTTAGTGTCTTTTTCGGGAGTGTAAATTAAGGGTCTTATTAAAGTGATTTTAGAACGATCCATGTAACTCTTTGGCGAGAAAGTTCCTATATTACCAGCATAAAATAAATTTAATAAAAAGGTTTCTAATACATCATCTTGATTATGCCCTAGAGCAATTTTGTTACATCCTTCTCTTATTGCAATAGAGTTTATAACACCTCTACGTAAATTTGCACATAAGGAACATGGATTTTTTTCTTTTCTTATATCAAATACGATTTCTTTTGCATTACTTTTTTCTATATATAGTGGTATTTCTATATTTTTGCATATTTTTTCTAAAAATTCTTTGTTAAAAAATTCAAAGCCTGGATCTATTGTTATTGCAATTATGTCAAATTTTTTAGGATAGAATCTTTGTAAAGCTTTGAAGGCATGTAACATAGTTATAGAGTCTTTTCCTCCAGATAAACCTATTGCAATTTTATCATTTTCTTCTATCATGTTGTATTCTTCTATTGCTTTTCTCATATGACTTAGTATTTTTTGCATTTTTATCACCTTTTATATTATAACAGAAATTGTAGAAAATACAAGTTTTATAAATTGACAAAGTACTAATTTTAGTGTACTATATACCTAGGTTTTTAACGAATATTTATGTACCAGTAGCTCACCAGGATAGAGCGTCGCTCTCCTAAAGCGAAGGTAGAAGGTTCAAGTCCTTTCTGGTACACCAATATAATAACTTGCAAACTATAAAAATTTGCTGGTTTTTTTTAACTAAGATTTTAATTTTTATGTAAAGTTATAGCATAATATAATTAGTATTGGTGAGTACATCGAATAAATGTAGGTAATCTATAATCTGCTTGTCAAATATGCAGATGAGGATTTTTACAAGGTTATATCAGTTTCAGATGTTTTAATACCCAGTCATTCTTCAAAAGATTGGGTATTATCCATAAAATATAATTATGGCATTTGATACATGTATTAAGAATAACTTTAAAATTAAAAAATAATACTGATAATACATGAAAACAAAAAAATCGACTTTTTTTTACATTTTCTCTTTACTTTTTTATTATTGTTTGTATATAATATATAGTAATAAAATGAGAAAAGATAGAACCGATTTGGCGACCGACTATCTTTTCTCTGCTTGTGCATACATAAATATAATGTATGCTTATCTATATTATACACACACCAGTAAGTTAAGTCAAGAAAAATTCTCACATTTAATTAAATATTTTAAATTGATTTCAATATATTAAGTTAGTTCTAAAAATTAATATAATGAATATGATTAATTAAATTAATACAAAGGAGAAAAAAATGAAACAATTATTAGTAAATGCATTTTTAGGAATGTTACCAGAAGTTATATTTTTTGTAGTATTTTTAACTACTTGTAAAAATATAAATAACAAGCGAATAAAACTATTATTATTAAATATTATCAATTATATAGGAGTTGGAGCTTTAACAACTTATAATATTTATAGTTATGTTTTTTTAATAATATTTCAATTTATAATTATGAAGTTTTTATATAAAGAAGAAGTTGAATACATAGATGTTTTTTTAATTTCAATATTACACCTTTATATATTTATTATTGCAATAGCTTGTTATAAATTAATTAGCAATTATTATCTTGCATTTATAGTAGATAGAATATTATTAGTTTTGCCATTATTATTAAAAGATAAACTTAAATATTTGTACCAACAATATACAAAATTATGGAATAGAAACGAAAATAATAAAATAAGAAGTATATCACTAAGAAATATAAGTTTAATTGTCTTAAATATATTTTTGTTTTTGTCAGACTTTGTCTGTACATATATTACAAATTTATAGGGAGGTGAACTTATGCCAATACATTCATTATGGTTTTTTTGTGATACAGAAGAAGGAGAATAAAACAAATGATTAAAATAAAAGAAAATATACCTACCATTATATTTAATTTAAGTGAGTTTATAATAATTTTTTTATTAGGAATTATATCAAAAGTGTCAATAGAAGAAATAACTTTTCTATGCATTCTATTTATCTTAATAAGATCAGAATGTGATAAGCCAATGCATTATCAATCACCTATACTATGCATGCTTTGGAGTGCCTTAGTATTTGAATCTTTTTTTCTACTAACAAAGATAAATATGCCAATAGCTATGATATTCACAACTTTTGAAGCTTTTGTTTTAACAAAGAATGCAGATATAAGAACACCGTTTTTATATAAAAAACCAGATAATTCAAAATACATAGAAATGAAGAAATATATACAAGATAATAAGGAATCAAAAGAAGTAGAAAAGTTTGAAAATATTTTAAGAGATTTAGATAAACAATATGAAAAAATATATAAGCATAGTTTCTTTGAAATATATAATTTATATTTCAAAGAAGAAAAAAGTTTTAAGGAAATAATTGAAATAAAAAAATTATATGATAATCATGCTTTAACAAAATATTTAGACTTAATTTTTGTAAGTTTTAATACCTATATTAACACATGTAGCAATAGTAACAAAATAGAGAAATGAGGAACTGACTAATTTTAGTTAGTTCTTTTAATATTTTAGAAAAGTTATAACTAAAAGATAGTTTTTTGAAGAAGGTAAATATAGTAAAGATAAGGTTTTGAGTTTTAATATATAAAAAAATTTAAATTTTTTTATTAGTGTACACTGACATTAATAAGGTCGAATATTGTAAAATATAATAAAAGTTTAGAAATAAAAATTTTTAAACTAAAATTTATAGTAAAAATAAGAATATTTTAATTATTTTTTACTATAGATGTATCTAAAGAAGGAAAGGAAATTGAAAATGAAAGATAATATATTAAAAGAAGTAAAAAAAGAACTAAATTTAAGAGAAAGAATAATAATTAGAATGTTTCCCATGACTTTTGCAAAAGTGTATTATACAACAAAAATTAAAACCATCAAAAACATTTGCAAAAAATTATGAAAAAGTGTATACTTATAAAATAGAATAGACTAAAATTTGAAAGGAATATGCATGGAAGAAGAGTTTATGAAAGAAGCACTAAAAGAGGCAAAAAAGGCATATAACAAATTAGAAATACCAGTTGGTGCAGTCATTATAAAAGATGGAGAAATTATTTCAAAAGCACATAATTTAAAAGAAACGAAATTTGATACAACAAAACATGCAGAAATTATAGCAATACAAAAGGCTAGTAAAAAATTAAAAAGTTGGAGATTATTAGATTGTGAAATGTATATTACTCTAGAGCCTTGTTCAATGTGTGCAGGAGCCATTATAAATTCTAGAATAAAAAAAATATATATAGGCACTTTAGACCAAAAAACTGGTGCTGCTGGTTCAGTATTAAATTTATTTGAGGACTATAAATTTAATCATATTGTAGAAGTTGAAAAGGGTATTATGCAAAAGGAATGTGAAGATATATTAAAAGACTTTTTTAAGACCTTAAGAAAAATAAAAAAGCAAAATAAAATTAATATATAAAAAGACTTATAAAAACTTTATATTTTTCAAAACAAAAATTAAACAAAGATAAAGAAAGGAAAGATAAGTATTTATGAAGGAAACTTTAAAGAGAATAATGAGTAAAAAGTATTTTCATCTAAGTATAATACTTATTATTATAGTAACCTTACTTTTTATATTGAGTGTATCAGTTCTAAAATATAATGTCGAGGGAGAAACAAATATGCCTTTTAATTTATCGAAAATCAGCATTATAAGTTCTACAGAAGGAATAGATATTGAAAGTGGAGCAAATAAATGGGCCTTTGATATTAATCAGAATAATGATATATTTATATATATAAATAAAAATGATGGTTATTCTGGAAATGAAGTTATAAAGACCATAAACCTTACTAATATAAAAATTAATAAAAATGTAGAAAAAGGAATTAAAGTAATTTATAAGCCAGAAATGCAAAGTGAAAAGTCTATGTTTGCAAATGAAGAAAAAAATAAAGTAAATAATATAGAATATACTGGAGCAATGGAATCAAATATAAAGGCTTTGCAGATTTCTAATCAAGGAGGTATTATTGCTTTTAGATATGCAAATGATAAAATTGCACAATATGTATCTAATGATAATGAAATAAATCACAGTAATTTATTAAAAAATGCAAATATTACAGAAGAGGATTTAAAAGTTCAGTTAAATTTTGATATAATAATTAAATTAGAATCAGGTAAAGAATATTTATCAAATATTTTCTTAGAGCTTCCAATACCAAATATTGTTGAGGAAGGTACTACTTCTATAGAAAATAAAGAATTAGATAATTTTATATTTAAAAGAATCAAGTAATATAAAAATTTAATACATAAAAATAAGAAAAAACAAATATAATATTATAATTTACTTGATTAAAATTACAATTCAGTATATAATACAAAAGGTATGTATTTAATCTTTGTATGGAGAGAATCCAATAAAGACCTACGAATCTTGTCAGGTCCGGAAGGAAGCAGCAATAAGTAGCAAGCTTTATGTGGAGACTTTCCATAGAGAGATTAAATACAGCCATTTTTTAAGTATAAAGGATGTGAAAAAATGGGGTACACAGCTCTTTATAGAAAATTTAGACCCTTAACTTTTAAAGAAATTGTAGGTCAAGAACACATAACAAAAACACTAAAAAATCAAATAATAGCAAATAGAGTAGGACATGCATATCTATTTAATGGAAGCAGAGGTACAGGAAAAACATCAGCAGCAAAAGTACTTGCAAGAGCAATAAACTGTCTAAACCCAAAAGATGGGGAACCATGTAACGAATGTGAAATATGTAAAGGAGCAATAAATGGTTCTTTAACAGATATTGTAGAAATGGATGCAGCATCAAACAACAGTGTAGAAGACATAAGAAGTATAAAAGAAGAAGTTAACTTTTTGCCAACAAAAGCAAAATATAGAGTATATATAATAGATGAGGTTCATATGTTATCAACAGGAGCCTTTAATGCTCTACTAAAAACCTTAGAAGAGCCACCAGAACATGTAAAATTTATTTTAGCAACAACAGAGCCACAAAAATTACCAGCTACAATTTTATCAAGATGTCAAAGATTTGACTTTAGAAGAATCTCAAAGGACAACATAAAAAAAAGACTTAAAATAGTAGGTGAAGAAAGTAACTTAGAAATAACAGAAGAAGCCTTAAACATAATAGCAGTACTTTCAGAAGGAGCAATGAGAGATGCTCTATCAATTTTAGAAAGATGTATACAAGATGGTGAAAACAAAATAAATGAAGACAAAATAAAAGACTTAGTAGGCATACCAAAAATAACCTATGTTCATAACATAACAGAAGCAATAACGAACTATAATATAGAAGAAGCCTTAAAAAATATAGAAGATGTATTAGAAGAAGGAAAAGATATTGTAAATTTTTTATGGGAAATCATAAAATACATTAAAGACATATTAGTATACAAAACATCAGGAAAATTAGAATTATATAATGAAACAGAAAAAGAAAAAATTAAATTTATAGCTGAAAAAACGTCAAAAGAAAAACTCCTTGAATTAGTATACAAATTATCTGAACTAGAAAATGACATTAAATGGTCAACTCAAAAAACAATAATGTTTCAAGCTGGTATAATTAAGTTATGTAATAAACAAGCAGAAACAAATAGTAATATAGAACAGAGAATAGAAAAAATAGAAAAATATTTGAAATCTGGGAAAATAATAAATAATGAACCAAATAATATAAAAACTACATATAATAATAAGGACTATGTAAAAAATATTCAACAAAGCAACAGAAGAGACATGCAACCTAAAGTAAACGAACAAGTAAAAAAAGTAGAAAATAAAACAAATATTAACTTTTCAAATAATTCTGAAGAATATTGGCCACAAATAGTAAATAATTTAAAACAAAACGGAAAAATTGTATTATATACAAATCTACTTAATACAAAAGCAGTAGAACTAAATGATATGACAGTAGGAATACAATTTCCAAATGGAATGACTTCCTTTGGTAAAACAGTATTAGAAAAACAAGACAATATTAGAGAAATTACGGATTTAGTATCAAAGGCATGTGGAAAAGAAATGCAAATAAAATATATAACAAACACACAAGAAGTGCAAACACAAAGTGTAGAAGAAGATTTAAAAAATCTTGCTAAAGAATCAGATATTCAATTCAATATTATAGAATAAAAAATAAGGAGGAAATAAAATGGGTAAAAGAGGAGGATTCCCTGGAGGAATGGGAGGATTCGGAGGAATGAATCTTAATAACTTAATGAAAGAAGCTAAAAAAATGCAAGCAGATATGGAAAAATCACAATCAGAATTAGCTAGCAAAGAATTTGAGGCATCAGCAGGTGGAGGAGCAATAAATGTAAAGGTTTCAGGAGAAAAGTTATTAAAAGAAATAAAAATAAAACCAGATGTAGTTGACCCAGAAGATGTTGAAATGTTAGAAGATTTAATACTAACATGTATAAATGAAGCTTTAAGAAAGGTAGACTCTGCACAAGCAGACCAATTAGGAAAGTATAATATACCAGGATTAGGTGGTAATCTATTTTAGGAGGAAGTATAAATGTCATTATATTCACCATCAATAGAAAAACTGATAGAGAGTTTTGAACGCCTACCAAGTATAGGACATAAAACTGCAGCTAGACTTGCCTTTTATATGTTAAATTGTACAGAAGAAGAAACAAAGGAATTTGTTTCTTCTATATTAAATGCCAAAAAAAACTTAAAATATTGTAGCAAATGTTTTAATATATCAGACACTGACCCTTGTTTTATTTGTGGAAATCCTAAAAGAGACGAAACACAAATATGTGTTGTAGAAGATGTAAGAGACATTATTGCAATGGAGAAAACACATGAATTTAAAGGTGTTTATCATGTATTACATGGTTCGATTTCTCCAATGAATGGGGTAGGTCCAGAGGATATAAAAATAAAGGAACTTTTAACTAGATTAATGGATGGACAAGTAAAAGAAGTAATTTTAGCTACTAACCCTAGGGTAGAAGGAGAAGCAACTGCAATGTATTTATCTAAATTAATTAAGCCACTTGGAGTTAAAGTTACTAGAATTGCACATGGTATTCCAGTTGGAGGAGATTTAGAATATACAGATGAAATTACTTTAACAAAAGCTCTTGAAGGAAGAAGAGAGGTTTAATACACCTCATTTTATAGTATGAGGTGTATTTTTTATAAGTTCTTATTAAGCTAAAAGAATTTTACAAATTTCAAAAGTAGAAAATGGTTTTGCTAATTTATTAGTATTTTGTTTCATGTCTGCTAATTTATCTTTATTAGATAATAAAAGTTCAAATATAATTTTACTTTCTTTGCTATTTTTAATCCAAATGGCTATACCATTACTTTCTAGAAATTCCGCATTTTCCTTTTCTTGACCAGGAATTGGATTAATAATAACCATAGGCAAATGAGAAGCAAGACTTTCAGATGTTGTTAATCCACCAGGTTTTGTAACAACTAAATCAGAAATGCTCATTAATTCAGGTACTTTATCTGTAAAAGAAAGGACTTTTACAGATTTTTCCTTATTGTAACTTTTTACAACATTTAAAAAGTTTTCTTTCATTTCTGGATTTTTTCCAGAAATAGCGATTATTTGGGTATTTCCTTCAAATTGAACTAAATTTTCAAAAATTCTTACAGTTTTTGTTTTTCCTAGCCCAAATTCTCCTCCTCCAAAAAATAATATGGTTTGTTTGTCTGTAGACAATCCGAAGTCGCTTAGAATTTTTTCTTTATCAAATTTTTCAGTAAAACGACCAGATATTGGTATACCTGTAGAAAATACTTTTTCTTTAGAAACTTCTTTTTTTATTAAATATTCCTTCATAGAATCATGAGCGACAAAATAATAATCTACAAAATCCTTTCCAACCAACCATTGGTCATGTGGTGCAAAATCAGTCATTATTGTTGCAATTTTTGAACTAATTTTCCCTTTTCTTTTTAGATAACTACACATTTGACTTCCAAACGGATGTGTAGATATTATTAAGTCTGGTTGTTTTTTTCGTAAAAGCTTTAGAAGTTTAATTGCCATTATTTGATTTGATCTTGAAGAAATATGTGCCAAGGTACCTTTTTGAGAGTCATCATAAATTTTGCCCCAAGCCCATGGCATCTTTTTTGCCATTTCATTATAAGCTGAGGTTGTTACCTTTTCAATGGTTTTATTTATATATTTCATACAATCTATCAGTTCAACATTAATATTTTTATAATTTTTTGTGATACAGGCTTCAATTGACTTAGCTGCATTTAAATGACCTCCACCATAGGATGCATAAAAAATTAAAACTTTCATAATATCTCCTTTTTAATATTTTTATAGAAATCTTTTATATATTATCATATATATTAAAAAATTTCAAAACTTGGAATAATTTTTTATAAAATAAACAAACTAATATATAAAAAAGGAAAAGGTGATATTTTGAAAAGTGTAATAAAAATAATGATTTTGTTTGTACTGTTAATAATAACAGTTATTTCAGTAATTTTATTAACTAGCTTGATGGCAGAAGAAAATACAAGTTATGCAGCAAGTTCAAGAACTTCAGATATACAACTAATGGCAAGGGCAATTAATGGAGAAGCTAGAGGTGAACCCTATGAAGGACAAGTTGCAGTAGGTGCAGTTATTTTGAATAGAGTAAAAAGTTCAAAGTTTCCAAATACGATTGCTGGTGTAATTTATCAAGCAGGTGCATTTACTGCTGTAGCAGATGGTCAAATAAATCAACCAATTGCAGAAGGTTCAACTGTATATAAAGCAGCACAAGATGCTCAAAATGGTTGGGATCCAACAAATGGATGTATTTATTATTTTAATCCACAGACTGCGACTAATAAGTGGATATGGTCTAGGCCACTTGTAAAAACAATTGGAAAACATAGATTTTGTAAATAAAATTTATTAGAGGAAAGGAAGATTTTATGAATAAATTAGTTGATTGGAAAAACAGATTAAAAAAAGGTCATATGTTAAGCGTTATAGGTGTTCTTTTAATAATTGTTGCAATTTTAGGATTTTTTTTATATAAAAAGCAAAGGGAATATAGACAAGCTTCTGAAAATAATTATAATATGGCATTTTATGAGTTGGTTGATTATGTACAAAAGGTTGAGACATATTTGGCTAAATCTTTAATTTCGACAACACCAGAACATGGTGCAGAAACTTTAACAAACTTATGGAGAGAAGCAAACTTAGCACAGAGTTATTTAAGTAGATTACCAATAGAAAGTCAGGAATTGGAAAATACAGAAAGATTTTTAAATCAAGTAAGTGATTATAGTTATTCCTTATCAAGAAAAAATATTTATAAGGAAAGTTTATCACAAGAAGATCTAAAAAACTTAAAAGATTTACATGGATATAGTGTAGAACTTCAAAATACTTTAAATCAATTATCTGATGACTTAAATAGTGGAAGATTGGAATGGGGAGAATTAACTAATAAAGGAAATTTAGCTTTTGCACAACAAGTAGACAATGTGTCTAAAGAGAGTTTTAGTAATTTAGAGGAAAATTTTCATGAATATTCAGGCTTAATATATGATGGTGCTTTTTCAGAGCATTTAACAAAAGGCGATCCAAAAGGATTGACTGGTGATGATATTAGTGAAGAACAAGCAAGACAAAAGGCTGAGGAATTTATAGGAAAAGGAAATATCAAGGACATTTCAAATTTAGGTTATTCAGAAAATGCAACTATTCCTGTATATGATTTTTCTATTACAAA
The DNA here is from genome assembly GCA_947245515.1 of uncultured Clostridium sp. Classification (GTDB taxonomy): domain Bacteria; phylum Bacillota; class Clostridia; order TANB77; family CAG-508; genus CAG-269. Next base: position 16,895 of record CAMXQV010000007.1, on the reverse strand, counting down.
TAAGGATAATGCAACTATTAATGTGTCTATTTCTAGAAAGGGTGGACATGTTGTATATATGAACTCTAATAGAGATGTAAATTCAGAAGTTATCTCACAAGATGATGCGAAGGATAAGGGAAAGAAGTTTTTGGCAGAAAAGGGATTTCCTAATATGAAAGAAACTTATTATTTAAAACAAGAGGGTATTGTAACTATTAATTATGCTTATGTTCAAAACAATGTAATTGTTTATCCAGATTTGATTAAGGTTAAAGTTGCTTTAGATAATGGTGAAGTGCTAGGTATGGAAACTACTGGATATTTAAATAATCACGAAAAGAGAGATATTAGTAAGGTTAAAATTTCTAAAGAGGATGCTAAAAAGAATCTTAATAAGGATTTGAATATTGAAAGTGAAGGTATGGCAATTATTCCAACAGAATGGAAATCAGAAATTTTATGCTATGAGTTTAAAGGTAAAGTTGATGATAAAGAGTTCTTAGTTTATATTAATGCAGAAAATGGTAGAGAAGAGGATATTTTGATTATTACTAATACTCCGAATGGAACTCTAACCATGTAAAGGTTAGTAATTTTAGGTATTTTATGGCAATTTATAAAAGTTAGAATTATATAGTCTATTAGCTCGAAAAAGGTTACAATTATTAAAAACAAAGATATAATTTTAACTTTTAGATATTGTCATAAAATTATGTATATTAAACCTTAAAAAAGTAATAACTAAAATAAAGAATTTAAGATAATAGTTGAAAAAATATAATCAAGTATGATATAAATAACTAAAGAATAGTAGGAGAATTACATAAAATGAAAATTATAAAAAATAGAAAATTATCTAGTCGGAATTACCTTAATAACACTAGTAATAACAATAATAGTTTTATTAATATTAGCAGGAGTAACAATAATAACCTTAACTGGAGAAAATGGGTTAATACGGAAGAGCTACAAACGCAGAAGAAAAGTATAATTATGCACAAGCAAAAGAAAGTTTGCAAATAATGCTATTAGAAGTAAAAACAGGAATATTAACAGAGGAAAATAGACCAACAAAGGCAACAGATTGTAGCAAATTAGAAGAAACAGAAGGAATTGAAAAACTTGAGTATGTTACTAATCCAATAGGAGAAACAGAGAACTCAAAACTTGCAATAATTACTTATCAAAATTACAGCTTTAAAGTAGATGATGATTTTAAGATAATAGGTGAAGATGAAAATTTAGAAGAGCTTGCAGAATTACAAGAGTTCAAAAAATATATAGCACAAACTATTACTGATTTAGGTGTAAAAACTTCCTATAAAGAAACCTCAGATCAATATATTAATAATCTCAAAGTTTTAGCAGATAAAAATTATAAAGAAGGAACAGAATCAGATATAGTTTTACTAAAATCAAATTTAAATTCAAGATATGTACAAACTATTTCTTTAGCAAATATAGAAGGATATGAAAATTTTGAAGAAGAAGATTTTATTATTGCATGTAAAGATATGCAATGGATAGCTCAAAGCGATGGAACAGATATAAAAGAAATAACAAAAAGTTATAATAAAACTACAGGAGTATTAGAACTTGGAATAATGAGAGGTGTGGGAGGTAAATGGACTTTATGGAATACTTATGATTTATATGCAATAAAAAGGAAAGTACAAGAGACCAATTCTAATAAGGCATATGATAATAAAAAAGAAAGTTTAACAGAATTCAAACTTAAACTTGTAAAAGCTATTGAGGAATATGGAATAAAAGGCCAAGAAATACCAATAGAAGAAAAGACAAAAGAACAAATTTCAGAAGATATTAGAAAACTAATAAGAAAAAAGTTTGATGATGGAGTAGCAACTTATATGGTATTAATAAAAGAAAATTTAATAAGTAGGTATAGTCAAACTGTTTCAGTAAATAATATAGAGGGATACAGTGATTTAACCCTTGAAGATTTTTTGATAGTAGATAAAAATATAGAATTTGTAGTGCTTTTAGAAGGTACAGATACAAGTCCAAGGACAAAAAATTATGATCAAAATACAGGTACTTTAGAATTTGGAATGCAAAAAGTAGTTGCATATAGATATACTTTTTATAATACTTATAATGTATATTTACTAAAAAAAGAAGTAATAAATTTAGAAGAATATGTTTAAAACTAAAGAAGCAAAAATAGAAGGTAAAAAATCTTTGAATTTACATACGTATTTTCAAAGATTTTTATTTCTATAATTTACAATAATAGGATTTTTTTAATGACGTTTGTAAGTATCTCTACTTAATAATTCTTGTGATATAACTTTTCCATCTTTTTTCACAATTTTATAGGCTTCTGAATAAATTGCTGTTCTAGTTCTTCCAGTTTCATAAGCACTAATTTGTACTTCACAATCCTCTTCTTGTCTCATGCCAAAGATTTGGAAATTTGCAATTCCATTTGCTACAGAACATACTAATTTTATTGGATAGTTCCTATTATTTTTAAATTGAAAATCAATTGCTCCATAAACTACAGTTGCGTCTCTGCTAGCTGGTGCATAAGATGGTACAAATTGATGATTTGTTCTTTGAACTATTTCAAGATTAGCATAAAGTACTGCATTATATAAGGTAGTGGTTATTTGACAGATTCCTCCACCAATGCCATCAACGACTTTTCCTTCTACATAAATTGGAGCTTCTTTATATCCAGCAGATATGGTTCTTTCTCCAACTACTTTATTGTATGAGAAAGTTTCTCCAGGCATTAATACAGTTCCATTTATTTTATTTGCGGCCAATATTAAATTAGTAGTTCTGTTTCTATTGCTTGCTGCATATTGAGTAGAATAAGTTGACAGTAAATCGGGAAAGGCTTCTGTTCCAATCATGTTTGTAGTTATTTCAGGTGATAATATCTTTAAAGGTATTATATATTCATCTTTTTTTTCAGAACTAATAATTGATTTTGCTTCATCTATTGAAATATTAAAATCAATACCATTTTCAGAAGGATACACAGAAAATGGTTCTTTTGTGTAATAAGCATTTACTGGTTCTTTATGTACTTCGTTATAAATTTTTTCTATATCTATTTCTTTTGGTTGTTCAGTTTTAACAATAATTTCAACTGTTTTATCTGTTTTAGAAAAATCTGAAAGGGTATCTTTTATTAATTTAGTAGTTGCATCTATATCAACTATGTTTCCTTCTTTACCAGAGGTTATTATTAAGTCTGTATTTTCTATATAATAACTGCTTTGAATAACTTTGTCAGGTATTTGTGTAGATATATCTTCTAAGTTTTTGGCCAGTTGTTCTTTGTTTAAAGTTAATTTTGGCTCTATATTTACTTTACCAAACATTGTAGATATTATATAAAAACTATTTTGCAAAAAGTTACCTTGCCTTCCAATTTCATAGGCAGAATTTGTTGCTTTTTTTATATCGAAATTTACTTCTATTTGTTCTATAGATATTGTTGTTTCAAAGTCTCCATGTTTTAGTTTAATTTCTTCAGGTAAATTTTCAGCTATGTATTTTTCTAATTGATATTTTGCGTCTGATGTACTTAAATGTGAAACATCATGACCTTTGATAGATACTCCTGAAATTATATTGTTATTAAATAAGCTATATGATAATAAAATTATTGTAAATACTAATAAAATAATAAAGATAATTATTAAAAGTATTTTAAAAATTGAAAAAGAAATTATTTTAGTATTATTGGTAGCCTTTGAGGAACTGAATTCCTCCTTAGAAACTTGAGAATTTTTTGTTTCTTCAGTTTTTAATTCAATTTTTTCTTCTAAATTTCTTTCTTTAACCTTCATTTTGTTTCTCCTTTTGCATTATCTAATTTATTATATCATATTTTGTAAAAAAATATATAATTTTATTAAAAAATGTCAAAATAAAATATAAATTATTGTAGATAATATTATTATAAAACTTTAATTAAAGTTTTATTTAAATATATGAAATCTTTTGTAAAAGATGACAAGGAGGATATTATGTCTAGAAATAGTAAGCTAATATCTGAAAATTTAAGAGAAGAAATAGCAAAAGAATTAGGTGTTTATGAGCAAGTAAAAAAAGATGGTGGTAGCTGGGCAAATGTTTCATCTAAGGATTGTGGAAATATTGTTAAAAAAGCAATAGAAATAGCAAATAGATCAGTTGAAAGTTAATAGTTATTTTTTCGAAATATGCCATTAGGGTTTTCCTTTTGGCATGTTTTTATATTTTGACATTTTTTAAAAATAAAAATATAATATAAAAAATATATAAAATTGAAAGGATAAAAATATGGAAGAGCTATATGTTAAAGACCTTATAGAAGTCACAAAAGGAGAAAAGATTACTGGGAGTGAAGAATTAAAAGTTGAAAACTTTTCAAAAGATACAAGAGAAATAAAAGAAGACGATACTTACATAGGAATAAAAGGGAAAAATTTTGATGGAAACCAATTTTGGGAAGAAGCACTAAAAAAAGGAGCAAGTTGTGTAATAGTAGAAAATTTAGAAATAACAGAAGAACAAAAACGTAAATACAACAATAAAACAATAATAAAAGTAGAAAATACCTTAGAAGCCTTATACAAAATAGCTAAACTAAAAAGAAATAAATATAATATACCAGTAATAGCAATAACAGGAAGTGTCGGAAAGACAAGTACAAAAGATATAGTTGCTAAGGTTGTATCGCAAAAATATTATACACTTAAAACAGAGGGAAACAACAATAATAATATAGGGTTACCTTTTACAATATTAAAGCTTAAGGAGCATGAAGCACTTGTAGTAGAAATGGGAATGAATCATTTTGGAGAAATAAGTTTATTAACATCAATTGCTAAACCAAATATTTGTATAATAACAAATATAGGAACTTCACATATAGGAAATCTTGGTTCAAGAGAAAATATATTACAAGCAAAATTAGAAATTTTAGAAGGAACAAAAAATCCTTTAGTAATAATAAATAATGACAATGATTTATTACATAGTTGGTATAAGGAAAATAAAGAAAAATGGAATATTAAAACCTATGGAATAAAAAACAAAAGCGACTTTAATGCACAAAATATAGAATTAAATGGAGATAGTAGCAAATTTATTTGCGATATTAAGGGAAAAAAGGAAAAAATAATAGTGCCAGTAGGTGGAGAACACTTCATTCTAAATAGCTTGTGTGCAGTTACTTTAGCAACAGAACTTAAAATAGACTCTAAAGATATTATAGAAGGAATTGAAAAATTTGAGTTAACACAAAAGAGGATGGATATAAAACAATTAAAAAATGGAATCAAGGTTATAAATGATGCTTACAATGCAAGTTTTGAAGCAATGCAAGCAACTCTAAAGTATTTATCTGAATTTAAAAATAATAGGAAAATCGCAGTATTAGGAGATATGTTTGAATTAGGCGAATTTTCAGAAGATTTACATAGGAAGGTGGGAATGGAAGTTGCAAAAAATAAAATAGACACCTTAATATGTATGGGAGAAAATTCAAAATATATAGCTAAAGAAGCAAAGAAAATGAGAATGGAAAATATATATCAATTTAATAATAAACAAGAAATATTAGATTTTTTAAGAAAGAATCTTAAAGAAGGAGATATTGTTTTATTTAAAGCATCAAATGGTATGAAATTCTTTGAGCTTTCAAAGGAAATTGAAAAAGAAGAATTTTGGAATAAGACTTATGAATATAATTAATATATAGAAAACTTCGTGAAAGGAGAAAAAATAATGAAAATAGGTTTAATTTTTGGAGGAAGGTCAAGTGAAAATCAGGTATCTGTAATATCTGCAAAGTCAATTTTTAACAATTTAGATAAAACTAAATATGAAATACAACCAATATATATAGACAAAAACGGTGCTTGGTGGAAAATAAATTCAGAAATTGAAGAGGATATTCAAAAAAGTGATAAAAAAGAGAAATTAGAAAATATCTTAAAGTTTATAAAAAATATGGATTTACTATTTCCTGTATTACATGGATTATATGGAGAAGATGGTACGATACAAGGAATGTTTGAAATGGCAAAAGTTCCATATGTTGGATGTGGTGTATTAGCTTCAAGTGTAGGAATGGATAAAGTATATTCTAAAATAATCTTTGAAAAGGCAGGGTTAAAACAAGCAAAATATAAATATGTTAGAAAATATGGAAATCAATACCTATATATAGATGAAAATTTTAATGAAACAAGATTAGCTTTAGAAGAAATAGCTGAAAGAATTACACAAGCTTTAACTTTTCCCTTGTTTATAAAACCATCAAATTCAGGATCTAGTGTTGGAATAAGTAAAGTAAACGATATTAAAGAGCTAATTGAGAAAATAGAATATGCTACAAATTTTGATAGGAAAGTATTAATTGAGCAAGGAATAAAAGGAAGAGAAGTAGAATGTGCAGTATTAGGAAATGAAGATGTAATTTCTTCTTGCCTTGGAGAAGTACATTCAGCTGAAGACTTTTATAGTTATGATGCAAAATACAAAAATAAGGAATCAAAAACAGATATTCCAGCAAAGCTTGAAGAAGATATTTCTAAAGAAATAAGAAATCAAGCAATAAAAGCTTTTAAGGCAATTGATGGAAAGGGCTTATCAAGAGTAGACTTTTTTATTGAAGATAAATCTAAAGATATTTATATTAACGAAATAAATACTTTACCAGGCTTTACTACTATTAGTATGTATCCAAAACTTTTCGAAGCAAGTGGTATTTCCTATAAAGAACTTTTAGACAAAATAATAGAGTTAGCCCTTAAAGGATATAATTACTAAAAGAAAAGTACTTTGTACCTTAATTCTAATTAGTAAAGTTTAGTTATTAAAAAAATCTATAAAAATATATAGATTTTTTTTTGATATATGGTATAATAACCATACCTATTTATGGGAGGATGTTTTAAATGGTTTATAAAAATTATTACAAAATATTAGAACTAGAGACAAGTAGAGTTTCAATAGATGATATAAAAATGGCTTATAGAGCAGCAGCTAAAAAGTATCATCCAGACTTAAATGTAGGAGATAACTTAGCAGAAGAAAAAATAAAAGATATAAATGAAGCTTATAAAATATTATCAGAACCATCTTCAAAAAGAAAATATGATAGAATATGGAATTCGAAATTCTCAAAAGAAGAAAAAGCTTTTTCAGGTAAAGGACAAAAAAAAGCAATAATAAATATGCTAATAGGGAATATAGATAAAATAGAAAAGAAAGAAAAGAAGAACCCAATAAGAGGTGAAAACATAAATACAGAAATAAATATAAGTTTAAAAGAGGGCTTTCTAGGTTTACAAAAATCTATAACTTTAAAAGAAGAAAACTCAAAGACCAAAACCTTTACAATTACAATACCAAAAGGAATACAAAATGGAGAAAAAGTTAGATTAATAGGGCAAGGAAAAAAGGGAGAAAATGGAGGAAAAGCTGGAGACTTATTAATAAAAATAAAGGTAGAAGATAGTGATAAATTCAAGCTAAAGGGAAAAGATCTTTATACAGATTTATTTTTAACACCATGGGAAGCAGCCTTGGGAGCAAAAGCAGAAATTAATACAATTGATGAAAAAACAAAAATATTTATACCAAAAGGAATACAAAGTGGAGAAATAATAAAGATACCAGAAAAAGGATATATAAGTGACAAAGGGTCAAGAGGAGATCTAATAGCCAAAGTAAAAATAATGGTTCCAAAAGAATTAACTAAAGAAGAGAGAGAAATATATGAAAAACTAAAAGAAATTTCAAAATTCAATCCTAGAAATATAAAAAAAGGTAATTAACATAACTTATATATTGACAAAAGCTTTATTTTTAGCTATAATTAAAAATAGAGTTGTAACAAAGGATAAGCTATGATTAAAAACATAGAAATGGAGGAAATATCATGGATAGTATGCAGGGAAAACATTTCAGTATAACAGATCCAGAAGGAGTAAATACAGTAATATATCAATTAAACAAAACAGAGAAGGAATTTTTAAAAGATTATCCCAAATACACAGTAGAAAGATTAGAACACACAGAAGAACTAGTAGGAAATCTAAGTAGAAAAACTTTTTATGTTAGCGAGCCTAAAAAAGAAAGCAATCAAATTGTAATCTTATCTTTTGCAAAAGATAAGGTAGTTATTAATAATGGAATTTTAGAAGAAGACAAAGTAAAGATATCAAGAAAACCTATGCCCTTTAAATTTAACACAATATATTCAGAAGAATCAAATATATATAAAGAAGTTAGTTATACTCCAAACCTAAAGAGACCAATATCAATTATAGACCCAGTAACAACAGAAGAAATTAAACCAACTCTATATTTTGATGAAGAAACAAATGAAGTAAAAGGAAAATGCAAATTAAAACCATATAAATCTTATTTTGTATTTGAAATAAGAGAAGACAACAATAATAGTTTTAATGTGTTAGGTGGAAGTCCAACTTTCACAGATTAGGAGGAATATAAAAATTATGAAAATGAATTGGCCAACAAAAGATGCATTTTTATATAAAGCGAATGCAAAATTTGAAATGGAATTACCACTTGAAAGCGGTCGAAAGAATATTAAAAAAGACAAAGAAAAAGGTGACAAAGATAATTCTAGATAAAATATATACATAAGATAAGTAGGTGAAATTATGAACTATAAAATTGAAGGTGCAATAAGAAGAAATAGAAAAAACTTTATAATATTTGCAATACTATGGATATTTATAGCTATAGCTTTTGCTTCTCCAGTAGGATACAGTATTCATATGTCAAAAGTTGATGGTATTTTTGACTTTGAAATATTTTTAGAAACCTTTGGACCAGCAATTACCAATCCATTTGGAACTTTTGGAAAGGTATTTTCAAGTGGAGCAATAAGTGAATTTACGACTACCCTATTAGTATCAACAATCTTCTATTCAGTATTTTTCTTTATAGGATTTGTAAAGTCAGCACCAAAAAATGAATATGCAGATATAGAACATGGATCAAGTGACTGGAGTCAAAGAGGAGAACAATATCAAATATTAAATAAAAACAACGGAATCATATTAGCAGAAGACAATTATTTACCAGTTGATAAAAGAGGAAACGTAAATGTACTAGTAGTTGGACGGATCAGGATCTGGTAAATCAGCATCCTATTCAATACCAAATGCGTATCAAGGTTTAGGTTCATATGTATTTACAGATCCAAAAGGAGAGCTATATGATAAAACAGCAGGTTATCTAAAGCAACAAGGTTATAAAATAAAAGTATTAAATTTAGTAAGACCACAATATAGTGATGGATATAATCCATTGATGCATGTATCATCAGAATTAGATGTTGATGTAATTGCAAATACAGTTGTAAAAGGGCAAAAATCAGAAGGTGGAGCACAAGATCCATATTGGGATGACATGGCAGAAATGTTATTAAAAGCATTAATATATTACTTAATAGCAGTTAGACCAGAAGAAGAACAAAATTTAGCAAGTTGTGCTGAGCTAGTAAGAGCAGCAAATAACAATGGAGGAAGTAACTTACTAACAGAATTAATAAATCAACTTCCATATGACCATCCAGCTAGAATGTACTATAAATCAATAGAAATAGCACCAGAAAAAACCTATGGATCAATACTAAGCTCTTTACAATCAAAACTAGGAAAATTTGATTCAAAAGAAATTGCAGAATTAACCTCGACAGATACAATAAATTTTGAAGAAATAGGTAGTAAAAAAACAGCAGTTTATGTAATATCATCAGATACACATACAGCTTATGATTTTTTACTTACAATATTTTTCTCTCAAATGATACAACAACTATATGACTATGCAGATCAAAATGGTGGAAAATTAAAAGTACCTACATATTTTATATTGGACGAGTTTGCCAATATAGGAAAAATACCAGATTTTGATAAAAAGATATCAACATCAAGAAGTAGAAAAATTTCTTTTAGTGTAATATTACAAAACTTAGACCAATTAGAAGCAGTCTATGAAAAATCCTATGAAACAATAATGGGTAACTGTGATACACACGTATTTTTAGGAAGTAACTCTTATAAAACAGTAGAATATTTTTCAAAAGCACTAGGAGAAAAAACAATTGGAAGAGATAGCATCTCTGTTAATAGAGATAGACAGAACTGGAAAACAGGAAAAAGTGTATCAGACCAAGTTATGGCAAGAGCACTAATGACACCAGACGAATTACGTAGATTAGATAATGATGATTGTATTATTTTTGAAAAAGGAATAAAGCCAGTAAGAGCAAAGAAATTCTATTATTTCAAGCATCCAATGGCGAAAAAGTTGTCAGAGTTTGAAATTAGCCATAATGATATAGGAGAAATTGACAGAGGAACTTGGAGAAAATACAATCCATATAATCCTTATGTTGAAAAAAAAGACGAAAATGATATTCAAAACTTAAAGGTTGATTCCTTAGATGATTTATTTGAAGACGAGGCACCAAATAAAACGGAAGAAAAAGTTTCTGTTCCAGAAATGCAAAAGGAACCAGACCCACTTAATATAGATAATTTAAATGATATAGCACCAATGTTGCCACAAGATGAAGAAATAGATGAAATGTATGATTTACAAAAGGAATTAGAGGCAAAATTTGATGAACTATTTGGACCTTTAGAAGATGATTAAGAAATATAATTAAAATAAAGCTACAAGCATTATTAGATGCTTGTGGCTTTTATGTCAAGAAGGAGATTAAGGTTGAAAAATAATTTGATTTTTTTCTAACCAGATTTGTGCCTTAGGAAGGAAGGAGATTAAACATGAAATTTGTACACATAGCAGATATGCATTTTGATAGTCCTTTTATAAATCTATCAGATAGAGAAACACTAGGAGATTTAAGAAGGCTAGAACAACGAAAAGCTTTTAAAAAAGTAATAGAATATATAAAACAAAATAATATAAAATATTTATTTATAGTAGGAGATTTATATGACCACAAATACATAAAAAAGACAACAATAGAATATATAAATAACTTATTTAGAGAAATACCAGAAACACAAGTTTTTATTGCACCAGGAAATCATGATCCAATAGTAAAAAACTCATATTATAATCAATTTAACTGGAACAAAAATGTAAAAATATTTAACTCAAAAATAGAGAAAGTAGAAACGGAAGAAGCTAATATATATGGCTTTGGATTTAGTGATTTTTATTGCACAGATAGTGGAATTGAAAATTTTAATATAGAAGAAAGTGACAAAATAAACCTTTTAGAAATTCATGGAACAATTGATGGTGCAAATATAGAAGACAAGCAATATAATGCAATGTCTAAAAAAATGTTATTAGAAAAGGGTTTTGATTATATTGCTATGGGACATATTCATAAAAAATTCTATAATACAGCTCTAGAACAAAAAATTGTATATCCAGGGTCTACTATTTCCCTAGGCTTTGATGAAATAGGTGAACATGGAATGATAGTAGGAAATATAGAAAAAGGTAAAGTAGAACTAGAGTTTATACCATTAGATGAAGAGGAATTTATAGAAAAAGAAATAGAAGTTACAGATTTAATTTCTAAAGAAGAATTAATAGAAAAAATAAATGCATTAGATATTAAAAGTAATCAATATATTAAAATAACACTTAAGGGTAGTAGAAAATTTGAAATAAATACTTATGAAATAATTAAACTAGTAGAAAATGAAAGAATCATAAAAATAAAAGATAAAACAAACCTATTTCATGATTTAGAAAAAATGTCAAATAGTAATACTTTAAAAGGATTATTTGTAAAAAAAATGTTACAAAAATTAAAAAAAGAAGAAAATATAACAGAAGAAAGTAAAGTGGAGATAGAAAAGGCAATAGAAGTAGGATTAGAAGCTTTAGAATAGGAGAAACTTAATGAAGATAAATAAATTAAAAATAAATAATTATGGTAAATTAAAAGAAAAGAAAATAGAATTTGATAAAAATATTAATATAATTTATGGTGAAAATGAATCTGGAAAATCAACTCTTTTAAACTTTATAGTAAATAGCATATATGGAATTTCAAAAAACAAAAAGGGAAAGGATATTTCTAATTTTGAAAAATATGCACCTTGGGTAGGAGAGGAATTTTCAGGAAAATTAGAATATGAATTAGATAATAAGCAAAAATTTGAGGTTTTCAGAGATTTTAGAAAGAAAAACCCTAAATTATATAATGAAGAAAAGGAAGAAATATCAAAACAATTTAATATAGATAAAAATAGAGGAAATGAGTTTTTTTATGAGCAGGCAAAAGTTGATGAAGAACTTTTTTTATCAACCGTAGTAGTAAATCAACAAGAAGTAAAACTCGGAAAACAAGAACAAAATATATTAATACAAAAGTTAGCTAATTTAGTAGGTACAGGAGATGATAAGGTATCCTTTAAAAGAACAATTGATAGGATAAATAGAAGACAATTAGAAGAAATTGGAACAGAAAGATCAAGAGAAAAACCTATTAATATAATTAGTAAAGAAATTAATGAGTTAGAAATAAAAATACAAGAATTAGAAAAGTATAAAGCTTTTAAATACGAATTTGAAGAAAAGGTTAGTAGCCTTAAAGAAGAAATAAGTAAATTAGAAAATCGAAGCAATTATTTAAAGGAATTAAAACTCTTAAAGGAAAATCAGAAAATAGAAAAAGAGAAAATAAAAATAAAACAAGGAGCAAAAGACAATAATTTAAAAGAAATAAATAATTTAGAAGAAAAAATTAAAGAAATAGAAATTAATAGTAAAAATATAATAGAATATGAAAATAAAAAAAGTAATAAACACAGTAAAGATAGCATGGATAAAACTTCAATACTTTTTTTTATAATATTGGTTGTTTTAAATATTATACAATTTATATTTCTTAAAAGTAAAATACTTAATTATGTATTTTTATTAACTATACCATTTTTTATTATCGTTTATCTTATTATAAAAACTAGGTATAATAAAAAGATAAAAGAAGAAAGAGAAATAGAAAATAGAAATAAAAGAGAACAGGAAAAAGTTCTTGGGGATATAGATAATTTAAATAATCAGATTAATTTATTAAAAAAGAATAATATTAAATTAGAAGAAGATATAAATAAGTTAACTAATAGTATTAAATTAAAAAATGATTTAGAAGTAGAAAAGATAAATAAGAAATATCTAGATAAGGTTGTTAAATACGAAGTAAAGGATGTTGAAGATTTAAATTATGAAATACAATCTATAGAAAATAGAATTAGTGGCAAGAAATTAGAATTACATACTTTAGATTTAGATAAAAGAAATTTAGAAGAAAAACTAGATGGTTTAGCAAAGCTTGAAGAAAATTTAGTTAGTGGAAAAGAAAGGTTCCTTTCTTTACAAAGTTTAAATAATAGTATTAATTTAGCAAAAGAGGTTTTATTGGAGTCTTATGAGGAAATGAAGAGTTTTGTAACTCCTAAGTTTACACAAAATTTGTCAGAGAATATTTCTGAGTTTACAAAGGGAAAGTATAATAATATTAAATTTAAAGATGAGGAAGGCTTAATTGTTGAATTGGAGAATGGAAATTATGTTTCTGCCATTCAATTAAGTGTTGGGACTATTGAACAGTTGTATTTGTCTTTGAGACTTTCTATGGTGAAGGAGTTGTCAGATGAGAAAATGCCTATTATTTTAGATGAGGTTTTTGCTTATTATGATGATGATAGATTGGAAAATGCTTTGAGTTATATTTGCCATAAGTTTTCTGATAATCAAATTATTATTTTTACATGTACTACAAGGGAAAAGGAAATTTTAGAAAAATTGAATATTAAGTTTAATTGTATCAATTTATAATATTTTTCCCAAAAAAGTATTAAAGTTTTGAAAGAAAAATCTTGTAAGGCAATCGCTTAAAATTTTAATTATTTATTTGTATTTATAAAATCTACTCGCTCCCAAAGGATTATAATTATTTATTATTTTCGTTGCCCCATTCTCAAAATTCTATAGAAAAGTTTTCTAACTTTTCTAAGAATTTTGGAACGGTTACCCCGGAGTCACTCAAAAATAAATAATTATAATCCTTCTCGCGCTATTCTTAATTAAATACAAACAAATAAATAATTAAAATTTTAAGCGATTGCCTTAAAAATCTTGATAAGTATGGTAATTTGTGGTAATATTAACAAAGAGTAAAAATAGGAAAAGGAGAAGATTTATGTTTGAAAAATTAGAGGCAGTTGAAAAACGATATGAAGAATTAACAAAACTAATAGCAGACCCAGAAGTAATATCAAACCAAGCAGAATGGCAAAAGTTAATGAAAGAACATGCAAGTATTGAAGACATAGTAATAAAATTTAGAGAATATAAAAAAACAAAAAAGGACATGGAAGAAGCAGAAGAATTAATGCGAGATCCAGACATGAAAGAATTAGCAGAAAGTGAATATTATATAGCGAAGGAAGAATTACCAAAAATTGAAGAAGAACTAAAAATATTATTAATACCAAAAGACCCAGACGATGACAAAAACATAATATGTGAAATTAGAGCAGGAGCAGGAGGAGAAGAAGCAGCATTATTTGCAGGTACACTATTTAGAATGTACACAATGTATGCAGAAAAAAAGCACTGGAAGTTAGAGATATTAAATGAAAATGATACAGGTTTAGGAGGCTACAAAGAAATATCTTTTATGATTACAGGAAAAGGAGTATATAGTAGACTAAAATTCGAAAGTGGTGTACATAGAGTACAAAGAGTACCAGACACAGAAAGTAGTGGTAGAATACACACATCTACAGCAACAGTTGCAATGTTACCAGTTGTAGAAGATGTAGAAATAGAAATAAATCCAGCGGATATCAAAATGGAAGTATTTCGTTCATCAGGAGCAGGGGGACAACATATCAACAAAACATCATCAGCAGTAAGATTAATACATGAGCCAACAGGAATAGTTGTAGAATGTCAAACAGAAAGATCACAATTTCAAAATAGAGATAATGCAATGAAAATGCTTAGAACAAAATTATATGAAATAGAAAAACAAAAACAAGACAGTGAAATTTCAAATGCAAGAAAATCACAAGTAGGTTCAGGAGATAGAAGTGAAAAGATAAGAACTTATAACTATCCACAAGGAAGAATAACAGACCACAGAATAGGTATGAGTATATATCAAATGGAAAACTTTTTAAATGGGGATTTAGATGAAATGATTGATAACCTAATTGCAGCAGATAGAGCAGAAAGACTTAAAGGAGAAGAAGAATAATAAATATAAGAAAGGGCAGAAGGTTGAAAAGTAATTTAATTCTTTTCCAACTAGATTTGTGCCTTAGGAAGGAATGAAATTAAATATGAAATTATTAGTAGCATCTGATATACATGGTTCTAGTTTTTATGCCAAGAAAATAAAAGAAATTTTTGAAAGAGAAAAAGCAGATAAAATAATTTTATTAGGAGATTTATATTATCATGGACCAAGAAATCCATTAACAAATGAATATAATCCGAAAGAAGTAGCTGAAATATTAAATAGCTTAAAAGATAAAATAAAATGTACAAAGGGAAACTGCGATGCAGAAGTTGATGAAATGATATCAGAATTTCCATTAGAAAACAATATTCAAATGGAAATAAATAACCACAAGTTTATTTTTACACATGGTCATAAATGCAATATTGATAAATTACCAAAAGAGGAATTTGATATTCTTGTATATGGCCATTTTCATACAGGCTTTATAAAAGAACAAGATGGAAAAATATTTGCAAATTCTGGTTCTATTTCTTTACCAGTAAATAATACAGAACATAGTTATTTGATTATAAATGAAAACGAGATTATCTTAGAAGATATTGAAGGAAATATAATAGATAAACGAAATTATATCAATTAATAAAAAGATTGATATAAGCTAATATCATAAATTTAATACTTTCTCCATAAATTTAATTATATTAATATTTAAGGAGAATTTTTTTATGGATGAAATTTTAAAAACGACTATTTTAGGATTATTTTTTGGAACCTTTGGTACAACATTAGGTGGAATTATTGGTCTTGTAATAAAAAAGAGTTCAAATAAATTTTTGAGTTTTATTTTGTCTTTTGCTTCAGGATTGATGATGGCAGTAATTTGTTTTGACTTGATTCCAGAAGCTTTAGGAATTAGTAATATTTTTAATATAATTTTAGGCATACTGGTTGGAATAATTGCAATGATATTTTGTGATTTATTAGTGGAGAAGAAGTTTAGTAATAAAAGGTTTGAGGGAGAAAAAAATATTTTATTAAAAACAGGGATTATTGTTTCAATTGGTTTAGCTATTCATAACTTTCCAGAAGGGTTAGCAATTGGCTCTGGATTTGAAGCATCTTTGAAACTAGGGCTTAGTTTAGCTTTAGCAATTTGCCTACATGATATACCAGAAGGAAGATTCCAAAGTAGACACCAAGTGAAATATGATTGATAAAGTGATTTGAATTCAAGTTAAATAAAAAAGAAATCACATACTTTATTAATAAAAAATTAGTGAAGTATTTATTTTTTTGTTTAAAATAATTACTCAAATGAAGAATTTTTTTGTTAAATAGTATCAAATTTTTGATAATTTGTAAAGTAACAAAATTTGATAGGTATCAAAATGAGCAAATCATTGAAAACAAAAGAGTTTAGGATATTGATTTGATAGTTTTGTGAGTGGAGGTAAGTAGGCGATAGCGTATGCTATCGAATATCTTACCAAAAGGGACAATTTAGTGATAAACTTATTAATTTTTTTATGATGATAAGGTAGATAAAATTTTGGTATGTCTCTTTATTTTTTTATTTAATTTATGCTATAATCATATTGACTAATAGTAATTGCACTAAACTGCTGTCGCAGTGGTCGTTTTTTAAATATTCAGTTGAAAA
>CAMXQV010000006.1 GCA_947245515.1 uncultured Clostridium sp. | reverse complement strand
GAATGGGGCAACGAAAACAATAAATAATTATAATTCTTTGGGAGCGAGTAGATTTTATAAATACAAACAAATAAATAATTAAAATTTTAAGCGATTGCCTTACAAATGCTATATTTCAATCCTATTTGAAAACTTGTCTTTAATTAAATCTTTAAGTCTAATATTTTCCTCTTTTTGTAATTTTGGATCTTCATAAATTACTTTGTTTGCTACTGCTTGAGCTAACTTTAAAATTGGAACATCTTCAAATAAATTAGCAATTTTAAACTCTGGTAAGCCATGTTGCATAGTACCAAAAAAATCCCCTGCACCTCTAAGCTCTAAATCTTTTTCAGATATAACAAAACCATCATTTGTGCTACACATAACTTTCATTCTTTCTTTAACTGTATCACTTTTTCCCTCAAACTTTAAAATACAATAAGATTCATACTCTCCTCTCCCAACTCTACCTCTTAATTGATGTAATTGAGCTAATCCAAATCTTTCTGAATTTTCAATAACCATAATATTACTATTTGGAACATCTACTCCTACCTCAATTACTGTAGTAGATATTAAGATATTAATTTTACCTTCTTTAAATTCTTGCATTATAAAGTCTTTATCTTTTGGTTTCATTTTTCCATGAATACATTCAACTCTATATTGCGGAAATACTTGTTTCGCATAAGTTTCATAAAGTTCTTCAACAGATTTTAAATCTAATTCTTCATTTTCTTCTACAAGTGGACATACAATATATGCTTGTCTTCCTTGTTGTATTTGTTTTTCTATAAAGGCATTTACCCTATCTGTCATATTTTTTCCAACTGCAAAAGTCTCAACTTTTTTTCTATTTGGTGGTAATTCATCGATTATAGAGATATCTAAATCCCCATAGAGTATTAAAGCTAAAGTTCTTGGTATTGGTGTAGCAGTCATTACTAATATATCTGGATTTTGACCTTTTTCTGCAATTTTTGTTCTTTGTTTTACTCCGAATCTATGTTGTTCATCAGTTACAACTAGTCCTAAGTTTTTAAATTCAACCTTTTCTTCTATTAAGGCATGTGTACCAATTAGAATATCAATTTGTCCAGTTTTTAATTTTTCCAGTATTTCCTCTTTTTTCTTTTTAGTCATTCCAGAAATAAGTAATTCACATTTTATATCTAGCATATCAAGCATTTTTTTAAAATTTTCTAAATGTTGTGTTGCAAGTATTGCCGTTGGTGCCATAATTGCTACTTGATATCCTGATTTTACAGCTTTATATGCTGTACACATTGCAATAACTGTTTTTCCTGATCCTACATCTCCTTGCAAAAGTCTATTCATGAATTTTTTAGCTTCCATGTTATTATCAATTTCCTCTAAAACCCTTAATTGTGCTTTTGTTAATTTAAAAGGCAATTTATTTATAATATCTGACATCTTTACATTTTTGTCAAATTGAATTCCCTTTTCTTCTACTAAGTAACTATTTTTTAGTTCTAATAAAGCTAATTGTACTGAAAATAATTCTTCAAAAGCTAGTCTTTTTCTAGCTTCTTCAAAGTCTTTGAATTCCTTAGGAAAATGAATATTCTTTATTGCTTGATTTATTTCTTGTAATCTATAATCTTTAATTATGTAATCTGGCAAAGTTTCTTGTAGTTCTCCTATAACCTCCTCTAAACCTACCTCTATAATTTTTCTTAGTATATTTTGCGATAAACTAAAGGTTAAAGGGTAGATTGGTACAATTTTACCAGTGTTTTGAAATTTTTCAATATCATCAAATACTGGTGACATCATACTTATTTTTCCATATTGGTTATTTATTTTTCCATAAAATCTGTAGCTTTTTCCAACTATAAATCTACTTTTTAAATAACTTTGATTAAACCACATTATTGTTGCAGTTCCTGTGTCATCTCTAATAACTAGTTTTTGCATGGTTTTATGTGGTGTTTTTACTTCTGATATTCTACTAACTACAATTCCTTCTATTAATACTTCCTGACCATTTATACTTTCATATATTTTCTTAGGTTTACTTCTATCTTCATAGGTTCTTGGATAATAGGTAATTAAGTCTTTTAAGGTAAATATTCCAATTTTATTTAGTAATTTAACTCTGTTTGGTCCTACACCTTTTACATATTTAACATCTTTATTTAAATCCATTTATGATCTCCCTATAGTTATTTTAAAAAAATTCCTTAATAAAACTTACCAATTTCTTAAAAATTTAAATATTATCTTTGTTTAAATTTTATTAATAATTAATTATCACAGATTTTTAATAAGGTAAAACTTAATCCATCACAACTTATCAATTTAAAATATATTCCGGAAATATTCCCCTTCAACCGCTTCTTTTATTGCTTCTCCATGTAAATGCCCATAATAACACTTTTGTATACCATACTTTTTCATAGTTTTTACAAAAGGATTCTCTTCCTTATGTATTAAGTTACTATGTGTTATTGGTGGATAATGCATTATTGCTATCTTTTCTTTTTCTTCTCCATATTTTTGCAATCCATCTATTATTGATAATTCTAGCCTTTGGGTTTCTCTTTGTACTAGTCTTTTATCTTCACTATCTTCTGTTTGTGTCCATCCCCTTGTTCCAACAATTATTTTATTTTTGTATTCATATGCATTATTATGTAAAAAATCTATATTATTAAAATTGTTCTCTTTTAAATAATTTTTCATTCTTGTAATAGTTGTCCACCAATAATCATGATTTCCTTTTAATAATAGTTTTTGACCTGGTAAATCGCTTAAATATTGAAAGTCTTCAAAGGTATCTTTTAAATAGGTTGACCATGAAAAATCTCCTGGTAATATTACTAAGTCTTCTGGTTTTACTTTTTCTTTCCAGTCTTTTTTTATTTTTTCTTCGTGATTTTTCCAAGGGGCTCCGAAAATATCCATTGGCTTTTTTTCATGAAAGGATAAGTGTAAATCTCCTATGATAAAAATTGACATCTATCTCTCCTCTTTATTCTATATTTTTACAGGACAATTGCTTAAAATTTATAATATTTATTTGTTTATATTTATTTAATTTATAATAGCACGAGAAGGTTTCTAATTATTTATTTTTGAGTGACTCCGGGGTAACCGTTCCAAAATTCTTAGAAAAGTTAGAAAACTTTTCTATAGAATTTTGAGAATGGGGCAACGAAAATAATAAATAATTAGAATCCTTTGGGAGCGAGTAGAGTACTTAAATATAAACAAATAAATATTATTAATTTTAAGCAATTACCTTTTTTAACTAATTTAGGTATAATTTTGGACAATTTACAATTTTAAATTTGGTATTGCATTTAAATACATATTATCTCTTTTTCCTGAAATATAGTTATAATAACCAGCAGATGCTATCATTGCTGCATTATCTGTACAGATTTTTAAATCTGGCATATATATTTTTATTCCTTCATTCTGTAAATTTAGAAACGCCTTTCTAATAAAAATATTTGCTGACACTCCACCAGCAAGTGCTATTGTTTTTATATTAGTTTGTTTTACTGCCTTTTTGATATTTTCTATTAAAATCTCTGTTATTGTTTTTTCAAAACTAGCACATAAATTAGCTTTATTTATATCTGGATTTTTATGATGTAAATTTATAACTGCTGTTTTTATTCCACTAAAACTAAAATCTAAATTTTCAAAATGTGTTTTTGGTAATTCTATATCTGCTATTCCTTGTTCTGCAAGTTTATCTACTTTTGGTCCTCCTGGATACCCTAAACCTACTACTCTTGCCACTTTATCAAAAGCTTCTCCTATTGCATCATCTCTTGTTTTACCTAACACTTTGAAAGATGTGTAAGTTTTCACATGTACAATTTGTGTATTTCCTCCTGACATCATCATACATAAAAAAGGAGGTTTTAATTCTTCATACGTTATATAATTTGCTGCAATATGTCCCTGTATATGGTTAACTCCTACTAAGGGCTTATTTAATGCGAAACTAAGTGCTTTTGCATACGATACTCCCACTAATAAAGCTCCTACTAGACCTGGTCCATAGGTTGGTGTAATTACATCTATATTATCAAAAGTAACTTTTGCTTCTTCTAAAGCTCTCTTTGTAACTCGAGAAATAGCTTCAATGTGATTTCTTGAAGCTATTTCTGGAACTACTCCTCCATATTTTTCATGTATGGGGATTTGTGTATCTATTATATTTGATATAATCTCTCTACCATTTTTTACAACTGCTACAGAGGTTTCGTCACAACTAGATTCTATTCCTAAAGTTAATATTTGTTTTTCCATTTTATACTATATTTATTACCTTTCTTATTTCCTTTTAATAAGGTTAAAGATGCTTTATTTAAAACCTTAAATTTTACTTTATAAAATTTTAACTATTAAATTATATTAAACTACTTAAAAATAATTGTGCTAAAAATAAATTAACTATCAATTATTTCACTACATTCCAAATATAAAACTTCCAAAATTCATTAAACCTGTAAATACTAGTTCTATAATTGGTGAAATTATATTTCCTGCTAAATGTGTAACCCATAAAATAACAAAAACAAAAGAAAAAATTGTTTCATAACTAATAAAAAATTCTTTTGCTTTATATGGCAAAAATGGCATAATTACTTTTGAACCATCTAATGGTGGCAAGGGTATTAAATTAAAGACACCTAATCCAACATTTATAGATATAATTGAAGTTATTAGTAACATCACAATATTTCCTGTTGTTGAGAAAATAAAACTTGTACCTGCAAATTTGTATATTGCAAAATATATTAAAGTGAAAACTAATGCAAGTAATATATTCATTACTGGTCCTGCTAAAGATACAATAGCTTGCCCTGTTTCCATAGAAAGTTTCCTTGTGTAATTACGTGGGTTAACCTTTACAGGTTTTCCCCAACCAAATCCTGCAAAAATAAGCATTAAACTTCCAATTGGATCTAAGTGGTCAAAAGGATTCAAACTAAGTCTCCCTTCACTTTTTGCAGTATTATCTCCTAATTTATAGGCTACATATCCATGTGCAAATTCGTGAAAGGTTATTGCAATTAAAACTCCTGGTATACTTAATAATAAAGAAAATAAAGCCCCTGTATTTGTTGTATATTCTACTATTTTTGTTATTACCATAATAGCTATTAAAATATATATAGCTCTTTTATCAATTGAAAAATTAAACATATTATCTCCTATCTAAAAAAACTCTTGGATAATACCAAAAATTTCTATATTTTTTTGTTTTTTCTCTTGTACTTTGAAATTATTTTTTATACTATATCACATTATTATTTAAATTTCAATTAAAATTAAGACAATCACTTAAAAATTTTAAGCTATATCGTTACAATTCAGTAAATAGCTATTGACCTTAGCTACCTAAGTCCAACAAATATTTTACTAATTCATGTTCCTTTTTAATTATCTATAATATCTCTCATAACTTTTATCTGTTCTATCTAACTTTCCAGCTTCAAGCATTTTTTCTATACTCTTTTCAATTACTTCTTTACGATTAAAACTAGTATCTATAAATTCAAAATCATATTTTGTTGCTTCTTCTTTAAGCTTTTTACTTTTTTCTATAAGAGGAGTTAACATTTTAGTTAATTCTTCATCAGACATATTTCTAGTCCAATCAAATTCACTATCATATTTTTTCATTTGTTCTAATTTTTCAGCTGGTGTAATACTAGGATATCCCATATAAATGGCAGTAGACTCATCTTCGTTTATCAATTCTTTAGCAAAACTAGGTTCTAGAGTTTCTAAATCTATTATATTGTGTTTTGTATATTTAAAAAGATTTTTACTATAGGAAGCTAGGAATTCCTTAAATTCTTTACTTTCTAAATTTCCATGTCTTATTCCCATTTCTGGTGCTACTTCATTCATTGTCTCTATAACAGCATCCATTATAATATGTGTATATCCATATTTTTCGCTTAAAATTGTAGAAGTAGTTGTTTTTCCACATCTTGATGGTCCAATTAAATATATGTTTTTTAATCCTTTCATATTTATATCCTCTTTTCTATTTCTGTTATTATTTTTTCAACTTCCTTAATATTACTAGCCTCAATTGAAATTATATTTCCTTCGTTTTGCTTTTTTTCTAGATATATTACAATTATATTTTTATGTTCTTGAAGTAATTTATTTGCATTTTGAATTGAAAGTTCATCTATATCAAGCAAACACTTTTTACTTTTTTTAGATAAATTTGTTAAGAATTTATCTAA
The DNA here is from genome assembly GCA_947245515.1 of uncultured Clostridium sp. Taxonomy (GTDB): domain Bacteria; phylum Bacillota; class Clostridia; order TANB77; family CAG-508; genus CAG-269. The sequence goes on along the minus strand of CAMXQV010000006.1, from coordinate 48,363 downwards.
AAATTCTATGTATTGTTTTGCTTCAAATTTATAGTCTTCTTTATTAGATACTTCTCTAATAGTTTGAAATATAACTTCTAATTTTGTATAGGAAAAATCTACTTTTTCCTTTAATTTTTCTATAAAATTTTCTTTTCTTTTTTGATTTTTGTCAATCAATATAATTGTATTAATATTCATATTATCTTCTCCTATATTTTGCTCATTAATATTTAATTTATTTTCTAAAATCATTTTTATCTCCTAGCTTTTTATAAATATCTTAATTTTTTTATAACCTATATAATATAAATTTGTTTCTTTATAACTTTGTTACTTAGTTGTCTTAGGAACAAACTTTGATGGTTTGGAGAAAAATAATAAATATACTCCACATATTAACTTAACTGTTGCATCAGCAAAGCAAATAATAGAAACTGGTATATTTGTGTATATATAACCTACTGTTGCTATAACTATACATACTGTTCCCAACACTACCATGCTCCATCCATGTATAAAAAACCATAAGAAAAAATGTATCGCTGTCGCAATTTGTACACCCAACCATATCTGTCTCCAATTCCATCCTGGGATAAATGGACCAGCAATACAAAACATCAATATGAACAAGGTTGCAATTGAAAAATAGATCATTTTTATTTGCTTTCTTGAAATACCTCCTTGAGAGAGCTTTTTTCTGACTTTTTTGTTTACGTTGACACTAAAAAAGCTAAGGTAATAACCTATCATAAACACAAACGGATTTACAAGGAACTTACCTCCAAAAATAGTAGATATTATCAGTACAATTCCTATAAGAATCAGCCACAAACCACCTTGCTTTTTATGATTAAATTCTATTATTTCTTCCTTATCTTCCTTCATAAAATTACCATCCTATCCAATTAATTTTTCTGCCACTATTATTTTGCAATAAATCTATAAATACTCATATATGCCCAAAATGTGCCCAAGCTCCTTAAACATTATTTAAAGGTTTCATTGTTGGGAATAATAATACGTCTCTAATTGATGCAGAATCTGTAAGTAACATTACTAATCTATCAATTCCAATTCCCAGACCACCTGTTGGAGGCATTCCATACTCTAGTGCTTGTATAAAATCTTCATCCATCATGCTTGCTTCCTCGTCTCCAGCGTTTCTAGCTTCAACTTGTTTCTTAAATCTTTCATATTGATCTATTGGATCATTTAATTCTGAGAATGCATTTCCATATTCTCTACCACAAATAAATACTTCAAATCTTTCAGTTAATCTTTTATCTTTTGGACTTTTTTTAGCAAGTGGTGAGATTTCTACTGGATAATCATAAATAAAAGTAGGTTGAATTAAGGTTTTCTCTACATATTCATCAAAGAATAAAGCAATTACATCTCCTCTTGTTTCTTTTGTTGCATCAGGTATTTCAATTCCTCTTTCTTTTGCAAGTTTAACAGCCTCTTCATCTGTATTAATCTTATTAAAATCTACGCCACAGGCTTCTTTTATAGAATCTATCATTGTTATTCTCTTCCATCCAGGTGTTAAATCAAGATCTTGCCCTTGATATGTAATTTTAGTTGTTCCTAATACCTTTTTTGCACATTTTGTGAATATTTCTTCTGTTATATTCATCATATCTTGGTAATCTTCATATGCAGAATATAATTCTATTGATGTAAACTCTGGATTATGTCTTATATCCATCCCTTCATTTCTAAATATTCTACCCATTTCGTAAACTTTATCATATCCACCTACAATTAATCTTTTTAGATTTAATTCTGTAGCTATTCTAAGATACATAGATAAATCTAAGGCATTATGGTGTGTTATAAAGGGCTTTGCTGTTGCTCCTCCTGATATTGTATTTAATATAGGTGTTTCAACTTCTAAATATCCCTTTTCATCTAATATACTTCTTATCTCACTTATTATTTTACTTCTTATTTCAAAGGTTTTCTTTACTTCTGGATTTATTATTAAATCTACATATCTTTGTCTATATCTTAAATCTGGATCTTTTAGTCCATGGAATTTTTCTGGTAATGGTCTAAGTGATTTTGAAAGCAGTATGACTTCTTTTGCATGTACTGAGATTTCTTCTGTTTTTGTTTTGAATACAAAACCAGTTATTCCTATTATATCTCCTATATCAAAGGTTTTAAATTGCTTGTAACTCTCTTCTCCTAGGTCATTTATGCTTACATAACTTTGAATTTTTTCATTACTATCTTGTATTGTACAAAAGGATGCTTTTCCCATTATTCTTTTTGCTATTATTCTTCCTGCTATTGTTACATCTTTTTCCTCAAAGTTTTCATAGTTCGATTTTATTTCTCCTGCTGTATTTGTTCTGTTAAATTTTGTAATTTCAAAGGGATCTTTATTTTCTTTTTGTAATTCAGCTAATTTTTCTCTCCTTATTTGCATTAAATGGTTTATATCTAATTCTTCTACTTCTTGATTATTGTTTTTATTTTCTTGCATATTTTTTCTTCCTTTCTTTTAGTTTTTATCTAGAAGTTTATTAAGTATAAATTTTTTAAACTTCTATTTTATATTTGCTATTATATAGTAAATACTATGAAAAGTAAAGATATTACGACAATCCTATACAATTTTAAATAATTACTAGTTAATAACTGCATAAAAAGTTATTAACTAGTTACCTCATAATTTATATTTATTTCTTCTTGAGTTAAAGCTCTATTATAAATTTTAGATCCATAGATTTTTCCTTCAAAGGAAGGTAGCTCTTCATCCTGTTCTAAAATAGAAGCAGAACCTATAGTTAATTTTGCATTATCATTAGTTGCTTCAATTTCTCCATTTATTGATAAATATTTCTCTAAATTTCCATTTATATAAAGTGACAAGCTACTTCCATCATAAGTTAAAACAATATTATATTTTTTTCCAGTTTCTACTTTAATTTCTGATGTAACGCTATGGTAACTACCCTTGTTGTAGATTTCTCCTACAAGTCTTTTATTTTCATCTATATATAGTCTATATCCACCCTTATTAGCATTTCCTATTAAATAGGAACCATTTTTATATTCAAAAGAGATTTCAGCAGTAAAATATGGATAATTTAATTCTCCAATTTCTATTTTATTTCCTATAATTTCTAAATTTAAATAATTGTCCTTAAAGAATATTCCATTACTTAAAGTTCCATCATTTTTGTTTCCACTTAAATCTTCCCACTTTTCTGTAGCTTTATTTTTTCCTTTTCTTGTATTTATATTACCATCATAATGCACTATAAGGTCTTCTTTAATTACTCCTATATATTGCTCTTGTATATCTGATTCAATTTCACCATTTTTTATTTGTATATTATATAATCCACTCTCTTCAACAATAAAATTTAAGTTGTCACTTATTTTATAATTCTCACTCTCTTGCTTTTTATAACGTACTTTCCATTTATTTGCATATCCAGTGTAAGTACTATCAAGCTTTATTGATACTTTATATTCATTTTCTCTTACTAACTCTGAACTTACAGTAAAAGTTGGCTTCTCATTATTTTTTATATATTCTACATTATATAAACCATCTGGTAACTGTTCTAGTGTATAATATTTTTTATCTTTATATTCCATTCCTAAGTAACTAATAATTTTTCTTTTTTGGATATTTATAAAAAAGTCCTGATTTACACCTTCTATTTTTAAAGCTTTTATAGTATTCTTACTAAAATATTTATAGCCTGTCTTGTCTGTTATTCCAGAACTTTCTTCTGTAAATACTTCTTCTGCATGTTGCCTTATGCTTTCGTTTGTATCAATTTCTTCACCTAAAGTTAATACTTCAACTCCATTAATCTTTTCTTGATTTTGATATTTCTCATACAAGCTATTTACTTGTGTTTGCATTATTTTAAGTTCTGTTTTAAATTCTGTAAATTCTGAGGATTTAATTGATTCTATTCCTGCATTTGTAGCAATTGATGCTAATATTAGTATTAATATTAAAGTTATTACTAGTGTTATAAGTGTTATTCCCTTGTTATTTTTTTTCATTAGTTTCCTCCAAATTATTAACTGGTTAACTAAATTATTTTTGTATTTTTTATCAGTAATCTGTTCGTTTTGTCAAAAATATTATGTATTTTCTAGTAAGTTATTTTCTTTTGTATTCCTAGTCCATCTCCTTTACAGATTAAAGTCTCTATTTTTTTATCAATTATTTCTTCTATTGGAATTATCTTTAAAGTTTCAATAAAATTCTCTTTTTTTTCACGCTGTGTAATAACCTTGGGCTCAGGTAATTCTTTTATTTTATCTTGTTTTATAAATATATTTTTTATACATAATAACATTTTCTTTATAATACTCATCTTTCTCTCTCCTCACTAGCTGCAATTTTACCAGAACTTTTTGATAAATCTACCTCTTGTTTTTCTTGTTCTTCAATCTCCCATGGTCTAAGTCCGCTTATGTAATTCTAAGTCTTTATCATAGCATTCAAATTTTTCTAAAAACTCTTCTTGTGGTAATTCTACAAACTTTCCATTTTCTTTATTTGCATAGTAAAACTTTTTTCCTAATTCTTTTGAAGCTATGTAAACATATAAAACTGGTCTTTTTTCTTTATCTGCTTTATCATATACCCTATTTACACAGCATTTTTCAAATTTTAAATTTTTGTTATATAATAGTATACCACTTATAATACTCATACTTGAATTTTGGCATGTTGCAAATTCGGGACAGACTTTTGAAAGTAGTAAAAATTGCTTATTAATATTTTGTTCTGGTTCATTTGCATAGTATTTATCCAACAGTACTGACTTTTCTTTTAATTCTTTTAATGGAAATTCACCATTTCTATCTGCCAAGCCAACACTTGTATATAATTGTCTTAAACTTTTCTCATCTAAATTTAAAATTGCATCTTGCAATTTTTCATCATTTTTGTGACACTCACTGTCAACACCATTTCTATCAACATCATTTTTTCTTGCTTGCTCATAGCTAATACAAAAATTATTAGGTTTTCCACCAAATCTATTACTCGTTAAATTCCAAGTTGGATCTACTATAGTATTACCTTTTACAATTTCACCATTTGCTAGTGGAAGTTCAATATCTTTAATTTTTAAAAATGCATGTGGACCACTACCTATTATCTCACTTTCTATACCAACTCTCTTAAGGATATATTGTTCAACTTTCGCTATTCCATTACAAACTCCATAGCCAGAACTAATTATTTTCCATAAGCTTCTAGATTCTCTGGGATTATATACTTCTGTATCAAAATCAGGGCTATAACTTATTTTTTTTCCTATTGCATTATCTATTACAGCCAATTTTTGAGCTTTGGTATATTCAGGTTTTAAATTATTAATTATAGAATCTATCCACTCTTCTGCTTCTTTATATTCTCTAGCAGTTGAAAGATATTTAGTATCATCCACTGTATTCTCTACTTGTAGGTTAGAACAAATTTCACAAATTTTAATAAATTTTTTTCTTTGTTCTTCTGTGTATTCTTCTGGATTTATACTAATTAAATTATCTAATCCATAATATTCTTCTGGATCTTTTTCTAAATCTAAAATAATATTTCTACTAACATTACTTACCTTTTTCATATTAAGTGCAGTTTTAAATTCTTCTGGATAATCAGTTGTATCAAGACTTTGTTTAACTTCTACTTTTAGTGAAGCTAGTATTTCTCTTTTATCTTTTATTGGTAAATTACTATTTACTAAATCTTCTATAACCTCTTTTTGTGTTTTATTATCTAATAGATCTATAAATTTTTTATTATCTCCTACAAATTTACTTATGCTTTTTATATCCATAGTATTCAATATATTAGTTATTTGATAATCTTCAAATTTATATATTTCAAGTAGTTCGTATTTTGCTTCATTACTTGATAAATTCTCTACTAAGCCTACAAGATTATAGTTTGCTAAATGTAGTTTATTTGTAGTTAAGTCTATATTCCTTAATACTTCTATTTTTGCTTCCTCAATTAAACTAGAAATAATATCTTCAAAATCGCTATCGACAATTTGGTACTTTTCTATAAAATTTTGGTTGTATAAAATTTTTTGTTTTTCAGCATCACTTAGTCTCTTTATAATATCAATTATTTGATATTTATCAATCCCATTCATAATATTGTCATTATTTATTATTTGTAATAATACATTTTCTTTGGAAATAAACCCTATAATATCACTTTTTGTCCAACCATCAAGTTCCAAAAAATATGAATAGTTAAATAGTTTTAAAATTTCTTCGTCTTTTAAAAACTCACTAATTAAATCTAAAAGTTCTACAATACTAATTTCATATTTATTAAAGGTTTCTTCACTAACAAATATGCTTAATTTATCCTCTGTTTCTTCTAATAATTTTATTAAATCCTCTGTATTCATTATTCCTCCACTTTTGTATTTCTAGTTTTTAATTTGTCAAATCTGTATTATTTGGCTTTGCTCTTATGTAATATACTTTTATAATTCTTTTTTCATCTTTTCTACTACTAATCTATTATATTTATTTTATCATATATAGCCTAAAAAATCCACCAAATCGACAAGACTGTATGAGTTTTTTTAACTGTGGAATCCCATAGATTTCAATATTTTTAAGCTCTAAGTTATAATTTGATTAAATTTTCTTTGATTTAAACTACATTTAGTTTACTATACTTTTTATTAAAATTCAACCTTAATAAGCCAAATTTACTATATTTTTTGACCTTTTTTCTTTAGTTTATTAACATTAATTCACTACATTTTTTGTCTCTCAATACATCTAGTACATGTTGTTTTGCTCGTCCTGTAAAGTTATTTGCTATTTCATATCTTCCTACATATCCTTGTGTTTTTTTGATTTCTGCTTTTATATATATATTCCATCGTGTTCACAGAATATATATTGTGTTTCTTTTTCTCCTTTAATTTTTCCTTCTTCATACAGTTTTATTTTTTCTTCTTCTAATTTTTTTATCTTTTCTCCTAACTTTAACACTATATTTCTTACTGCTGTATGAGATATTGAATTGTTAAAACAACAAAACAAACAACAGGCTGAAGTTATTCATGACTTAGATAAAAACAATTATGGTGGAGAATGCGAAACTTTAAGATTAGAGAACAAAGAACTCAAAAAAAAACTCAAGATATACGAAGAAAAATTCGAGCTTGCGAGAATCAGCTTAGGAAAGAACAGTAGTAATAGTCTAAAACCATCTTCTACAAATGGTTTTAAAAAAGTTGTACAAAATAATCGTGTAAAATCAGGAAGAAAACCTGGCAGAGAAAAAGGACATGTTAGGTCAGCACCGACTGTAACTAAAACACCAGATAAAACCATTACTGTATCAAAAGTAGCCACATGTACATGTGGATGCAAAACAATAGAAAAAGAAGAAATTGCAAGAGACTTAATATCACTTGAAGTAATTGTACATACAACACAATATGTAGGAAAGAAAACAAAATGTCCATGTTGCGGAAAAGAACATATGCCTAAATTTCCTAATAGTGTAAATAGTATAGTTAATTATGATGAAGGAATAAAAGCATTAGTAGTATATTTAAATACATACTGTAATATACAAAACCAAAAGACGGCTGAGCTTTTAGGTTTAATAAGCGATAACAAAATAAAAATGTGCCAAGGAACAGTATGCCATGACCACAATAAAATACACTTATCATTTCCTCAATCAAAACAAGCAGAATGTAACTTTCATATACTAAGATATTGTAAAGCAGAATATGAAGTACATAAAAGAGAAATTATAAAAGAATTTATGGACTATCTTTTAGAATTAAGAGATAAAGTAGAAGAGTATAAATTACAAGAAAAAACATGCTTTACAGATATTGAGTATGAAACAGCAAAAGCAAAATATCTAGAATTGTTAGACATTTTGGATGAAGAATTTAAGAAAGAATACGATAAAGAAAAAGAACAATATTATGACAGTGAAAGATGTTTAAAATCAAGATTAAGAGAGTATGTAGATGATCATTTAAGATTTTTAACTGATTTTAGAATAGAGTTCACAAATAATTTAGCAGAACGAGGATTGAGAAAAATAAAGACAAAATTGAAAATTGCTGGTGAATTTAGAAACTTAAAGTTTGCTAAATATTATTGTGATGCAATAAGCATAATAGACTCTTCTCTGTTTTTCTAAGTCAAAAATTGTTTCACAATTTTTGCAGGAAGAGGGCGACTCTCAAATCGCTCCAAGACAGCTTAAAAACGAGGTTTTTAACAGATGCATAACTTTATTTTTAGATGCACATACGAGGCAATCTTTTTTCGCTTATTTATGACTTTTTTTGATATTTTTGGAACTTATCTTATAGAATTTTAATATTTTTAGGGTTTAATCGGCAAGTTTGTAATCTCAAAAGGTGTGCACATTCTAATTATAATACTACTGCTAATATTTATGCTCATTCAGAAAAAGATACAAAAAATAAATCTGCAAATGTATTATCTAATGTGCTTACATTTACAGAATAATTACTGGCTGGGGTGGTAAGATTCGAACTTACGAATGATCGGGTCAGAGCCGATTGCCTTACCACTTGGCGACACCCCAATATTTTTTATTTATTATAACATACCTACTTTTATTTGTATATTATTTTTTAAAATTTCTTACACAAAAAAGACTTAAACACAAAAATAAAAATATTTTTATTTTTAAGCCTTTTATACAAAAATGAATATTAATTAGTTAACTTCTTTTGATTGTTTTAGCATTATATCTCCAAAAACTGCATATCCTTTAGTTGGATCCTTCACTAGAACATGTGTTATAGCACCAATAAACTTTCCATTTTGAATAATAGGAGAACCTGACATACCTTGAATTATTCCACCAGTTTTCTCCAACAATTTTTGATCAGTCACTTTTATTTGCATACTTTTATTATCATAATTATTTTCTTTATAAAGCTTTTCTATTTCTATTTCATACTCTTGTGGCTTTTCATTATCTAAACTACATAAGATAGTTGCTTTTCCCGTTTTTATTTCTTCTCTTAAAGCAACCTCCATTTCCTTTGATGTATCTACCTTTAGACTAGATAAATTATCTACTTTTCCATAAATTCCAAATTTACTATTTTTAAATATCTTTCCTATATTCGATTGATTTTCTACAGTACCTTGTATTTTCCCTGGATTTCCACTTTGTCCTTTTGTTATACTCAAGATTCTTGTAGTCACAAATTCGCCTGAAGCTATATTTATTAATTCATTTGTATCAATATCAGTTATTCCATGGCCTAAGGCTCCAAAGGTTTTACTTGAAGGTTCATAAAAACTTACTGTTCCTACACCAGCTGCACTATCTCTTACCCATAAGCCTAACTTATATTGTCTATCCTTTGTTTTTACTGGTACTATACTACATTCCTTTGTATGTTCTTCATGAACATACTTGATTTTTAAATCTTTTCCATGTGACTCATTTACAGTTTCAATTAAAGCTTCTGTTGATGTTACTTGTTGTTCATTTACTTCTACTATTGTATCCCCTTCTTTTATCCCACTATTAGCATATGGCTTATATTTCTTTTTATCTAATCCTTCTATTTCTGACATTCCTACAACTAATACACCATTTGTATAAAGTTTCACACCAGCTATATTTCCAACTGGTATTACTTTAGTTCTAGGTAATATATCTACCTTTACATTTTTCAAATTAAATCTTTCAAATAGGCTAACTTCTAGCTTTGCTTTACCAGCAGTATTAGTTAAGGCTTTGTTATTATTTGAAAGTGCTTCTATTGTATTTTCTCTCTTTGTTTTTATATCAATACCTAATAAGGTTTTTAGCGATATCTTTTCTCCTTCAAATACTACAACTTCATCTGGTAAGTTTGTTATTAATAAAGTATAGGAATATATTATAATTAAAAAAAATACTAATAATATCTTTTTAAGAGTATTTGCTACTTTCTTTTGCATTTTTCTCTCCTTAATTTTTATATTATTAGTATTTACTTTTTTTATCTTCATATTCAAAAAAGTTTTAATTATAATATTAATTTTTAATTATTATAAGCTTTTTGTAAACCTGAATCTTCATACCTTCTTTCAGTTCCAATAGTGGTTCTATCAGTATTAGTATTAGCTTTATACATACTATATCTCTCTCTTCCTAAGGCTGTATAATATGCTTTAGCAATATTTCCTCCTATAACATCAATATATTTATATAAATTATTATTATAAGTTTCATTTTCTATGTTATTATCCCCAAAGTGGTTAACTATACTTGAATAACTTCCCTTTTGTTTTTTTGGAAAATAATATTCTTCTTCTTCCCCACTTGGCTCTACTACTATTTTCCTTTCAAAATCAGTATTTAATATACCATTATAAAATTTAGAAGGATCTAATGTACTATCAGTAGGTTTATAAAAATATTCGGCATCTATAAGATATATTGACTCATCAGTTACTACTTCGTCATTTTTTGTATTTGTTATTATAGAATAACCATTATATACTTTACCACCTATATTTAAACCTTGCATAAAACTTATAATTGATACATTATTAATTATCTTTGTCCATTCATCTTCTTTTAAAGTTGGCATTTGAAAATTTGTAGTTACACTAGAATAATTGTTGTAATTTGCTATTGCTATTGATAAATTACTTTCAATTGTATATCTTATTACAGCTAATCTATGTTGATTAAAATCAGAATCTGAATCTTCTATTGAACCAGTATTTTTATTTCCAAAATCGAAAATCTTCTTGTTACCAAAGACTTGTTCTAGTGAATTTCCATTATTATCTACAGCATCTTTACCAGTTAACTTATCAAATCCATAACTTCTAAATTTATCAGTAAAATTCTTAGCATCTTTATAATATTGTTTAGCAGCTTCATTATTGTCTTTATATATCATATCTGTCTTTATTTTTTCTCCATTTAAAAAGGAATACCATGAACCATCGTCATCTTTATAATACTTTGTTCCATTTATTTTAACATAATTAGTTTCTTTATCTTTATTAATAAATTGCTTCAAGTTTTCAGAATCTATATTGATGTCTCGATATCTTACATTTTCTCCACTTACTTCAATATTATCTAGTAAATATCCATAATCATAAATTGCCTTATTTCCGAACTTTTCCATATACAGTTATATAATTTTCTAAAGAATAAGTTATTACAACATCAATATTATCTTTTATATATCTACAACTATAATGAATATATGGCTTTAATCCAGTTATCTTATCTTTATCCTTATAGGTAGTTTCTGGATTATTATTTAATTTATCTTTCTCTTCCTCTGTTAGACTTTCTAAATGATTTGTATATGGTGAATAAATATAATACCCATCATACATAGTAAAAACAAGTGCTGGTACAAAAGTTTTTAATACCTCTTGATTATATCCTACCATATTAAAATTACTAGAAATTGAATTAAAAAAGGTATTTGCTGCTGCTTCTATATCTCTTAATTTTGAATTAGATATATCAGAAGTTGTACTATTTTTTGTATTTAATTGGAAGGCTTTTAAAGCATCATAGGTTGCATTGTCTAATTTTGAGTCATATGAAATTTGTAAGTTTAAGGTTTTCATCTGACTTTTGGTATATGAACTTAATGTTATAGAAATTGGTAATATTATTATTATAAATATTACAGCTAAACTTTGTATTTTCATCTTTAATTTCATCCTTCCTAAGGCACAAATCTGGTTGGAAAAGAATTAAATTATTTTTCAACTTTAACCTTTTCCTTTTTATGAACAAATAAGAAAATCTTTGATTTTCTTTAATTTGTTCTCGCCCGATTTGAGTTTTCGACTGTAAGGAGAAAATCTCAAAGGGCTAGCGATTGTATCTTTTATACAATAGGAAAGTATGACTTTACTATTGTATAAATAAGCTTGTAATAAAATATTACAAGCTTTATATATGTATATCTCTATTTTCCTGTACCATTTGCTGTTACAATTCCAGCATGTTCTGCTGCAATAGAATATGAATCATTTCCTGTTACTGAATAGAAGAAGTTTTTTAATTGTTGCCCTATTGTATTATTTGTATTTTTTACACTAGTAGAAAATATATCTCCTTCTTTTAAAGCTAATACAGCTCCTTCTGTTTCAAGACTGTCTAAGATTTGTGAAGTATACCAAGAATAATATACATTTTCTCCTATTTTTGTAGCTTTGGCTTGTGTTGTTTTTTTACCTGGATTTTCATCTAATACTTTCAATTCCATTTCTACATCATATGTGTTTCCTGTTGAAGAGATATTCTCTACAAATTTTCCATATTTATCGCTTGTAAGTTTTCCCGTAGTTCTAACATCATCTACAAATTCTGTTGTTGCTGTACTTACTGTTAATTGTGATATGTCATCTGTTCTGTCTGTCATCGTCATTAACGGAAATACAAACATCAAAACTGCAGCTAAGGCTATTGCAACTACTGTAATTAATGAATCACCCATTTAATCCTCCTTCTTATTAACACATCCTCTTCTTTATGGTATTTTAGAATATGTTATTATTCTCTTTTTATCATAGTTTGCTGTTGGTGTACTACTATCTTCATAAGTATCTTGTTCATAGTATACACCTAATTTTTCAATAAATTTACTATTTTCTATTTGTTCAAAAATCCCGTTTTCAGTAAATTTAATTCCTAAGTTTTCATACTCTTTTCTTATACTGTTAACTTGAGTTCCAAAACTATTTATTCCATATAAAATTCCTTGTAAAAATTGCTTACGTTGATTTACACTTGCTAAAGCTTCTTTTCTTAAATCTATATAGCTTATTTCTTGCCACATATAAGAATTATCTTTTTTTTCATATAAAAAATTACTCCCCATATTTTCAAAAACTATTTTATAATTTTCTGTATAGGCTTTATATATTGCTGGAAGAATTGCTTCTCCTTTAACAATTCTTTCTGTTGTTCCATTATCTTCAAAGTATCTATCAGCTAAAGGTAAATCATACTCTCTATCCTTATAGTCTAATATTAATTGTGAAGTTTGTCTTGCTTCTGTAAAGGCGTTAATACTAATAGTTAACGCCATTACAAATATTAAAACTGCTGCTCCTAATTTTAGAGCATCTGCTACATTTTCCATAGTATTTCACCACTCATCTCTAAGGAACTTTAGTAACTGCTATTTCCTTAACTAAACCCCTATTTGCTCCTGTATCGGAAAATTTACATTCTACCTTATAAATAGCACCTGTATTTGCTTTCGTCGTTGGTAAACCATTATCAGTAGCATTCATTGTTATAGCACCAGAAACACTTATTTTTCTACTATCATCATCAGCTGATATGTTATTAGCTAATATTGTTGATAACATAGAATTTACTGTTGCTCCTCTTACTCTTGTACCTTCAAACTGTGTAAATCTTTGATTAAATTGCTCTATCTCAAAACTGCTCATTGCATTTCCATCCATAGCTCCTTTAGCTTGACCAAAAACTAAAATTGCTAAAGTTATAATTAAAATTGAAATTAATATTGCTCCTGCAATAATTAACGCTTTTGACGCATTCTCCATATCTTTTTCCTCCTTAATTTTACTTTTGTTTATATATATATTACTAATTATATGTTAGTAAAATTTAATAACTTTATTATTCTGTAATTTGTTCAAATAACAGATATTTTACTTTATTAGTAGCTTTATGATATTCTATTTTTGTGCCTTTAAACTTTATTTGCCCATAAAATTTTACAAAATTATACATCCCACCAACAAATAAAGTTTCCATATTATAGGTCTTATCATTGTCTATTATTTTTATATCTATATTTATGGAATTCTTATCATTATTAATATAAATTCCGTTTTCATCTTTTTGAATTTCCTTTATTTCATTATTATCAATTGCTTTATTTATTATTGTAGTAAGTTCTGTTCCTAATATTTCTTTATTATAATAACTTTCGTATTGCATATTATCTTTTTTCGCATTATTAATTTCTGCTTTATAATTTAAATACATGTATGACATTCCTACAATAATAATTACTATTATTAAGAAAAACAAAGCTATTTTTTTCATCTTCTTATCCTTTTTTAATTATATCATTTTTCTAAGTTTTTTACAATATGTTGTAATATTTTTTTATATTTTTTATTATTTTGTTATTTTTTAGTAAACTTCACTTCACTAACTCTACCTACCTTATTTATTGTTACAGTACATGAATATGAAGGTAATTTATAATTTGTATCAATTTCACTCATATCCTTTTCTATTAATTGTTGTAAATTTTCCTTTGAGCTATTTTCTACTGGTGAAGTTTCAAGTATTACACTTATATATAGATTATTATTTTCTTTATTTTTAAGTCCATAATATTCATTATTGTCTTTTGCTAAATTTACAACTGTAATAATGTCATATATTGTATTTTCTTCTTTTAATTCATAGGCTGTAAATTGTGTATTAAATTCATTTAATCTGTTTGTATCTATTTCGCTATGTATTTGCTTGGCTGATGCACCAAAGGATAAAAATATATATACTGCAACTGATAATACTAGTATTCCAATTAATACACTTGCTGCCAGCAATAATGCTTTTGATGCATTTTCCATATTCCTTACTCCTATTATTTTTTATTCTATTTTCCCCGTAAATTCAAACTCTAAACTAAGGATTCTTCCTGTTTGACTACTATATTCTGCCTTTGTGCATTTAAAATGCCCTCTTTTAAATTGTATATATTCATAATAACTACAAATATCGTTTTTAATATTACTATTATTATTTATTTCATAAAAAGTCTTTGTATTCTTTGTATTCTTAAAATATAACTCTTCTGCTTTTGTTTTTTGTAAGCTTGTTGCACTACTTGGATTGCTAAAAAATAAATTTCCTATTCCAGCAGCCAAATTAGCTAATCCAGCTTTTCCACCATATTCTGTATTTGCTTCTAAGATGCTGATTTTATTACTTATGCTACTTTCAAATTTATTTGAATTTTCTTCTTTTAATTCAAAACTATAATTCTTTAAAATTCCATCAAATAATCTAATTTCGTTATCATAAGTAAATTTAAGTAAATTATCCTGGCTTACAAATTTTATTGTTATTGACATAGGTTGAAATTTTATAGCTTGCCCTTCATCCTTATCAAATCCTACCTCTGATTTTCTTCTATTATAGTCAACTATTTTATTACATAAAGTAAATAAGTCACTTCCTCGTACATCAGGTCTATTATAGGTTTCAAATTGTTTATTAAATTCTACAATTTGTTCATCTTTAACATTTACATCACTAAACTGTTGATAAGAGGACAAATTACTAAACATAAGTACTAAAGCTCCTATAACCATTAAAGCTATTAATACACTTCCTACTATTATTAACGCTTTTGATGCATTTTCCATACAATTTGCCTCCTTACTTCTTCATCATTGAGTTTAGTGATTTGAAAGAATTTGACATAGATGTTAAACCTATAAATACTAAAGGTAAAATCAAATATAAAACAAACATACTAACCATTGGTGCAAATCCTATAAATTTACCTATCATTCCTTTTCTAGATATTAATCTATCATTAGTTTCTTTTCTTTTAGCTTGATAATATTCTCTTTCTGAATCTAATTCATCAAAAGCTTCTTTAATTGGTATTTTTTCCACTGCTGCTTGTAAACTTTCAATTATTCTAATTAACTGCATATAAGAAACTTCTTCCTTCATTTCCTCCAAAGCTTCCCATGCACCTGCTTCGTAATTGTTTAAACATTTTGTGATTGGTGCTTTAAAAATATTAGCATAACGTTCTAGCCATTCTAAAATAATTTCTACATTTACTCTTTCAATTCTCATTAACATTAATATTATTGTTTGGAATTGCATTACCTCATCTTCCATTTCTAGTTGTCTCATTTTTACTTGGAAAAATAACATCCAACGTGGCATCATATATGCAACTATCATAAATACACATGCTAATAATACCTCAAACGCTTGTAAGCTTTCACTATTTATAATTTTAACTTTTTTTAAAATTCTTTCAACTGCTTTATCAATTTCTTCACCATTAGCTTCTTCATAATATTTTGACCTTTCAACTGCTAATCTTACATCCTTTTCAGTTGTATCTAATTTTCCTTTAAATAAATCTAAAAACTTATTATCTTGTTTCGTTAATTCTTCTGCTTTTTTCTCATCTTTTTTATCTAAACCGTCCGTATTAAATCATATTCTGTTGTTGGCTCTGTATAAACATAATTTTTGGCTATTGTATGTAACTGTGCAAATATAAAAAAGGATACTACAAAAGTGACTATTGCTAGTGATACTCTATTTATATATAACCATTCAATTTTCAAGGGTGATGCTGCATCTTTAAGCATCTGTGTTGTTTCTCTAAATTCTTTTGTACCTTGTTTAGGTATAAATAAATTTACTATTTTTTTTACAATACTATTTTTATATACTTTTGCTTGCCATGGATTTTCCATGTTTTTATTACTTATTCCTGTAGATCCATTATCTTTTAGTTTTCTTATTAAAAGATAAGCTAAAATTGTTATTATTGATATTAAAATCTGTACAATCATACCAGCTTTTCCAAAATACCAACTAGATGTAAAAGTAAAGTTTGAAGTTGCCCAACTTTTTAGTGGTTCTAAAAGCACAATTGGTGCAATTGAAATAATTGATAAACTTTGAAATACATAACTCAATTTATCTCTTTTTAAAATTTCTAGTTGCATTTCTTGTGTAATATTGTTTACATTTTTTAAATATAAAGATGCACCATCAATTTTTCTATCTCCATATTCTTTGGTTAGATAAGATATACCAGCAAATTCCTTTAAAAAGCTATTTGGTGCTATATCATAATATTTCTCTAATTCAGTCTCTGGATCCTCTGAAATTAAAACTTCATATATTTTTTCACCTTGTCCTGATATACTTTTTTCATCATCTTGTGATACTTGATAAATTGCTTCTTCTACCATATTAAATTCATGATAAGCATGTCTAATTTCAGCAAAAAAATTTATTTGTTCTTTTAATAATTTATTATCAATTTTATCAACAGAACCATCAATTAGGGTATCTATCATAAATACTTCAAAAATTACTAAAATAAACATTAATAGTAAATTATTTTTTGCAATTAAGATTGTTATAAGTATAATTGGAACTATAATAAAAATTGCTTTTGTAAGTATTTTAGCTGTATCACGTCTGGTTGCAAATTCATCATCTATATTAATAATCTCTAGCCTTCTTCTTAATTTCAAAACATATCTTTTTAAAAAAGGTATTTTTATATAACTAATATATAATTTTTGAAATAGTACTTCAAAAGAAAAACTATTCTCTTTTGTTCCTTTTTGTAATTGTTGTATTCTTTTATATTCTGACTTTTGCATCTTTTTAGATAAGGCTACATATATTATTATAATTGCAAAAATTGCAACAAGAGTAATACCCATCACTATAAATATTATTGTATTATTCAATTATTATAGCACCTCCTTCTTTTAGTAATAATGTTCTTATACAGTTTCTTTTACTTTTCCCCAATGTTTTTCAATAAATTTATCAAAAGCTTCTAAATCTGTTTCATCCATATTAAGTCTCATTTCTTTTATATTTGTGTCTGAAATTGGATTTGTAATTATGTATTCTCCATCTACATATTCTAATATATTTCTATATCTATATAATTGTCTATCTGTTATTTTTGTAAAATAATGTGTTGCATTATCAAAAAACTTATCAAATTTACCTTCCAAAGTTTTTTCTTTTCTATGGTCAAAAGTATATTCATTTTTTTCTTCTACTGGTATACATTCTGTTATTCTTTCTACATATCTTTTTCCTCTAAAGTCTTTAGTTAAATGAATGTCAAAATTTAATACCTGTATAACTTGTTCTTCTGCTGTTTTTTCGTTTTTGAATACTCCTGTTCTTAACATTGAGTTACGAAGTGCAGTTACTAAGTTTGGAAAGGTTTTAGCATGGTGTGTAAATAGTGTAAACTTAGATGCTACTTGTGCTGCTTGTATCATCCAAGATGCTACAGGATCTGTTGCAACCTCTCCTATAATATTTACAGATCCATCTGTTTTCTTTTGAACGTCCAAACCTTCTTGTCCAGAAATTGTTTCTGTTTCACGGAAGGTTAGGATATTTCTTGTTGGATAAATTCTTCTTAAGTGAAGCTCAAACGCTGTTTCTTGAACACGTATATTCATGGTTTCATATATGTTTTCTATCATTCCCATTAACATGGTTGTTTTACCACAACCTTGTTCCCCTGTAATAGATATAATTCTTGCACCTTTTACTAAGAATTTTAGTAATTCTATTGACTCATCACTTCCAACTTCTCCTTTAAACCATTGCTCTAAAGTTGAACGCTTAACGTCAAATTTTCTAACAAAAAATGCCCAGGTCTCAGAAAAGCTTGGTCTTACAACAACTACACGAGAACCATCTTTCATTTCGTTTATTTTATATCCATTTGTATCTGATAATTGTCCTGGATTATTGTATTTATATATGTTTTGACATACTCTTTTTAGTTCTGCTTCTGTTCCAAAGGTTAAAAAGGCTAGTCTTATAGATTTTCCCTGAAAGAATATCCATATACTGTCACATGCTCTTGGAACTTTATGTTCTGCAACTTGTTCTAAATAATCTCCATCTGTTTGTGCAACTTGACTTAAAAAGCTTTCTGGTAATCCTGATACACCACCAGAAACTCCATCTATATTCATATCTCTTACTTCATCTATTGAACTATAGCCTTTATAATATTGATATATTCTTTGTACTACAATTTTTAATTTATCTTCAAAAGATAAAACTATGTTTTCTTTTTCAAAGATTTCATCTATTTCGTTGCTTGTTATAACATATGAAGGTTTGGTTTCTCCTTCTACATATTTTAAATCTGCTAAATTATATTTTTTTATTAACTCTGTTAGTGCTTCGTATCCAAACTCTACTTTATAAGCATATAATAAAATATCAAATTTATCTTGTGAGGTTAATAAAGATGGAATATCAAAGGAAATTGCTTTTGATATATTTGCTTCTGTAACACCATATTCTTTTTCTAGCAAATCAAAAATCAATTCTTTTACATATTTTTTATCATTTACATCCCCATAGGTACATCCTTTTAAGGCTTTCTTTAATTCGTATTTCTTTTGTTTTCTTCTTTTTAATTCTTCTTCTGATAAACCAATATCATATAAATTGACTTTTGTTATTTCATTTAGTCTATTCTTTATGTATTGTGTCATTTTTTCTAAGGTATAGGTCTTTTCATCTACTGTTATTTGTTGCTCTACTTCTGCACCTTTTTTCTTTTTTATAATGTAATAAATAAAATATGCAACAGCTACTATAATGCTTACGATTAAACCCCAATTTATTATTGCCTTTAACATCCTGTTTTCCCTCCTTACATTCTCATTTGCAAATCTTGTAATCTATATATTATATTTTCAATTGTTCTTCTTATTTCTGCTAAAAAGAATCCATTTCTATCTGCTATTTGAGTATTTCTTAGTTTTAAAAAAAAGTCTGGTACTCTTGCTTCTTCACATGCTTCAAAAAATAAGGTATTATATGGAATTGTTGATACTTTATTTTTTTCTCCCATATATCTTGATATATTCTTTACTGAATATTTTGAATATTTATCATATTTATTAAATAATAATAAGGATTTTTTTCCTTTTAAGGCTTGTATTTCTTCTCTTGTTTCTAAAAATTTATTTATACTTGATAATCTTTGTGTTAAATTTATAACAACTAGATTTGACATATCTAAAATTTCTTTTATTACGTCACTTCCCATTTCTTTATCCAAATCAACTAAAACTATATCATAATATTTGCTAGCTAAATTAATTACATTTGGATAATCAAGTTTTATATTATCATATTTTTCTTTATAACCTGAATAACCTGTTAGTACTTCTAGTGTGTCTTTAAATACTATTTTTGTATAATTAGTAATATTTTCAGGTGCTATTTTGTTACTTTTAATTAATTTTGAAAGTCCTTCTATTCCGTTTGCCATTGCAATATTAGTATTTGTATTTGAACTAAATAATCCAAAATTTCTCTTTTGTTTTTTTTCTGACCAATAACAATTTTCCATGGTTTTATCGTTAAAGGATGTTGATACTAATAAAATTTTATAATTATGTTGTATTGCCATATATGTTGCAACAGCTACAATAGATGTTGTTTTTCCTGTTTGTTCTCTTCCATCGCTCCAAAATGTTACAATTGACATATCTAAACTCCTTTTTATATATTTTTAATTATTTTTCTTATTTGATTTTCATTAACATCCCCTAATATTTCTCCAACTATATATTCTAGCCCATCTTTAAATTGTACACTTAATTTTTTAAATTTTATTTTTTCTACTCTTTGATTTTCATATATTACACTTAAGTCTCCATTTTCTATTGGAAAGTATATTCTTTGCTCCCTCCAAATTATATTATATTGTGAAGACAAAAAATTCAAATAATCATCTTCTTCTTTAATAGAATCTTGTGTAAAATATACTTTGGTTAAATTAATTGGATTTTGTAACCCCTTTAGGGCTTCTAAGCCTTTTTTTAGTGAATACTTTCCTAAGGATGTTACAAAATAATTTATATCCGAACTACATAAATCAAAATTATTTACTCCTGTGCTATTGTCTGTATCAATAAATATATAATCATATTCAAGGTTGTTTACTCCTGAATTTACTAAATATTGTTGTAATTCTGCCATACTATAAATTCCTACAGCTACATCTATTTCTTCAAATTCTGTTATATATTTTTGTATAGGATTTATAGTAGGAACAGTGTATCTTGCTTTTCCCATGTAGGTCGCATCAATAACTAGACTTTTCTTTCCAACAGCTGTTAAGATTTTTGCAATATATATAATCATATCTATTTTATCATAAGCCCCTATAAATCCTATTTTTTTCATATTTTTTCTCCTTTATATTTATTATTGTACTGTCTTTCCTGATAATCCTTCTAAATATTGTTTTCTTGTGTTTTTAGAATTTGTTGCACTTTCTGTCATTCCTGCTTCTACATTTGTTTGTGCTTCTTCACCTTGTGAATTTATTACTCCATTAATATATTCATTTCTTAGGTTTGGTAAGTTATTTTTGTTATATCTTTCACTTAATTCTTGTTTTGCTTTTTCCAACATATTTGGATCACTGTCTAATAAGGCTGATGTACTTCCATTTACTGGATAGGTTGGTATTGCTGCCTCTTGCATTCCTGCTTCTGTATATTTAGTTACATATAATTTTGAGCCTTTTATTTTATAAGCTTCTATAATTGCACAACTCATATGTAAGATTTCGTCTTCAGATAAATTAACCCATATTGTATCTGATGAGTCTATTCCTGATACCTTTGGTATTTCTACTTCTTTTTTAGCTACAACTATAAAGTCTTGCCCAGATGGTAACATAAATCTAACATCAATATAATCTCCTGTAGCTAAATCTATTGGTAATATAAGCATGTTGTATTCTTGTTTTCTTTTATCCTTTTGGACTGTATTATCGCCTTTGCTAATCAATTCAGTAGTAATTAAAGTATTTTTCTTCATTGCAACTTTTGAAATTAATGGTACATTATTTAACTCCATATATTCTTTTTCTACATTAACTGATACTTGTCTTCTATTATTTTCAATAGAATAGTTACCATTATTATCTTCTTTCAATTCATGTTCAGCTTCATTTAAAAATACATATTTAGTAATCTTTCCTTCGTTATCTTTATTAATATATATATAATTTGCTGAAGCATTTATGCTAACTCTTTGTAAATAATAATTTTGAGGTTGTTCTTGTTTTTCAATTAAATACTTCTTTTCACCTCGTAAAGTATATAAATAAGCTTTTCCATTTTCATCATATAAAGTTCCAATTTCATTTCCTTCTTTATCTTGAAGTGAATAATTATCAATTATACTTAAATCACTAGTAGCATTGCTTGGAACAAGAGTTCTATTTACAGTTTGTAAAGTCAACATATCTTTAGTAATAATTTGACCAGAACTCACATCTTGATTTAAAACATAAGCCTTTGCATTTTGAGCTTGTTCTTCTTCCTCCTTTTTATTTTTTTGCATTAATTGCATAAATAAAAAACCTATTATAACACTTGAAATCAATAGCATTACTAACATTCCTAAAATAAATGAAATTCTTGCTTTTCTTTGCATTGGATTTGTTGCCATAACAAATTCCTCCCTTTATATTTATTTTTATATATTTTTCTACAAAATATCCATCTATTTTATTTTAACTCATTTAGTATAGAAAATCAATAAAACCCTTATTTGTAATTTTAACTTAATATTTTTGTAATATTTTTGTAATAGTTGAGACACTTGGATATTGTTCCAAGTGTCTCAACAAAATTTTTCCAAAGCTACCGCTACACCTTCTTCATTATTTGTTTTAGTTATAAATTTTGCAATTTTTGTAACTACTGGTGTACTTTTTTCCATTGCTATACCTAGTCCTGCATTTTCTATCATTTCTTTATCATTTATATTGTCTCCAATTGCAATTACTTCCTCTTTATTTATATTTAATTTTTCTATTAAAAATTCTATCGCCTTCCATTTATTTACATCCTTTTTGGAAATTTCGGTATAGTAATATTCTATTGGTATATCCTCTGTTCCTTGTTTTATTATTTTTCTAGATAAATGAGAAACCTCTAAAATTTCCAAATCTTCTATTTTTTTTATTTTTTTAATTATTGAATTGAAGATAGTTTTACTATCATCACATATTGATATTTTTAAGAATCTATCTTCTTTACTTTCTTTTATATATTCGTACATATTTTTTACAATATTTATATTTGTTTTTTTATTTTCTTCTTTTTTTAAGTTTTCTTTGTGATAATATAACACATTATATTTTAAGGCAGAAGCAAGTATTGTTTTTTCAGTATATATATTATAATTTATACTATTTTTTTCACACAATTTAATGATGTCTAGTACTTTCTGTTTTGTCAAAAATTTTTCATAAATTATTTCTTCTCTTTTTATGTCATATACAATTGCACCATTCCCTGCTATAAAATATTTGTTACTTCCTATTTCGTTTGCAATTGCTTTTATTGAATCTATTGGTCTTCCTGATGCAATTATTACATCAACACCTTTTTCTATTGTTTGTTTAATTACTTTTTTTGTATTTTCTGTTACAACACCATAACTGTTTAACATTGTTCCATCTAAATCTATTGCAACTAACTTGTACACTTTTAGCTCTCCTTTTTAATTTATTTTTTAACTTTTTTAATTTTTATCGTTTTATATGAAAAGTAATATATATTTATGTTCATAATATTATTATAATATACTTTTTAATATATCAAAAATATTAAATTAAGAAAATACTTTTTTTGAAAAAATTTCCTGTTTATTTTTATATATTTTTGCACATTATAGTATTAGAAAAAGCAAAGAAGTTTTTTCTTATATGTAATATTACAGGAGGTGAAAAAACATGGCAAATTCAAGCAACAAAAAATTAGTTCCAGAAGCTATGACTGCTTTAGATAAATTCAAATATGAAGTAGCAAGTGAAGTTGGAGTTAACTTAAAAGACGGTTATAATGGTGATATTTCAGCTAAAGATGCTGGTAAAATCGGTGGACAAATGGTTAAGAAAATGATAGAACAAGCTGAAAGAAACATGAAATAATTTAACTATTAGTTAGTTTTTGCAGGAAGTTAAATTTTGTTTTTATTGATATTGTATATTCTTTGAATTACATATTTGTAAAGGCAGGATTTGATTTCCTGCCTTTTTGTTATATAAAAATATTTATATCTTAGTATTGTTTTAAGAAATCTATATATTCTTCTAAACAAAAATCCTTTTTTTTCATAAATTTTGCATCTTCTATTCCAACATATCTATAATGCCATGGCTCATAATTGATTTTAGTTATTTCTTTTTTTTCTGTTGGATATCTAAGTATAAAACCATAATCTGTACAATGTTCCATTAACCATTTTTGTAAGGCGGTTTTTTCTTGACTTTCATCTAAAGTTTGATATTTTTTTGAAACTATATCAACTGCAAGTCCTATTTCATGCTCACTAGTTCTTGGTAAAGTAACCCAATAAGATGCTTTCTCTTCTGCTTCTTTTATTTCGTATCCTTGAGATTTGTATTGATTTACTTTATTATTAAATAACCTTGTTTGTAACTTATTTGTTCTGTAAGCAGAGCAAATAAATGGATCTAGTCCTTCTTTTTTGGCATCTCCTAACATTTTTGTAAGAGCTTCAACAATTCTACTGTCAACTTTATTTTCATAGTCTATTGTGTTTAATTCAAATTCATAGTCCTCTGAAATTTCATTTTCTTTATTCACTAATATTAAATTCCAATCTGTTACTTTACTATTAATTTCTGGTTTTTTCTTTACTATTTCTACATCTGTTTTTATTTGTGCAGTGTCTATTTCTACATTTATAATTGAAAAGGTTCCAAGAGTTTGTTCATTTTTTTCTTTTTCCTTTTTAGTTTCTAATATTATGAATATAATTATTCCTATTGTAAAAAATGTGATAATTATTTTTATCATATTTTCTCTTTTTTTTCTTTTTATTTTTATATTCTTTTTATATTGTTTCATAAGTTTGTCCTTTATTTAAACAATTAATAAAGTTTCAAGATTTTTTGGTTTTATGCTTCTGGTTCTATTATTCCATAGTTCTTTCCATCTTTTAATTTATGTATAACATTTACCTTTCCTGTATCAACATTAATAAAAGTAAGAAAATTATGTGATGGTTTTTCTTGTAATTTTAGTACTGCATCTTCTGGTGTTATTGGTTTAATTTCATAATATGAGGTTTTTACAATTTCATTTTTTATTTCTGTAATTGTATCTCTTTCTACTTCCTTTGATTTTAAGGATGCATCTTTCATCATTTTTTCTTTTTTTGTTTTTGTTTTTCTAATTTGTCCTTCTAATATGTCGATGTCCTTATCAATTGATGCATACATATCTTTGTTTTCTGTTACTGCTCTATACTTTTCTCCATTTGCTGAGACATATATTTCTGCAATTTGTTCATTTTTTTCTGTCTTCAAAGTAACTTCGACTTCTCCTTCGTCAAAGTATTTATCAATTCTTTCTAATTTTTTTTCAACATAGGCTTTGATTGCTTCTGTTATCTTTAGTTCTTTTCCTGTTATTTTTACTTTCATAACCTTTGCTCCCTTCTTCTTTTTGTTATTTTTTTATATACTCTTATTATAGCTTTATATTTATTTTTTTGCAACCCCTTATTTTTTTAGTTTTATTTTTATATATTATAAATATTGTCTATCTTATATTCTCTTTCTAATTTATCATCAAAATATAATTTAACTATTAATTTAAATTCTTCCAAGGAATCATCTTTTATATTAAAAGAGAATAACTTTTTTGCTGGTGCTATAACAGTATATTTAATTGCATTAATAGTACTCTCACTAATTGTAATGCATGACTTATCCAGTTTTCCACAAATCTTACACTTAAAGCCATTATCTTTTATACTAAAAAAACTTATATTATCCTTTTGCCCACAATTAACACATTTTTCAAGCTTTGGCGTAAAGCCCAAAATACATAAAAGTCGCAATTTAAAAACACTTAATATTAAATCTAAATTTTTATCAGTTTCAGATATTATATAAAGTGTATTTAATAAAAGTTGTAAAATTTGAAAACAATTTTGATTTTCATGTGTTACATCTTGAATTATTTTATTTATATGTACAGCATATTTTAATTTATCTAAGTCTGTTCTTAAATTATAAAAAACTTCAATTGGTTCAACTGAATTTATATGATAAGTATTAGAACCTTTATACATTAAATATTCTCCAAAGCAAAATATCTGTGTTCCAGCTAAAAGAGCACTTTTGGGTCTTCTTGCTCCTTTAGCTACACAAGATATTTTTCCGTATGCCTGGCGTTAATATTGTTAGCATTTTATCAAAATCACCTAAATTATTTTCTGCTAATATTATTCCATTTATTTTAACGTTTGACATTTTCTTAATCCACCTTTTGGTTAGTATTATCTATTACTTTATTATCCTTTAAATTCAAATTTGTAATTTGTTGTATATCTTTTATATTATTTTCAAGGCTTTCTATTTGTTTTAATTCTAAAAATGCATTAATATCGCCTGTATTTTTAAAGGCATCCCATGCTATTTTTTTTATCATATGCTCACTTCCTTTTTTAAAGTTTTACCTTTAAATTATCTTTTGCAAATTATAATAATTTATACAGTTTTACTAAAATTTATTGTAATTTAAATTTTTTTACTATCGTATCCTTTTCTTGCCAAGCTTCTTTGACTTTTACCCAAGTTTTTAGATTAATTTTAACACCGAAATTTTTTTCCATGTCAATTCTAGCTGATTTTCCAATTCTTTTTAGCATTTCTCCATTTTTTCCTATAATTATTCCTTTATGCGAATTTCTTAAGCAATATATTGTTGCTTCTATATCATAAATATCTTCTTTATCTTTATTTTTTCTTTGTTGCATTTTTTCTACTTCTATATAAATTCCATGTGGTACTTCATCTTGTAATAGTTTTAAAGCTTTTTCTCTAATGGTCTCTTCTGCTAATTGTCTTATGGTTTGATCAGTATATTCTTCTATATCATAATATGCTGGCCCATTTTTTAGGTTCTTTTCTATTTCATCTAAAATTATATTTTTATATTTTGCGTTTGTAGCTGAAATTGGAATTATTGCTTCAAAATTATATTCTTTGTTATATATTTCTATTAGCTTTAGTAGTTTTTCTCTTTTTATTAAATCAATTTTGTTTATAAGAAGTATTGTTTTTCTTTTTGCTTCTTTTATTTTGTCTAGTATTATTCTATCTCCTTTTCCTATTTCTTCACTTGTGGCTTCTATTAAAAATACTACTATATCTGCATCTGCAATACTAGTAAAGGCGGTTTCTATCATTGTTTCATTTAGTTTCGTTTTTGGTTTATGAATTCCTGGTGTGTCTATAAATATTATTTGTGATTTTTCTCTATTTACTATTCCTTTTATGGCTGTTCTTGTTGTTTGTACTTTGTTTGCAATTGCTGCTACTTTTTCTCCTACTAACAAATTTAGTAAGGTTGATTTTCCTACATTTGTTCTTCCAATTAAAGCTACAAATCCTGATTTGAATTCTGACATTTCTGTACCTCTCTTATTTTTTCTTTTTCTATTATACACTATTTTTTTGCTAAATTTGTAGAATTTAAAATTTTTTTTATAAATTTTTAAAAAGGGTTGTAAAAAGTAAAAAATCTTTGAAAATACCTATGTAAATTCAAAAATTTTTATTGCTATAATTTAAAATAATATAATTTTTTTAATCTTTATTTCTATCTTGTTCGTTTTGAGTTGTTTTATGCATATGCATGACGTTTTTTAAAGCTAAGTAAATTGGTAATTTCATTTTCTGTATTTTTAGCTTTTTTAGTTTTTCTTGCTCTTTCTTGTTCAATTTCTCTTTTTTGTTTTTCCGCAACTGATTGACATATTGCCTTTTGATAGGTAAAATGTGTATCTTGTGCTATTTTACTCCAATTATATTCATTTCTAACTGTATTTTTAGCTTTTTTAGTAATATCTGCACATAATTTATGATCATATAATAACTGTAGTATAGAATCTGCAATAGAATTAGGATTTCCACAATAAGATTTCATTCCATTTACTTTATGTTCTACAATTTCATTTAAGCCCCCAATATCTGAAACTACTATTGGATTTTCTGACAGCATTGCCTCTAAGGCTACTATTCCAAAGGGTTCATAGGTGCTAGGAAATACAGCTATATCAGCTGATTTATACATTTTCTGTACATCTTTTCCATTCATATATCCTGCAAAATAAACTTTATTTTCTATTCCTAAAGCTCTTACTTGTTGCCTTAGTTCCTCTAACATTCCACCTTTTCCACATATTATAAGTTTGCTATCTCTATATCCTTGTAGGATTTTTGGCATTGCTGATATTAAATGTTGTATTCCTTTTTCATATACTAATCGACCCATAAATAATATTATTTTTTCGTTGTCCATTGCATATCTTCTTCTAAAGTTATAATCTCTTTCTACACCATTAAACAAGTTTAGATTGACTCCATTTGGTATTACATTTATTTTTTCATATGGTAAACCAAATAGTCTTTGTAATTCATTTTTCATATAATTACTATTTACTATTACTTCTGATGCTTCATAGGTTAACATCCATTCTGTATCATTTATATATCTTTGTGTTTCATCATGTATTCCACTATTTCTTCCCGCTTCTGTTGCATGTATCGTTGAAACTATTGGTATGTTATAGGAATTTTTTATTGTTTTCGCAGCATATGCAACTAACCAATCATGTGCATGTATTACATCAAAATTTCCTTCTTTTAACATAATTTCGTTTGCTTTTGCTACCATATTAAAGTTTAATTGCATAACCCAATCAATAAAGTTGTTTGGATTTATCATGTAATTATCTACTCTATAGACTTTTATTCCTTTATCATCTTCAAAATATGGTGCATCTCCTTCTCTATAGGTTACTACTGTTACATCATGACCATCTTTTAATAAGGTTCTTGATAAGTCTGCTACTACTCTTGCTATTCCACCTACTACTCTTGGCGGATATTCCCATGTTAACATTAATATTTTCATCAACACACACCCTTTCTCTTTATACCTTCTTTTGTTTTTTCGACTTTTTTCTTGTATTTTATTTTATACATTTTCTTTTTAAATGTAAATATGTTTTTGCTATTTTTTACAAATATTTTTCTTACATCTTTAAAGCTTTTAAGGTACAGATTATATTTTTTAACCTGTACCTTATTTTTCTTTATTCTTGCTCTTCTTCTGAAGTTTGTTCTTCTGTATTGTCATTTTGTTCGTTATCACTATTATCTTGTTGTTCATCTAGGTTTTGTCTTGAATTATCAGTTTCACTATCTTTTTCTTGATTTTCATTATTTTGATCTTCATTATTTGTTTCATTATTATTTTGTTGCTCTTCACTATTTCTATCTTTATTTAAAGCTTCTTCACTTTCATTATTTTGCTCATTATCTGTCCCCTTTAATAATTCCTTAGAATTATCAGAATTTGTTGTGTCTTGTTCATTATTATTTGTTGTTTTTATACCTCTTCTTTCTAGATATTCAATAGCATCCATTTGTCCATTATTTACTGCAATATAGTAATGAGTTTCACCTGCTTCTACAGTCATATAGATATCATCAGCAACTGTTGGAAATAATTCTTGTCCTGAAGAATTTATTAAAGTATATTTATTATCTATACTTGCAACTAAGACATCATAATCTGGAATAACAAGTAAATTTATAGCATTTTTATTACTTGATGCAATATATCCAAAGCTATCATATTTAAATTCAACTAATTGTTTTCCATTTTTGTTAAATAATCCCCATAATCCATCTTTTTTAATTGGTATTAAATTATTTACTAACAAATAATTATTTTTTATATTATTTTCTTGGAATTTGGAAATATCAATTCCTATTTCATCATATTCAGTGTAAACTTTAATATTTCCCTGGAAATCAATTATTCCATATTTATTATCTTTTTTTACTAGATATAAATTTGCATCACTATCCATAAGTTCAATACTATCATACATTATTTGTACTTTCATCTCTCTTGATTTAGACATAATTCCATATTTATTGTTTGATTTTACTAAAAAGTCTCCTGTATCTGGAAGATAGGTAATATCATCATATTTAGCTTCTAAGATAATATTTCCTTCAATATCTATTACTCCAACTTTTGAATTTGAACTTTCAACAACTAAAATTCCATTTAATATTGCTTTTTGATTATTATAGTTTTGACTTATTTTAGAATATCCATAGTCAAGAACAACACTGTTATAAGCAGTCACCAAATATGGTGTTGTATAAATTTCTATTATATTTTTCTCTTTATTATATTCAAAACTAAGGTTAAATATTTTACTTGCTGCTTCTTCTTTTGCATATAAAGTTCCTTGATTAGATTTTATTGCTTCTTTTAAATATATATATTTGTAATTTGATGAATTTTGTGTTAATTCTAATTTATATATTTTATTTGAACCTAAAGAAACATTTACAACTTCTGTCTTAGATTGAACATAACATTTACTTTTATTTTCAGATTTATTTGTATATTCTCCATTATAACTATCATATCCAAAGAAGGGTGCAACTTCTTTTACTGGAAAAGACACTGTGCCATCTTCTTCTATAACTAATAATTCTTTTAATTTTGGATTTAATTGTTCATCTAAATATACTTTTAATTCACTGTTTTTTAAGTACGATAAATAACCTAATATACCTATAATAATAAATACTACTAATACAATACTAACTAAAATAACTATTTTTAAAACTTTTCTATTTTTTTCTTCTTTCTTAGTTTGAAAACTATCTTCTATTAGATTCATCGTTTGTACCTCCTTAATCTTTATATCCATATTTTTTATAAAATTCTTCTTTAAAAGCTCCTAAATTATCATGCTCTATTTCTATTTTAACTTTTTCCATTAAATTAGTCAAGAAGCTTAAATTATGAATTGACAATAATCGTACTCCTAATATCTCATTTGCTTTAATTAAATGCCTTATATATGCTCTTGTATAATTTTTACATGTATAACAATCACATTCGGCATCTAAAGGTCTCCAATCTCTTTCATAGGTTGCGTTTCTAACAACCACTTTTCCCTTCCATGTCATTGCCGTTCCATTCCTAGCAATTCTTGTTGGTAATACACAATCACACATATCTATTCCAGCTAAGGCTGCTTCAATTAAATAATCTGGTGTTCCTACTCCCATTAAATACCTTGGCTTATTTTTGGGCATTAAAGGTGTTGTATATCTTAAAATGTCAATAAATTCTTCTTTTGGCTCCCCTACACTAATTCCACCTATTGCATATCCTGGTAAATCTAATTCTATTAAGTCTTTTGCACTTTGTTCTCTTAAATCTTTAAAAAATCCACCTTGTATAATTCCAAATAAGGCTTGTTTATCTACAGTTTTGTGTGCATTTTTGCATCTTTTTGCCCATCTTGTTGTTCTTTCCATTGATTGTTTTGTATATTCATAGGTTGATGGATATGGACAACATTCGTCAAAAGCCATCATAATGTCAGAACCTAAATCTTCTTGTATTTCCATAACAGATTCTGGTGAAAAGAAATGCTTACTTCCATCTAAGTGTGATTTAAATTCAACACCATCTTCTTGTATTGTTCGTAATTCTCCTAAACTAAAAACTTGGAAGCCACCACTATCTGTTAAAATAGGCCTATCCCATTTCATAAAGTTATGAAGTCCTCCTGCTTCTTTTATTATTTTGTTTCCTGGTCTTAAGTATAAATGATATGTATTTGATAATATTATTTGTGCTTTTACTTCTTCTTTGAGCTCCTCTGGTGTCATTGATTTTACAGTGGCTTGTGTTCCGACTGGCATAAATACTGGTGTTTGTATGTCTCCATGTGGTGTGTGTATGACTCCTCTTCTTGCTCCTGTTTGTTTACATTCATGTATTAGTTCATAAGTTACTGCTGACATTTTAATTCCTACCTTTCTAGATTTTGTAGCAGTTTGCACTGCTTAATATTTGATTGCTATAACCTTTTTAATTCACACAGATACGTTATGCGTTAGTAAATCTTAATTCTGGCTTTTTATTAACTCTTTTCTTCTTTTTCTAATAATTCAAATAGATAATCTCTTTTAGGATTTTGCATATTTTCTAGAATTTCTTTTGCATTTGTGATTGGTAAAAATTTCATACTTTTAAACTCTATTTCTAATTGATTTTCTTTTAGATACTTCAAATATTTTTTATAATGTTCTTCCATTTGTTCTTTTGTCATATTTAAGTTTCCAACTGCTAATACACCATATGCATGTCTCTTTCCTTCTGGTATTTCTAAATATTTTATTTCATATTTTGTTATTTGACTTGAATTATTTAATTGTAAATTTAACTCTTCTTTTAATTCTCTTTCAATCGTTTTTATAATATTAATATTATCTCCATCTATATCTTGCTCATCTGCTCCTCCACCACAAGTTTCTATACATAGAGGAGTAGATGTTGTTTCTGCCATTTCTCCTAATAGAAAATAATTATCCTTTGTTTTTAACAAAATTCCTCCCCATAAGCAAACCCCACAATATTTTTTATCCTTAATACCAATTCTTTCATCATATAAATAATGTGAGTACTTTGTTTTTTTACAAAAAAGTACTTGCTTATCCTCTAATTTTTCAAATTTGTTAACACATATATTTTCTCCATCCCAAAAATTAGGATGTTCTTTTATTAGGTCTTTCCAAAATCTTTCTATTTTTTCTTTTAGTTCTGTTGGTAATTGTACTTTTTCTTTTTCTAATTTTATCTCTAGTGGCTTTGTTATTTCTATTATCATATTTTATAAACCTTTCTTTCTAAACTAACAATATTTGATAACTTTTTAGCCTTCTTTTAAATATTTAATAAATTTATTTAAAGCTTCTTTTCTATGACTTACTTTGTTTTTTTCTTCTATACTAATTTCTGCAAAGGTTTTATCTTTGTATAAAAATATATAATCATAACAAAAGTCAGTGTTTCCTCTAACTTCTGTACTAATTTTCCCTTCACAAATTCCTTCAAAAATATGCTTTTTGCCATTTTCGTCAATAAAACATATTGCACAAATAAATCTCGCAGTTCTTTCATTATCCTTTGCATCTTTCATAAGTTCTAAAACTTTTTCACACTTTTCCCTAGCTGGTAGATTTTCTCCGTAAAAATCTATGTGAATATACTCCTGGCATCCCATTTAGATAATCTATTATAATTCCACTATCTTCTGATATAACTGTTTGTCCACTTTGTTTATATATTGCTTCTGCTTTTATTATAGCATTTTCTGCAAAGGTTTTACCTGTTTCTTCAACTTCTATATCAAAACCTGCTTCTTTTTGAGAAATTACTTCAATTCCAAAAGCTTTTAATATTTCTGCATATTCTATTATTTTATTTTTATTATTAGATGCTAAAATTATTTTATTCTTCATTTTATTTCCCCTATTTATTTTTATTTAAATACTATAAATTAACTTTACATATTAATTATACTATTTTATATAATGGAAAGTTAACATGACTTTCTAATTATATAAAAAATCTAAAATTAGTCCATGATTTTTTCCTCCGTCCCTAAAATCATCATTGCATCACCAAAGCTAAAAAATCTGTATTTTTCTTCTACTGCCTCTTTATAGGCTTTCATTATATATTCTTTTCCAGCTAAGGCTGATACAAGCATTAATAAGGTTGATTGTGGCAAGTGAAAGTTCGTTATTAGTCCATCTATGCATTTGAATTTATAACCTGGATATATAAATATTTTTGTGTCTGTTTCTTGTGGTTGTACTTGTCCTGTTTCTTTGTCTGCAATTGTTTCTAATACTCTACATGAGGTTGTTCCGAATTGCTATTACTCTTCTTCCTTCTTGTTTTGCCTTATTTATTATTTCACAGTCTTCTGGTTTTATATAAAAGTGTTCTGAATGCATTTCATGTGCCTCTACTGTATCTTCTTTTACTGGTCTAAAGGTTCCAATTCCTACATGAAGTGTTACATTTGCTATTTCTATTCCTTTTTCTTGCAATTTTTTAAATAGTTCTGGTGTAAAATGTAATCCTGCAGTTGGTGCTGCTGCTGAACCTTTGTATTTTGCATATACTGTTTGATATCTATCTTTTTCTTTTAGTTCTTCATGTATATATGGTGGTAAGGGCATTAATCCAATTTTATCTAAGATTTCATTAAAGATTCCTTCATAACTAAATTTTACTTTTCTTGTTCCTCCTGGTAAAATTTCTAATATTTCTGCTTCTAAGCTTCCTTCTCCAAATATTACTTTTGTTCCTACATGTAATTTATTTCCAGGTCTTACTATTGATTCCCAAAGGTCTCCTTCTATATTATTTAATAATAAAAATTCTACCTTAGCTCCTGTGTCTTTTTTTCCATAAATTCTTGCTGGTATTACTTTTGTATTATTTCTTACTAATACATCTCCTGGTTTTAAATAATTAATTATATCCTTAAAAATTTTGTGTTCTATTGTTTGGTCTTTTTTATTTAATATCATTAATCTTGATTCGTCTCTTTGTTTTATTGGTGTTTGTGCTATTAATTCTTCTGGTAATTCATAATTAAATTCTGATACTTTCACTTATATTATTTCTCCTATTTTAAATTTTTTACTTTTAATTATGTTGTTTGTTTTATAGTGAATCTATTTATTAGGTTATTAAATAGCTCTTTTATTTCTTCAATTATATTTTCTGGTTGTTTAAATTCCTTAATTGTATTTGAATATTTAAAATTACTGTTTTTGGCTGGTTTCAAAATAAATATTTCCTTTGGTAATCCTATTTTTCCATTACTAGTTGATATATTTTTGTTCATATAATCTGTATACCATTTCTTTTGACCTATTAAATTTTCATTTTTATAACCATATTTTTCATAATCATGCAATTCTGGTCTTTCAAATCCATATTCTTCAGCTGTTCTTTCTAAAGAATGTAAAAACTCATGTAATAATACTTCTTCTGGGAAAGTATTCGATTTTGTGTTATATTTATAAATATAA
Source organism: uncultured Clostridium sp. (assembly GCA_947245515.1). Classification (GTDB taxonomy): domain Bacteria; phylum Bacillota; class Clostridia; order TANB77; family CAG-508; genus CAG-269. The sequence goes on along the minus strand of CAMXQV010000006.1, from coordinate 13,546 downwards.
CTTTTAGTACTATTTGGTAATCTAATATTAGAAAATCCAATTCCATAATAATCCATTGAACCGAAGTCCTATCCAATCATTAACCTGTATGTCATCTTCATGTTGTTCATCTCCGAAGTTTTAAAACTATAAAAATGTGATCAAAATCATTATCTTTAACAACTTCTTTAATTTGTTCCTCTACATCTTCTGGTGCTACATAATATCCAAACTCTTGGTCATAAGATAATTTTGTAATAGGATTATTTAACTTATATATATTACATTTTGCTGACATTTTTCCTTCTGATAATTCATAACATGAATTTTGAAATCTATTTATTGTATCTGTTATATCACTTATATCTGTTCCGTGTTACGTTTAGTTTAATTTTTTTATCTCCTATTGTTACATCAGTTGTTTCAAAAATGAAACAAGCAAATTTCCATTCACTATCCTTACTAGTAGTTCCTTGTTCAAAGGTAAAATCTGAAAACCATGCCTCTCCTTTTGCTGAGCCTAAATATCCACCTAATCTAAAACCTAAATTTAAGGTATCTCTATTTTTAGAATTAAATATTAATTCTATCTTTTGCCAGTCCTTTGTACCAGAAATTGCTATACTCCTTTCTGTAGTACCTTCAATCGAAATTTGTGCTCCAATACCTGAGTTTTCTCCCTCTGCTTCTACATCTTTTGTTTTTACCATACAAGTTACTTTATATGGCTGATTCTTTTCTACTTTAATAGTTTTATAAAACATTGCATCATTAAATTTATCTGATTGTATTTTGTAACTATCCCTTTCTGAATATTTCTCTTCGTCATCTCTAATAAATTCTGATGTATATGGATTAGATTCACTTCTTACATAATTATTAAAATTATTTTTTTGATAGTATTTATAAGCAAAATATAATACCAATAATAATATAATTAGTATTATAATATCTATTATTTTTGTAAATTTACCTTTGCTATTCTTTTTTGATTCTTCCATTTGTTAAATACCTCTCTATATTTATCTCTTTTATTATATATTATTTTCTTTTAATTGTCATTAGGGACGGAGAATTTTGGCAATATTTTTTTATTATTAATAGAATAAATAAGTAAAATCTTTGATTTTTCTTTAATTTATTCTTACTCGATTTGAGTTTTCGACTATAAGGAGAAAATCTCAAAGAGATAGTGATTATAGCCTTTATATAATAGGAAAGTAATACTTTCCTATTATATAAAAAAATAAAAAATCCTTGAATTTATATATGTATTTCAAGGATTCCTATTATTTTTAATTTACAATAATATGATTTTTTTATAATATATTTTTTATTTAACGTCTTTATAATTATTATATTTCTTATATAATACAAATGAAATTATAAAAATTGATATTATAACATATACTATTGTCATATATACACCTGTTTTTGGCAATATTCCTTTTGCTATTGTTGTATCTTCTACTTTTGGTTTCTGATTAGAATTTGTTATGTTTGTAGGTTTTGTTTCTTTATTTTGCTCTTTCTCTTTTTGTTTTTCTGTATTAATCTCTGTTGTTGTTCTTGTTAAATAAACATATTTTATATTATTTGCTTTTGCATAGTCTGATATCTTTGAATCTTTATAACAATAAATTGTTAAATTATCATTATGATTATTAAAAACTGTATCTTTGTTTGGATAAAGGCTAAACCATCCTATTTGTGTACAATTATCTAAAATAGTTACTTTTGTTAAATTACTACAATTTTCAAAGGCATAATAATCTATTTCTTTAACTGAATTAGGTAACTTAATTTCTGTTAATCCAGAATTTGAAAATGCTCCACTTCCTATTTTTATTACACTATTTGGAATTGTTACCTTTGTAATATTTTTACAATTCTTTAAAATTCCTCTTACTATCTCTGTTGTTCCTTCTTCAAAGGTAACAGATGTTAATTTTGTTGTTCCTGTAAATATTCCATTATCCGCTCCATATTTTAATGTTTTTGGTAATTCTATTTTTGTTAATTTTGGACAATCTTTAAATACATCAAAACTTATATCTTCTATTTGTCCTAAATTCACACTAGTTAAATTATCACATTTTTCAAAGGCATAATAATCTATTTCTTTAACTGAATTAGGTAACTTAATTTCTGTTAATCCAGAATTTGAAAATGCTCCACTTCCTATTTTTATTACACTATTTGGAATTGTTACCTTTGTAATATTTTTACAATTCTTTAAAATTCCTCTTACTATCTCTGTTGTTCCTTCTTCAAAGGTAACAGATGTTAATTTTGTTGTTCCTGTAAATATTCCATTATCCGCTCCATATTTTAATGTTTTTGGTAATTCTATTTTTGTTAATTTTGGACAATCTTTAAATACATCAAAACTTATATCTTCTATTTGTCCTAAATTCACACTAGTTAAATTATCACATTTTTCAAAGGCTCTATAATTTATTTTTTTAATTGAACTAGGTATTGTCAAACTAGTTAAATTAGTTGCACTCCTAAATGAACTACTTCCTAAAGAAATAATTGTTTTTCCATCAAGAGCTGATGGAATTGTAATATTTCCTCTTAATTCTACTGGATTTATGCACTTTAAATTTTCAATTTGATTTTTTTCATTTAACTGATATTCCCAATTTACTTTTATTCCATTTATAGTAGATGTAGCAGTATATGTATCTTTTCCAAATACATTTCCTCTTAATCCCACTATTACTAAAATCATAATTAAAATACTAAAATTTTTTTTCAACATATGTATCTCCCCCATAAATTTATCTAAAAAGTATTTTTTATACATTTTTTGTATAAATCTATATTAAATATACCTTTAGGTAAATTGTCTGTCAACACTTTTTATGTAGATAAGTTGATATATTTTTAAAAAGAGAATTTTGTTTTTGGGGACGGAGAACTTTGGCAATATATTTTTATTTTTTAACTAATTCCTTACATAATTTCCTTCTCTTGAATTTGCTTGAACTTCTAAGGTTATATAAGAAGTTCCTATCTTTTTTTGTATATTTAAGGTAATTGGATTAGATACTTCTTCTATTATATGAACCTTATAGTCTTTATATATTATATTTCATTCTCTTATTCCTCTATGTTTTAGCATATTATGCAAAATTTATTTTCTCAATCCTATAATCTATTTTGATAGTAATAAAAATTTAGAAATAACATAAAAATTATAACAAAAAAATCGCTTTATTTTTTTATTAAAACGATTTTTTTAATTAACCTTATATCTTCAATCTCTCTATGCGAATATTAATACAAATGAGAATTCTATTACTACTTTTCCCCTTCAATTAAATCTTTCATAGTTAAATTTATTCTATCTTGTTCATCTATATCTGTTACCTTAACAGTTACTTTATCTCCCACATTAAGTACATCTTCAACCTTTTTAATTCTTTCTTTTGATATTTTAGATATATGAAGTAAACCTTCTTTACCTCCAAAACCTAAATCTACAAAAGCTCCAAAGTTCATAATTCTAGTTACTTCCCCATAATAAATTCCGCCAACTTCAACTTCTCTTACTATATCTTCTACCATTTCCAAAGCTTCTTGTGCTTTTTGATTATCTGTTGAATATATTAATACTTGTCCATCTTCTTCTATATCTATTTTTACTCCTGTTGCATCTATAATTTTGTTTATTGTTTCTCCACCTTTACCAATTACATCTTTTATTTTTTCTACTTTTATTTGTGTTGTAACTATTCTTGGTGCATATTCTGAAATTTCTTCTCTTGGCTTATTTATTACTGGCATCATAATATCATCTAATATATGTTTTCTTGCTTTTGCTGTTTTTTCAAAAGCTTCTGCAATTATTTCGTATGTTAGTCCATCACATTTAATATCTACTTGTATTGCTGTAATTCCTTTTTCTGTTCCTCCTACTTTAAAATCCATGTCTCCAAAAAAGTCTTCTAAACCTTGTATATCAACTAACATTACATAATCTTCATCTTTGTCTGGGTTTGTTACTAGTCCTGTTGATATTCCAGCTACTGGTCTTTTTATTGGTACACCTGCATCCATTAAACTTAAAGTACTTCCACATATACTTGCTTGTGATGTTGACCCATTTGATGATAATACTTCTGATACTACTCTTATTGCATATGGGAATTCTTCTTTTGATGGTAATACTGGTACTAAGGCTTTTTCTGCTAAGGCTCCATGTCCTATTTCTCTTCTTCCTGGTCCTCTTGATGGCCTTGCTTCGCCTACTGAGTAACTTGGGAAGTTGTAATGATGCATATATCTTTTTGATTCTTCTGTATCTATTCCATCTAATACTTGTTCTTCACTTATCATTCCAAGTGTTGCAATTGACATTACTTGAGTTTGTCCTCTTGTAAATAATGCACTTCCATGTGTTCTTGGTAATAGTCCTACTTCACATGACAAAGGTCTTATTTCATCTAAAGCTCTACCATCTACCCTTTTATGCTCGTTATATATCATTTCTCTTACACATTTTTTCTCTAATTTATATATAGCTTCTCCTATATCAGCTTTATTTTCTTCAAAAGCTTCTTCTCCATATTTCTCTGTATAAGTTTCTTGAATTTTTGTTGTTAATGCATCAATATTATTGTCTCTTGTTTCTTTATCTTCTTCTTGAACTTTTTCTTTCATTTCTTCTTTGAAGTTTTCTTCTATAAATTCATAGATATCATGATTTACTTCAAAAGATTTGTATTCAAATTTTGGTTTTCCAATTTCTTTTTGAATATTTGATATAAATTTACATATTTTTTTAATTTCTTCATGTGCTGATTTTATAGCTTCTAACATTAATTCATCTGGTACTTCGTTTGCACCTGCTTCAATCATTGTTATTTTATTTTCTGTTGCTGCTACTGTTAAAGTTAAATCACTTTTTTCTCTTTGTTCTTCTGTTGGATTTATTACAATTTTTCCATCTATTAATCCAACATTTACAGCTGCTGTTGGTCCATTAAAGGGAATGTCTGATATAGCTAAAGCTACTGCTGACCCTATCATTGCCGCAACTTCTGGTGAATTGTCTTGTTCTACACATAATACTGTTGCAACAACTACAACATCATTTCTAAAATCTTTTGGAAATAATGGTCTTAGTGGTCTATCTATTGCTCTTGATGTTAATATTGCTTTATCTGATGGTTTCCCTTCTCTTTTTAGAAAGCCTCCTGGTATTTTTCCTACTGAATATAATTTTTCTTCAAAGTCAACTGATAATGGAAAAAAATCTATTCCATCTCTTGGCTCTTTTGATGCTGTTACATTTACTAATACACATGTATCTCCATAACGTACTAATACACTCCCATTTGCTAGTCCTGCCATTTTTCCTGTTTCTATAACTAGTTTTCTTCCTGCTAGTTCTGTTTCGTATGTTTTAAACATTTTATAAACTTCCTTTCTTAATAGGACTTTAGATAGTCCCTTTTTTTATTTTTTTCTAAGCAAGTTTAGATTGTAACCTCTATAATGTATTTATTATTTTATGTATTTTTTATTAATTTACTCTTTTTTTAAATGCATTATACAAGCTACTTACCTATCCTTGCTTTTTTTCTTTTTTATTATAAATAAGGAACAAGTCTCGCATAAACGAGATTTGTTCCTGTTTTTATTTTCTTAATCCTAATTTTTCAACAATTTCTCTGTATCTGTTTATGTCTTTTTTAGCTAAGTAGTTTAATAGGTTTCTTCTTTTTCCTACCATTTTTAAAAGACCTCTTCTTGAATGATTGTCTTTTTGGTGAATTTTTAAATGTTCTGTTAGCTCATTAATTCTTTGTGTTAATAGTGCTATTTGTACTTCTGGTGAACCTGTGTCATTTTCTTCTCTTTTATAAGTATTAATGATTTCTTGTTTTCTTTCCTTTGTCATTTTTTTCTCCTTTCTCAAGGCTTTTTTAGTTTGATTTTTTCAAACCTACACCTTATTTTTTTGTTTTCCCTTTAACTGAGCTTATCGTTTAGGTGCTTACTTATAGCTAAGTAAAAGGTATGTCTTTTTTTGACATACCTATTTTACTATATTTTGGAATATATTTCAAGTGTTTTTACACAATATATTCAATTTGATTATTTGGAAAGTATTTTTTCATTTGTTCTCTTAAGAAAATTTCTCCATCTTCTCTTAATTCTTTTTTGTAACAGTATTTTCCTCTGCCTCTTCCTGTCATATTTTCTTTATTATATAAATTAATTGCATTTGGAAAAGCTTCTTCATTTATTTTTGTGTGTACAAAGCTATAGGTCATAAATATAATTTCGAAAAATACATCTTTTTTTACTTTTTCTGATAATTCTTGGTTTAATCTTTGTATTAATTCTAAATATAGTTGTTTCCAATTTTCTACCATTATTACTGGTGCTATTAAAATTCCTATTTTATATCCTGCTTCTTTTAATTTATTTATTGCTTCTATTCTTCCTTTTAACCTTGATGTTCCAAATTCTACTTTGTTTATTATTTCTTCTGGATTTACACTTACTCTTATTATTACTTTTCCTTGATGATCTAATGGTAATATTGGATCAACCATATCAAATTTGGTTGGTAAGGTTAAAAAACCTTTATTAGCATTTTTAAAATTTTCAATTGTCCATTCTAAATTTGCTGTTATTGAGTTTTCTAAGATAAGATCACTATTACTTCCTATTTCAAAGGTTAATTCTTTTTCTGCTTGATTTGATGTTTTGATGATTTTTTCTAACATTTTCTCTCTATTTACAAATAGTCTTAAATATGCACATTTGTTATAGTTACATACTAAATAACAATACATACATGATGCTGTACATCCTGATGATGTATATGACACTAAATAGTCTGACGTTTTATGATTTTCTACAAATTTATGTGTCTTTCTTATTCCTATTATTAAGTTTCTTTTCATATTTGCAAATTCACTGTTTTGCTTTTTTCTCATTTCGTCTATGTTGTTATGATTTTCTATTTCTATTTTTGGCTCTTCTTTGTATTTTTCCATTAGTTGTTTTCCTAAAGGATAATTTAAGATTTCTTTTTCATAATATATTGCTTGTGGTTTGAACATTTTTCTTTCCTCCATTTTTTATATTTTAGCCATTTTTTTATTTTTTTATTATTTTTCGTTTTAAATGGAAAAAACTCATATGATGCTATAACACACATATGAGTTTTTAAAAAATTACTCTTTGAGATGTAAAAAAGTCCCTTTCTTATAGATTATATCTCCATTTGACTACCTAAAAAGGTAGCAGCAGATTGAGCAACCTTTTTCTCTACTTCGTTCATCTGTCCACTTGGTTCTTTAGACATTAATATTACTGTTCCAATAGTGTCACCATTAGAAAGTATTGGATACACAACTTGTGCATTATTTTTTCTTTCTTTACTATCATTTTTAGTTATAGGAAGTGCCATATCACTATTCTCTTTACTTGTATACACTTCTTTATCTTCCATTAATTGTTCTAATTCTTCACTTATATCTTTTTCCAAAAACTCTTTTTTAGATCCACCTGAAACAGCAATAATTGTATCTTTATCTGTAATACATGCAATATGTCCAGTTGTTTTTGAAAGAGTTTCTGCATAACCAGCAGCAAATTCTGATAACTCACCAATAGGAGAATATTTCTTTAATATTACTTGACCTTCTCTATCTGTAAATATTTCTAATGGATCACCCTCTTTTATTCTTAATGTTTTTCTTATTTCTTTTGGAATTACTACTCTTCCTAAATCATCTATTCTTCTTACAACACCTGTTGCTTTCATAAGATTTCCTCCTTTTAATTTTTTGTCTAATTTTAGTATGTCAAAAAAGGAATTTTTTATACAAAAAAGAAAAACTTTAAAATAAAGTTTTTCCAAAATTTTATTAAATATTATTTTATACTATATTTTCATCTTTTTCTAATAACTTATCTTTTTTATATTTATCTAAAATATCCCCTAAACTATCAGCTAAATCTTTAAGCATTACAATTTTTATAGATTGTTCTTTTCCTTTTAAGTAATCTTCAATAACTCTTTTTAGCTCTTTAATATTTTCCATTTCCGCTTCAATCTCTTTACTATATCTATCAGCTCTATCTATTAATTTTTCTTTTATCAGCACTATATCTTCATTACTTGCACAGGAAATTCTCTGAAACAGTTGAAGTGGATCATAGTATTTAAAAATTGGTATTTTCATACCTTCATTATAAAATCTTTCATAAAAAGTCTCCATTTTCATTGGAATACATTTGATTATTTCTTGTGCTTTTTCTGTATACATTTTATCTAATAATTGATCATTTAAAATATTAAAATTTTCTAATATTTCATCCATATCTTCTGTTACATCACCTATAGCTATTTTTCCTAATTCTTCCTTAACCTTTGGGCAATATTCAGAAGTAAGAGATGAAACCTTCATACCATTTAAAAATAAATTTTTTAAGGTCTTTAAATCATATCCTATAAGACCCTTTCTAGAAAAATAACTAAAATATGCAAATAATTTTACAATATCTATAAGTTTCAATTTTCCTTCTAATACTTGTTGTAATACTTCTCTAATAATTACTTCAAATTGTTCATCTGATATTTTCCAATATTCTTCTGTAAGTAATCGTTTATAAGAAGGCAAATTTTCTGTATCTACTGTATTTCTGATTGTTTCCATATTTTCTTTAAATAATTTCATATCAAAAATACGAGTTCTTACATAATACTCTATAAATTTAAAGAAACGATATTCTGATTTAAAATTATAATAATAATTATTATCGAATTCTTTTATATAAAATTGTCTGTTATCCATTAATATTCTTGAAGAAACTAATATTGCTTTGTATTCTTCATTGTCTTTTATATTAACAAATTTATCTTTTGTAATTTTTCCTGCTTTTATTTCAAAAGAAATTGCAATTGTAAAAATTAACATGGTTTGCATTATTCTATTATTAATATTAGGATAAGATTTATTTACCATTTCATATATCTTTTTAAAATCATTTAATGCATGTTTTAAAATTCTTAAATTTCTTGTGCCACTTTTATTAAAGGTAGAAATAATTAAACCTGTATTCTCTCTAAGACATCTAATTAAATCTGGATTACTTTCATATCTCATTAAAATTCCATTTATAATATAGTCAAATTTTGGTGCATATTCAAAGGTTTCTCCAATTAGCTTTTCCTTTATTCTTTCATAATCATTTGCTTTGTCAAAAACATGTTCTATTTTATCTTGAATTTTCTCAACCATTGGTATATCAGACTTATTTAATTCTCCTTGTTTATCTAAAAGATAGGTTGCTATAAAAGTTTTCATCTCTAAATTTGAACTTTTTAATTTTGTTGCTAATTCTTTTTCATTGCATATTATTATTGTTTTTATATGATCATGTTCAACAAAATTATTTATATATCCTAAAATATCAATAACATCTACATTTGCTCTCTCTAAATCATCAAAACATAAAACCTTATCGTCTGTTGAAAAAAACTCATCATAATTAATTTTATCTCCATTTTGTGTTACTCCAAAAAGATTTGCCATATCAATACCTGTTTTTGCATATTCTGGAATAACTGTTCTTTCATGCGTATCCATATATTTTCTTAAATTTTTATCCATTAGCTGTGTTGTTTCAATAAAGATTTTTTTGCTTATTTCTTCTAAGTTTGAAATACCATATAAAGACATATATATTGTTGTATATCTTTTTCCATTTAATTGCATTGATTCAATTTTTTTACGTACTTTATTGTTCCAGAAATGAGTCTTACCTGAACCCCATTCTCCATTAATCATTACAGCATAATCTGTATAATCAGATCTTATATAATCTAAAATACTTTCTACTAAATCCTCCATTCTTCCTCCTAGTTTCATAATTTAAAGCTTAATCCTTTGCAATAGTTAAAACACATATACTTTTTGGCTCTGCTTTCGCTAAATTTCTACTAACTTCATTAACAGTACTACCAGTTGTATATATATCATCTAATAATATAAGCTTTTTATCTTTTAAATCTCTCTCATTTTTCAATAGATAAGCATCCTGTATATTTAATCTTCTTTGCTCCTTATTTAATTTACTTTGTTCAATAATATTCTTTACTTTTACCAAACAATTATCTTTATACTCTATATTAATAAAATTTGCAATTTCCTTTGCAATTAATTCACTTTGATTGTAACCTCTTTGGTATCTTCTCTTTTTGCTTATTGGAATTGGTATAATTGTATCATAAGTATTTAAAAATTCAAATATAAATTCTTGTTTTAATATCATTTTAACAATTGTTTTATATAGAAAGGCTTTATCTCTAAATTTAAAATCTAGTAATACCTTTCTAATAAAACCTTCATATTTAAAAAAGCAAATTAATGTATTAAAATATTTATCTTTAATACTACAATCAAAAAATAGATTAAATTCTTTATCTACTCTTAAATTACACTTTTTACAAAGAGAATTCTTGTTGATTTTTCCACAAATCCCACAAGTCTGTGGATAAATCACATCCAAAAAGACATCTAAAATAGTCTTTGTTTGTTTTACTATTTTGTCTAATATATCTATCATCTCCTTTAGTATTTTTTTATTTTGTTTAAAATTATTTCTAAAATCTTTAATATTCTATTCTTGTGAAATATTATATATTATTTGATATTTTATAGATTTAAAGGGTTCTAAAAAATTCTTTGAGATGAAGGAAATAAGAAATTTTTTTATCTGAAACAATAAATTTCTATGACTTAAATAATTCTAAAAGTTTTTTATTAAGCTTTTTTCTAAAAAATGTTTTTCATCATTATACTTGGTTTTATTCTATAAATTATTTATCAAAAAATATAACAAAAATGAGACAAACCAAAACTGCCCTTACTGTCTCATTTTGCTTTCTAATCCTGTATTTCTTTTCTTACTATCTATATTTTGTATCATATATTGCACTACCTTTTCATATCCTACTATAATTAAAAGTTTTTTTGCTCTTGTTATTCCTGTATATAGTAAATTTCTTGTCATTAGCTTAGGAGCTGATGGTGGTATTGCCATTATTACTACATCAAATTCACTTCCGTTGTGCTTTGTGTATTGTAATACTATAGCTATGTTCTATTTGATCTAAGTCTTGATAATCATATAAGGCTTTTTTTTCGTCATCAAATTTAATTTCTAATTGTTTGTTCGTCTCATCTATTTTCTCTATTGTTCCTATCTCTCCATTAAATACTCCACTTCCCCACTCTTTTTTTCCATTTATGTCTTTTTGCCAAGCTATATCATAGTTGTTTTTTATTTGCATTACTCTATCATGAATTCTGTATATTGCTCCCATACTTGCTTTTTCTGGTAGTCCGTTTTTTGGCTGGATTCAATTTCTCTTGTAATACTTTGTTTAGTTCCCTTGTCCCTATTATCCCTTTTTTTGTTGGCGTTAATACTTGTATATTTTGAAAGAAATCATAGTTTCCAAATTTTTTTAACCTACCTGTACATAATGATATTATTTCTGATACTACTCTTTCTTGTGAATTTTGTTTTATGAAAAAGAAATCTTCTTGCATCTCTTTTGAAAAGTCTTCTTCTTTTTTTAAAAAGGGTTCTCCTTTGTTTACTCTATGTGCATTTAAAACTATTTTGCTTTTTGCTGCTTGTCTAAAGATTTTGTCTAAGTGTATTGTTATTATTTCTTCTGAATGTATTAAATCTTTTAAAACTGCTCCTGGTCCTACTGATGCTAATTGATCTTCATCTCCTACTAATATTAGTTTTGTACTTTTATAAATACACTTTAAGAGATAATTCATTAAAAACATATCTACCATAGACATTTCATCAATAATTATTATATCTGCATCTATTGGTGCTCCTTCATAATCTGTATTGTTATTATATAGACTGTCGTCGTCAATTTTTCCTATTTCTAATAGTCTATGTAAGGTTGATGCTTCTTTTCCTGTTGCTTCTGTCATTCTTTTTGCCGCTCTTCCTGTTGGTGCACATAATACTACCTTTTTTCCATTTCTTTCATATATATCAATTATGCTTTTTATAATTGTAGTCTTTCCAGTTCCTGGTCCACCTGTTATAATTGTTACATTATTTTCGTTTATTACTTCTATTGCTTCTTTTTGTTTCTTTGATAATTCTATTTTACAGTTTCCTTCTAAATTCTTTAATTCTTCCTTTACGTTATTTACTTTTTTTATATTTTTACTTTCTTTTAACCTTTTTATTCTAATTGCTATTTCTTGTTCTGTTTCATAAAAAGGCTTTAAGTAAATATACTTGTTGTTTTCTCTTTCTTCTACTACAATTTCATCTTTTACTTTTAGATTTATTATTCCATCTTCTATGTTTTCTTTTGTTATATCTAATAATTCTATTACAAATTGTTCTAAATTTTCTTCTATAACACAACTATTTCCATTATAGGTACTTCTAATTAATGCATATTTTATTCCACTTTCTACTCTTTTGTCATTGTCATAACTTATTCCAATTTCTAATGCCATTTTATCTATTTGCTTAAAATCTATTCCTCTTGCTAAATCTATTAAAACATATGGATTTGCTTCTATTTCTTCTATTGCATTTAGTCCATATAGTTCATATACTTTTTTTGCATGTTCTGCTCCTATTCCAAATCTTTCTAAAAATCCAACTATTTGCCATACTTCCCAGTTTTCTATAAAACTTTCTGATATTTCCTTTGCTTTCTTTTCTGATATTCCTTTTATTTGTGCTAGCTTTAAAGGTTCATATTTTAATATAGATATAGTTTCTTCTCCAAATTTATTTATTATTCTTTTTGATATTGCTTCTCCTATCCCTTTTATGTTTCCATTTGCTAAATATCGTTGTAGTGCCCCTGTTGTTTTTGGTAGCATCTTTTCAAAGGTTTCTATTTTGAATTGTCTTCCATATTCTTTGTTCTCTACAAATTTTCCTTCTAATTTTAGAGTGTCTCCAATATTTATAAATGGTAGATATCCTACTATTGTTGTTATTTCTTCTTCTGTTTCAAAATCTGCTATTGTATAACTATTTATTTCATTTTTATATCGTATATCTAGTACTTCACCTGTTATTTCCATGTATCTCTCCTCTGCTATTTATCAAATTCCCTATTTTTCTTTAAAATAAAAACTTGGATATCTCTTTTCTTTACTTATTGCTCCTTTTTTTTATGATAATATACTGTATTAACCTGATTGTCAATACTTTTGTTCTTATTTATATAGTTCTGATGTGTTAAACCTATATAATATCTCTTTACTATAAAAAATAATCGTTTGAAAATAAGCTTTTCAAACGATTATTTTTATGGTGCTCCCTCAAGGATTCGAACCTTGGACCCACCGGTTATGAGCCGGTTGCTCTGACCAACTGAGCTAAGGGAGCAACTATATATGTTTAACACAAGACAAAGTATAACCTATTTTAAGATAAATGTCAATACAATTTAACAATTTTTTATAAAAAATTGTATATGTGTCAATGATGTGAAACAAACTTTTATAAAAAAATTTGTAGTATT
>CAMXQV010000005.1 GCA_947245515.1 uncultured Clostridium sp. | reverse complement strand
AAATTATAACTCAAATCTCATTTTTCGTTGGGACTTTTTTTACAGCCCCTTTTTTTATACAATAGGAAAGTTGTACTTTTCTATTGTATAAAAAGCTACAATCTCTAGCCTTTTGAGATTTTCTTATTTGTTCTATTCTAGAAAAGACATCCTAGATAGAATACTTGAAATAAAGTTCTAAAATATAAAAACATACATATAAATTGAATAAAAGAAAAAGAGGTGTTAACAAATGGAAATGTGCAAAAGTATTGCAAAAGGGGTAGGGATATCTTTAATAACAAGTTTTATATTATTAATAATATTTTCAATAATACTTACCTACACCAACATAAGTGAAAATACAATTACACCTGTAATAATAGTACTAACAGCAATAAGCATATTAATAGGAAGTTCAATAGGAAACTTAAAAATGAAAAAAAATGGAATACTAAATGGAGGAAGTGTTGGAGCAATATACATAATAATATTATACTTAATATCAAGTTTACTAAATTGGAAATTTGGAATAAACCTACAAAGTGTAATAATGATTGCAGTAGGAATAGTTTTTGGGATATTAGGTGGAATAGTAGGAGTAAACAAAAAATAAAAAGAAATTGTCAATGTCGAATTTTGCGATGAAAAGTTTTATTTTCTGCAACAATTTAATTGACAATTTATTTTTTTGTAATTATAATTTAAATACATTTTATATTTCTATAATTCTATAAAATTGATTCAAAAAATTTAGAATTCCAAAAAATCTAAATAAATCCAAAAGTACAACTAAAAATAAATTATTTTAAAAAGTAATTTATAAAAAATACAAAAAAGGAGGAATGCCTTTGACCAAAAAAAGAAAAATCTTAATTGCAATAGGAATATTATTAGTAACACTATTAGCCTTTGTAGGAGGACAAGTATATTCTAAATATGTTGCAAGATTAAAAGGAGAAGGAATAGCACAAGTAGCAACTTGGAACTTTAAAGTAAATGGACAAGAAGAAAAAGTACAAACAATTAACTTACAATCAAGCTATAATAATGGAACCTTATTAAACAATAAAATTGCACCAGGAACAAAAGGACAATTTGATATAGTAGTAGATAGCACAGGTTCAGACGTAGGAATATATTATAGTATAAATTTTACAAACGAACAAAACAAACCCAAGAATTTAAAATTTACATACAATAATATACAATATAGCTCAATTACCGAATTAACAACAGTATTATCAGGAGTAATAAACTCAAACGAAGAGCAAAAAAAGAAAACCTTTACAATTAATTGGGAGTGGAAATATGAAACTGGAAACACAAAAGAAGAAATAGTAACAAACGACAAAATAGATACAGAGGACGGAAAAATAATTTCTAATTATACCTTTGATGTTATAGTATCAGGAAATCAAATAAATCCAAATTCATAAAAACTTATAGAATTATAGAAATAAAAATGAAAACATATAAAGGAAGGATGCAATGAAATTTATAAACAAAAAAAGAAGGGAAGTAACCTTAATAAGTGTAATAATAATGGTATTAATATTATTCTTTTCTGGATGTAGTATAGGAAAGGCAATAAGTAGTACACAAATAAAAGGAAGAGGTGAGGTTGCAGAGCCAATAGTTACAGTGGAGAATGATCCAAAAATACAACTTACAGCAAAGCAAAGCGAAGGAAAATATAATTTTATAGTTAAAAACTATAATGAAAAAGGAAAAATTACTCAAGTAGACATGAAATACAAGGTAGAAATATTGAACAAAAAAGATGATGCAATAATAATAAAATTATTCAAAAATGATGAAGAAATTTTAATAAATAATAATCAATCTGAATATTTTACCTTAACAAAAGAAGATAAGAAGCAAGATAAATTTAGACTAGAAGTAAAATATGATAAAACAAAATCAACCTCAGTAGAAGATATTATGCAAGACCTACAAATAAAAGTGCATTCTGAACAACTAAAAGCATAAAGGAGGCACTATGAAAAAGAAAATAAGAATTTTAATTTTTTTTCTAATATTAGTAATTTTAATTATTTTATTTCTTATATTAAAAAATGTTAAAAAGGAAACCTTTGACGATATTATTTTTTTCAAATTATTTTCACAGTCAAATTCAATAAACGAAAATCTAAAGCAAAATCAATATATAATTAATTTTAAAGGAGATAAACAAATATATACTAAAGTAAATTTAATAGAAACAGTAGATTTAAAAAAGTTAGTAAAGGAAAAAATACAACCAGGAACAAAGGGAGAATTTGAAATAGTATTAAAGTCAAATAAAGATATTTATTACAAAATGGAATTTGAAAGTTTAAATAATAAACCAGAAAATTTGAATTTTTCAATAAAAGGCCAAAAAGAAAAATACAAAACCTTAGAAGAATTAACAAATTCCTTACAAGGAAATTTAACAAAAAAAGAAAGTAAAACTATTAATATCGAATGGAATTGGGAATATCAAAAAGGAAATAATTCAGATATACAAGATACAAAAGATGGAATAAAGTTAAAAGAATACAATTTTTTAATTCATGCAATAGGAAATGAAATATAAGGAAGGGAGGAAAAAGCATATACAAATCAAAAATAAAAAAGAAAGTATTTATATTTATAAGTTTATTTTTAATAATACTAGGTACAAGTATTATTAATTACGCAAAATATAATTTTCAAAATATTTATACAGCTGTAACAATAGATATAGACAGAAAGGTTCCAAACATAGAATTAGTTGAAATATCTAATACAAATATAGGCTATGAAAAATATGCTAATAAAACACATACAATAACTGCTAAAATAAAAGTCACTGAAAAAAATATTATTCAAAATAATTTTAATAAAGATAATATAAAAATTTTAGTAGAGAATGAAGTAATAAATCCAGAGGTTTTTGAGATAAAAGAGCTAAGTAAAGATAAAGACACAATAATTTATGAAATAAAATTAAAAGGAATAACTGGAGATGGATCACTAAAGATAAAAATTAAAGAAGGAACAATAGTTGATAAAGCTGATAATAAAAATATAGAAAAAGTAATAAATACAGAAATAAAAATAGATAATACTTTACCTGTTCCAAAATTTACAGAAAAGGAGATTTCACAGGGAAAAGTAGATGCAATAATTACCTCTAATGAAGCTATTAGAAAAATGGATGGTTGGAATATATCAGCAGACAGTTTGAAATTAACAAAAGAATTTAGCAATAACGTTTCATATATTTTTGAAGTAATGGATTTTGCACAAAATAAGGCAAAAATAGAAATAAATATTACAAAAGCAACAAATATAAAAATAGTTTACGGATCTCACAATTCAGAAGTTGGTTGGACTTTTGGATATGGAAATTATGATATTGCCGGAAAGGCAGCAGTTAAAATAAATCCAATTTTAAAAACAGAATCACTGGCTTTTCATGTAGATGGAAAGGTAGATAAAGATTTTATTCAAGCTCAAGCTTTTGTGTATTCATATTGGGGAGAGGGAAGTAAGGCAACATGTGATACCTATAATACACCATATTCATATGGATATAATCCAAGTGCTACTAGATTTTCTTCAATGTTATCAGGTACTTTAGTTAACTTAAATAATAAAAAGAGTTTTATATTTGGTGGAAGCGGAATTAACTCTAAGAATAAGACAGATATAAATGGCAAAAATCCAATACCAAAAGAATATGAAGGTAAATATAATTTTGGTATTTCAGGAATTAAGATGAAATTGAAAGATTATACTAATTATTCTATTGTGTATCAGATTTTAGTTAATAACTATGGTTGGCAAACTGCTGTATCAGATGGTCAAAAGGCTATGTATAGATACGATAGACCTATGTCAGCTTTTAGAATGGCTTTAATTCCTAAAACAGAGAAAAAATATTTAATTGAATTATGGAATAAAGATGTTGGTACCTTTAATCTAAAATAGAGTTATAAAAAATTTTTATAATAATTATAATTACCATTTAAATTTATAAAATAAATACATGAGTTAGTTTTATTGTTTTAAGTGGTAATTATTTTTTTAATTATTTAATTTAAAAAAATAGTTGATATTTTTTCCATTTTAATATAAAATTTAAAAAGACGAATTTAGAACACAAAAAATGCTTACAATATAAATTATAATTTAAGTTAGTATTAAAAATATAAAACAAATATAATGGAGGAATAAGAATGAAAAAAATAAAAATATTAACAATAATATTAGCAATTATATTAATATCAGTTACTGCATTTTTAGGAGTATACACTCAAGTACAAAATAGAATGGAAAATCAAATTAAAGATTATTCATATGCAATGGACTTAAAAGGAAGCAGAACAATTATACTTAAAGTAAATAAATCAAATAAAACAACAATAAAAGATGAAAATGGAAAAAAAGTAGAAGACAGTAGTAATTTAACAGAAGAACAAATAAAAGAAAAGGGTTATACAAAAGAAGAAACACCATATAACCCAGAAGAAATACTAACAACTGAAAATTATAAAAAAGCAAAAGAAATAGTGGAAAAGAGATTAAAAAAATTAAATGTTCAAAACTACAACATTAAACTAAATGAGCAAACAGGTGATTTAGTAATTCAAACTACAGAAAATAAAGGAACTGATAACATAGTAAGTAATTTAAATACAACAGGTAAATTTGAAATCATAGATACAGAAACAAAAGAAGTCTTAATAAATAATAGTGATATAAAGCTTTCAAGTGTAATGTATGGAGCAAATCCTTCAGCAACATCAGCAACAAATGCTGGAACAGCTGTATATTTAAATATTGAGTTTAATAAAGAAGGTGCAAAGAAACTAGAAGATATAAGCAACAAATATGTTAAAGTAGAAAATTCAGAAGAAAATACAGATGGAACAAAGGAAACAGATAACGAAAATACTACAAAAGATAGTACAACTCAAGAGTCAGAAGAAAATAAAAGTGAAGAAAATAAAACAGAAGAAAAAACAATAACAATGAAAATTGATGATGAAGATATAATGTCAACAAGTTTTGATGAGACAAATAAAATTGGAAAATTACAATTATCAGTAGGACAAGCATCAACAGATACAGATACCTTACAAGGATATATACAACAAGCCTCAAACATGGCAAGTGTTTTAGATACAGGTAATATGCCAATAAAATATGATATAGAAGAAAATCAATATATAAAAACAGATCTTACACATGAACAATTACAAATTATTAAATATATAGCAATAGGAATAATTGTCATAGCATTAATAGTATTAAGTATAAAATATAAAACGAATGGAATAATTGGAGCGATTTCATATATTGGATTATTTGCAGTATTAATGCTATTAATAAGATATGCAAATGTTGTAATAACAATAGATGGATTATTTGGAGTTGCATTAGTATTAGTTTTAGAATATTTATTTATATACAAATTATTAAAAAAAGCATCAGTAGAAGTAAATATCAAAAAACAATTAAAAGAAATTTATAAGGAATTTATAACTAGAATAATTCCAATAGCAATAGCTATTATAACCTTCTGTTTTATAAATTGGATTCCTGTAAGCAGTTTTGGAATGATAATGTTCTGGGGAATTTCATTAATATTAATTTATAACTTTGCAATAACAGGAAGTTTATTAAAAATAAAAGCAGAAAATAAATAGGAGGTAAGATAATGAAAGAAAATAAAACAAGAAATATAATTATTTTAATAAGTATTATAGTAATTATTGTTGGAATAGTAATTACAGCTATATTTAGATTTAATTTTGAATTAATATATAAAGATAGTAAAAAAATAGAATTATATTTAAATAAAGAATTTGAAACTTCAGATATAAAACAGATTACAAAAGAAGTATTAAATAACAAAAAAGTAATAATACAAAAAGTAGAAGTATTTGAAGATTCTGTAAGTATAATTGCAGAAGACTTTTCAGATGAAGAAAAAAGTAATTTAGTAACAAAAATAAATGAAAAATATGGGACAGATTTAAAATCAGATAATATAAAAATTGTCTCAATTCCACATACTAGAGGAAGAGATATTGTTAAACCATATTTATTACCATTTTTAATTTCTACTTTAATTATAATAGTTTACATGGCTATTAGATATTTGAAAATAAATAGTATAAAAGCTATAGTAAAAGTAATAGTTTCATTAATACTAGCACAAGGAGTTTTCTTTAGTTTAATTTCTATTACAAGATTACCAATTAGCAGGTTTACAATGCCAATTTCAACTGTTGTATATATATTAACTTTATTGTTTGTAACAAATAATTTAGAGAAACAATTAGAATTAAATAAAGAAGATAATACAGAAAAATAAAAAAATAATGGGGTGTCCAATTTAATAGGACATCTTCTTTTATTTTTATATAATAAGAAAGTAGTTCTAACTTTATATTATATAAAAACCTTGTACACAAATTTACTGAAAAATTTTTGATTTTTCAGATTTGTTCATCAATTGTTATAAGATTATAGATTTTTAAAATACTTTATGATAGAATATGAAACAAAGGAGAAGAAAAACGGAGGAAAAATAATGGGAAATATAGTTTTATTAGATGATTTAACAATAAATAAAATAGCAGCTGGGGAAGTTATAGAAAGACCAGCATCAGTAATAAAAGAAATGGTAGAAAATTCAATAGATGCAGGAGCAACAAATATAACAGTAGAAATAAAAAATGGTGGAATATCTTATATAAAAGTAACAGATAATGGAAAAGGAATAGCACAAGATGATTTAGAAATAGCCTTTGAGAGACATGCAACAAGTAAAATAAGAACAGCAGAGGATTTAGAAGAAGTAACCTCTATGGGATTTAGAGGGGAAGCTTTGGCTAGTATTTCATCAATAGCTAAAGTAGAATTAGTATCAAAAACAGAAACACAAGCCACAGGTTATAAAGTAGTAGTAGAAGCAGGAGAAGTAATAAATAAAGAAGAGATAGGTTGTCAGAAAGGAACATCAATAATAGTAAAAAATTTATTTTTCAATACTCCAGTAAGATATAAGTTTTTAAAAAAAGATTACACAGAATCAGGATATATAGAAGATGTAGTAACAAGAATAGCTTTAGTAAATCCTAATATAGCTATAAAATTAATAAATACAGGAAAAACAATAATACAAACAAATGGAAGTGGAGAAATAAAAGATGTAGTATATAGCATTTATGGAAAAGATGTAGTAAAGGGAACAAAGGAAACAAACTATCAATATGAAGACATCAAAATTACTGGAATAATTGGAAAGCCTGAAATTGCACGATCAAATAGATCAAACCAATTATTTTTTGTAAACAAACGTTATATAAAAGATAAGACCTTAACATCAGCGACAGAACAAGCCTATAAAGGTCTAATACCAATAGGAAAATTTGGATTTGTAATACTAAATATAGAGATAAACCCAGCAAAAGTTGATGTAAATGTACATCCAGCAAAATTAGAAGTAAGATTTCAAGAAGAAAATAAAATATTCCAAGCTATATATCATGCTATAAAAGATACCTTATTAAAAACTGAACTAGTAGCAAATACAGAAAACAAATATGGGACAATAGATAGATCTGCACAAAGTTTTGAAGAAAGATTAAGAATAATAAGAGAAAACAATAACAAGCAACAAAGTGGAGGATTATTTTCTTTTAGGAAACAAAAAGAAAGAGAAATAGAACAATATAATGATGAAGAAAGCAAAATAAAAACAAATGTAATTGAAGATATAGTTAAAGAAAGGGAAAAAAATAATAATATAAAAAAAGCTCAAGATTTAAATATAGGACAGCCAATAAACACTGAGGATATTTTAACACAATTAAAGCAAATGAAAGAAAAACTTGAAAAAGATATACATGAAAAAGAAATAAACAAAGTAGAGGAAAAAACACAAGAGTATAGATTAGAGACAAGGGAAGTGAAACAAGAGGAAGAAAAAATACAAGAAAACGAAAAAGAAGAAACAGAAGCAAAAAGTAAAACAGAACAATTAACTGAAAGAGATAGTTTGGAAAGCGATAAAATTACAGAAAAAACACAAAACGTTAAAGATATTGATTCAGAGATAAAGAAAATAGATAATGAAGAGGTACAAAAAGAATTTGAAGAAGTTAAAGAGAAAATGAATGACTTAAAAGACAACCCCAAAACAGTTTCAGAAGATTTTAATGAGATGTATGCAAAATTATTTGGAACCTTACCAATACAAGAAAAAGAAGAAAAGGTAATAGAAGAAAATCAACAAACAGCAATAGATATTGTAAAAGATAATGTATCAGTATTTGAAGGACAAGAAGAAATTGAAACACCAAATTATAAATTTATAGGTATAGCCTTTAAAACCTATATAATATTGGAAATTAATGACGAAATGTACATATTAGATCAACATGCAGCACACGAAAGAATTATGTATGAAAAAGTAAAGGAAAATTATTATAGTGATACTTCAAAAGATTCGCAAATGCTATTATTACCTGATGTAATAACCTTATCACATAAAGAAATGGATATAGCTAAAGATAATATAAAAATGTTTGAACAAGCTGGTTTTAGTTTAGAAGAATTTGGAGAAAATACAATTAAATTAACTGGTGTTCCAACAGTTTGTATAGATTTAGACACTAGAGAATTATTTTTAGAAACTTTGGATGAAATCAATACAGTAGCAAGAACAGCAAAACAGGAAAAAGAAGAAAAATTTATTGCTACAGTAGCCTGTAAAGCAGCAGTAAAAGCTAATATGGCATTAAACTCTGAAGAAGTAGAAAGTTTAATGGCTCAATTATTAAAATTACCAAATCCCTTTACATGCCCTCATGGTAGACCAACAGCAATAAAAATGACAAAATATGATATAGAAAGAAAATTTTCTAGAAAATAATAAATTAAAAGGAATTATCTGTTTTTTATAAAAAAGGAGAAAAAATGTCAAAGCCAAAAGTAATAGTAATATGTGGTCCTACAGCATCAGGAAAGACTGCATTATCAATAGAATTAGCTAAGAAAATAAAAGGAGAAATAGTATCTTGTGACTCAATGCAAATATATAAAGACATGAATATAGGAACTGCTAAGCCAACAGAACAAGAAAAAAAAGGAATTAAACATTATATGATAGATATAGTTTCACCAGATGAAAGATTTAGTGTAGCAGATTATAAAAGAGAGGCTAAAATAGCAATTAGAGAAATTTTAGAAAAAGGCAAAGTTCCAATTGTTGTTGGTGGAACTGGTTTATATTTAGATAGTCTAATATATGAAATAGACTATCCAAATATTGAGTTTAATGAACAATATAGGAAACAATTAGAGTTAATAGCAGATAAAGAAGGCTTAGATAAACTGTATGAGGAAGCTAAAAAGATAGATCCTATTGCAATAGAAAAAATTAGTCGAAAAGATAGAAAAAGAATTTTTAGGATATTAGAAATATATAAGGCAACAGGAAAAAACAAAACAGAGCAAGAAATAGTATCAAGAAAAAACGAAATAGAATTTGATTATAAAGTATTTGCACTTTCTTGGAAAAGAGAAAAATTATATGAAAGGATTAATCAAAGAGTTGATATAATGCTTGAAGATGGATTAATACAAGAGGTGGAAAAAATTCACAAAAAATATAACCAATTTCCAACTTCGATACAGGGACTAGGTTATAAAGAAGTAATTCAGTATTTAGATAATAAGATTTCTTATGAAGAAATGGTAGAAAAAATCAAAATGGAAACGCGAAGATATGCTAAAAGACAATTAACATGGTTTCGAAAGAATAAACAGACTAAATGGATTGACGGAGAAGATGAAATTAAAAAGAATATAAAAATTATTCTAGAGGAGTAAAATGGAAGAAAAAACACAGATATCAAAAGATAAGCAAATAGATAAGAAGAAAATAATTATGTATATAGTATTATTTTTGTTATTAGTATATGTCTTATATACCATGTATCTATTAATAAAAGAACCTACAGATATTTTTACAATAGAAGAGGGAAAATTGTATAAAGAAGAAACAGTAGTTGGATATGTAATAAGAGATGAAACAGTAGTAAAAGGTAAGAACTATAAAAATGGTATGGAACAAATAAAAATTGAAGGAGAGAAGGTAGCGAAAAGCGAAAATATATTTAGATATTATAGCAATAATGAAGAAAATCTAAAGAAGAAAGTATTGGAACTAGATAAAAAAATACAAGAGGTAATGAAAAATGATAAGAGTTTATGTCTATCAGATATGAAATTACTAGAAAAACAAATTGATGAAAAGGTTTATAGTATTAGTAAATTAAAAGATGTAACAAAATTAGAAGAATATAAAAGAGAAATTGATAATCTAGTAAAGAAAAAATCAAAAATAGCTGGTGATGCTAGCCCAAAAGGTTCATATTTGAACCAGTTAATTGAAGAAAGAAAAAGATACGAAAATAGTTTGAATTCTGGAGCTGAATATGTAACTTCACCAAAAAGTGGAATAGTATCTTATAAAGTTGATGGCTTTGAAGAGACACTTACTACAGAAAATTTTGAAACCTTAAGCAAAGAATATTTAGAAAGTTTGGATTTAAAAACAGGTAAAGTTGTAGCAACAAATGATGAGTGTGGGAAGATAATAGATAATTTTAGCTGTTATATAGCTACGATTACTTCATCAGAGGAGGCAAAACAAACAGAGGTAGGAAAAAAAATCAAAATAAGATTATCAAATAATGCAGAAGTTCCAGCTGAAATAACTAATATTATTAATGAACAAGATGGAGATGTAGTTCTATTTTTAAAAATAAACAAAGAAATAAAAGAATTAATAAATTATAGAAAAATATCTTTTGAACTAATTTGGTGGAGTGCATCTGGACTTAAAGTACCAAACCATGCTATTGCAGAAGAAAACGGAAAAAAATATGTAGTAAGGAGTAGTGCTGGATATTTAAGTAAAATTTTAATAAAAGTAAAGAAAGAAGGAGAAAAATATTCTATTATTGAAGGATATACAACAGATGAATTAAAAAAAGAAGGCATGACTAGTGACGAAATTAAGAAATACAAAAAAATTAATATATATGATGAAATTATAATAAATCCAAATTTAGAAAAAATAAATTAATATTACGAAAACATTACAATTTTATTAAAAAAATGTAATATTATGAAAAAATGTTGACAATATGCTTAAAAAAGTGGATACTTAGTATAAGCAAAAAAGAAAATGATTTAGGAGGTTATTATATGGCAGGAGCACTAATGAACAAAGTATGGGACCTATTTGGCATGGATAAAGAGACAGAAGAATACGATGATGAAAATATATATGAATATGAAGAAGATGAAGATGAAGAAATATTAGAAGATAAAAAAATATTTGGCAGAAAAAATAAAGTAGTTCCAATGCAACAAACACAAACAAACTCTATAAAAATGGTTATATCTCAGCCAACATCTTTTGAACAATCAGATGAAATATGTGCTTTCATAAAAGAAAAAAAATCTGTAATTGTTAATCTAGAGTATGTAAACAAAGATGTAGCTAGAAGAATTGTAGACTTTATTAGTGGTGGAGTATATGCATTAGATGGATATATTCAAAAAGTATCAAATTCTATATTTTTAGTTGCACCATCAAATTATGAAATTACAAATGAAATGGCAAGAGAAGAAATGAGAAATAAATTATCAGTTTCTTGGCTAAAAAATAATGGAATGAATTAATTGGAAATATGCTGTAAGGAGGTAAAATAGTGATAACACCTTTGGATATAGAAAATAAAAAATTTTCAAAACAATTAATGAATGGATATAATGTTGAAGAAATTGATGATTTTTTAGACGAGTTAACAGTAGACTATTTTAAGAGTTATAGAGAAAATACAGAGTTAAAATCAAAAGTCGAGGAATTATCTAAAAGTCTTGAACATTACAAAACCATTGAATCAACCTTGCAAAGTACCTTAGTTGTTGCACAGAGTACAGCAGATGATGTTAAAAATATAGCAAAGCAACAAGCAGAACAAATTATTAGTGAAGCTAAAGATACAGTTAAACAGCAGACAATAGAACTAGAAAATCAAATAGTTTTAAAGAAAAAAGAGTTAGAAGATTTAAAAAAACAATTTGATATTTATAAAGCAAAAATGGAATCTCTTTTAATATCACAATTAGAATTACTAAAAGATGTAAATAAAGGAGATGCATAAGAAAAAATACAGAAGAAGACTATCAAAAAGATGGTCTTCTTTTATATTAAATATCTTGTACACAAATTTATTTTATAAATTTGTTCTTTAGGAAAATATATAAAAAACAAAATAAAAGTAGTCTAATGTCAAAACAAAAGTAAAAACAAGGAAAATGTGCATATATGTTACAATCCTGTTAAATATATGTTACATTTCTATTAATACTATTGACCCACCAAATAAAAAAGAATAAAATAATCATATCAAAAGAAAGGCAAATTTATGAGAATAATAAGTGGAAAAGCAAGAGGAACAAAACTAGCAACTTTAGAAGGAACAAATACAAGACCAACCTTAGATAGAGTAAAAGAATCATTATTTAATATTCTACAAAATCAAATACTTGAAAGTACTTTTTTAGACTTATTTTCTGGAAGTGGTGCAATAGGGCTAGAAGCATTAAGCAGAGGAGCTAAAAAAGCAATTTTATGTGACAACTCAAAAAAGGCAATAGAAATAATAAAAAAGAATATAGAAAAGACTCATTTTGAAAAACAAACAAAAATATATAACAAAGACTATGATTTTGTATTAAATAACGAAGTAAAGGAGAAATTAGACATAATTTATCTTGATCCACCATATAAAACAGAATTAGCCTATAAAGCCATACAATTATTAATAAAAAACAACTTATTAAAAGAAGAAGCTATAATAATAGTTGAAACAGATGAAGAACAAATAATAAACAAGATTAACGAACTTGATATAGATATGATTGATAAAAGAAAATATGGTCGAGCAAATCTTATTTTTTTCAAAAAGAAATAAGAATAGAAAGGGGCAAACTAATGGAAATATTCACATTATTAGATACTTTAGAAGACATATTAGAAGAAGCAAAAAATATACCATTTTCTTCTAAAGGAATAATAGACAAAGAGCAACTAATGGATATTATAAAAGAAATTAGACTAAAATTACCAGATGAATTAAAGCAAGCAAAATGGGTCAAAGAAGAAAGACAACGTATAATTGTTGAAGCACAAAAAGAAGCTGATAACATAGTAAAAGAAGCAGAAAATAGAATTATCTCTATGATAGATGAGCATGAAATTACAAGAAAAGCCTATGACCAAAAAACAGAAATTATTGAAACAGCAAATGAAATGTCCAGAGAAATTTCTAAAGGAACAAAAGAATATGCAGATAGCTTATTAGCAAACACAGAAGAAGTAATGAAAGAAACCTTAGACAGGCTAGGAACAAATATGACAGAAGCATTAAACTTAATGCAAATAGCCTTAGAAGATACAATAAAAACAATACAAAATAGTAGAAAAGAATTAGAATAAAAAGAGCAAAAGTCAGATGCCAGAAGTCAAAAAACAAGACTTTTGAAATCTGATTTTTAAGTTGCAAAGATGATTTTTGGGACGGAGGAAAAAATCATCTTAAAATAAAAAAATAATATGAGATTATATAAAAATTGAATTTAGAGATGATTTTTTCCTCCGTCCCAAAAATCATCTTAAAGGAGGATGAAATGGCAAAAAGAGGTAAAAAATATAAAAAGAAGAAAACAGCATCAAAAATAGATATTACAATAATAGTACTAATAGTTTTAAGTATATTAACTGCTGTTTTAATATATACAAAATCTGGAGTAATAGGGCAAAAATTAAATGAAGTTTTAGGTGGAATATTTGGAATAATGCAATATGTATTACCAATAGGAATATTTTTTGTGGCAATAAAGTTAGCATGTGAAGAAAAGGAAGAAATGATTTCTAAGTTAATTCAATATACTATTGCAGTAATTAGCTTGTCTGTGGTATTTAGTGTACTTCAGATATCTTCTGGAGAATTATCTTATTCTAAAGAAATGTCAGAGGTCGTAAAAGATGCATATTATTTAGGAAGTCAAAGTAAAGGTGGAGGAGCTATTGGAGCTGTTGCAGCGGTTCCACTAGAAAAATTATTAGGAGAAGTAGGTTCTGTTATATTTTGTATAGGTGTTGCTGGAATATTAATTGTATTTACTTTTGGAATTAATTTATCTGAAATTATAAATATGTTTGTTGAAAGGCTGATAGAAAAGAAAGAAGAAAGACAGGGGGAAAAAGAAGAAAATAGAAAGAGAAGAGAAAAGGAACAAACAGAAACACCAGCACAAAGAAGAAAAAGAGAAAGAGAAGAAAAAAGAATTCAAGCCCAAATGGCAAAAATAGAGAACGATCAAAAAGCACCAAAGAACGAACAAATTAAAATTAATTATGGTGGGACTTTTGTAGATAATACAGAGATACAAGGTCTAGAGAAATATGACCATTCACAGGATGACTTAGAGCCCTTAACAAAAGAAACTAAAAAACATAAAATAGAAACAAACACAATTGAACCAGATGTTATTGACTCTAATTTATTTAAAGATGTAGAAGAAGAAAAAGAAGATAAGAAAAAAGCAGTTTTACAATTAGAACATGCAGTTATAGTGGAAGATGAACATTATGAATATCCACCAATTGAAATTTTAAGTAAACCAACAAAAAAAGCTTTAAGAGGGGGAGCAAAAGCTTTAACAGATACTGCAACAAAGCTTCAAAAGACTTTATATAGTTTTGGTGTATCTGCTAAAGTTGAAAATGTTTCAGTTGGACCAGCTATTACCAGATATGAGTTAAAACCAGCAGAAGGTGTTAGAGTAAGTAAAATAGCAAATCTTGCAGATGATATTGCATTAAATTTAGCAGCTGAAACAATAAGAATAGAGGCTCCGATTCCAGGAAAACAAGCAGTTGGTATAGAAGTACCTAATCAAGAGAGAGAAGCTGTTCATTTAAGAGAAGTTTTAGACAGTACTGACTTTATTGATAGTGAATCAAAATTAACAATTGCTTTAGGAAAAGATGTAGCAGGAAAGGTTCAGTTAGCAGATATTGCTAAAATGCCACATGTTTTAATTGCAGGTTCAACAGGTTCAGGAAAGAGTGTATGTATAAATACAATAATTACAAGTATAATATATCATGCAAAACCAAGTGAAGTAAAATTTGTAATGGTTGACCCTAAGGTTGTTGAGTTATCAGTATATAATGGTATACCACACTTGTTAATCCCTGTAGTTACAGATCCAAGAAAAGCAGCTGGTGCATTAGCATGGGCAGTACAAGAAATGGACGACAGATATAATAAATTTGCAAGTAAAGGTGTTCGTGATTTAAAAGGATATAATAATGCAATAGAAAAAGAAAATGAAGTAGGAAAATTACCTCAAATAGTTATAATTATAGATGAGCTTGCAGATTTAATGATGGTAGCAAAAAGTGATGTAGAAGATGCAATATGTCGTTTAGCACAAAAAGCGAGAGCAGCAGGTATGCATTTGGTAATTGCTACACAAAGACCATCAGTAGATGTTATAACAGGTCTAATTAAAGCAAATGTTCCATCTAGAATAGCTTTTGCGGTTTCATCACAAGTAGATTCAAGAACTATTTTAGATAGTGTTGGAGCAGAAAAATTATTAGGTAAGGGTGATATGTTATTATTTCCTTCAGGAGCTCCAAAACCTTCAAGAGTTCAAGGTGCTTTTGTATCAGATGAAGAAGTCGAGAAAATAGTTGACTTTGTCAAGTCAAATGGAATTGCAACTTATAGTGAAGATATTTTAGAAAGCATAGAAAATAGTAACAAAACAGACAAAGAAATAGCTCAGACTACTGAAGAAGATGAAACAGATCCATTTTTAACAGAAGCAATTCAAACAGTAGTAGAAACTGGTCAAGCATCTACTTCTTTTATTCAAAGAAGATTTAAAGTTGGATATGCAAGAGCAGGTAGAATAATAGATCAAATGGAGGAAAGAGGTGTTATTTCTGGTTATCAAGGTAGCAAGCCAAGAGAAGTTCTAATGACACTTGAACAATTAGATGAATTAAAAATGAAAGGAGAGTAGAATTGCGAAAGAAAGATACTTTTTTTAATAAGTTAGTAAAAAAAGATTATAATAATGAACTTGAGAAATCCTTAGAGACAAAAAACTTTAAGGAAGATGTAAAAAGTATTCTCCTTAGTATATTATATAAAATAGATGTAGCCTATAAAGATTATCAAACAGTAAAACAAGATGTAGAAACAAAAGAAGAATTTATTAAAAGGTTTATAAATCAAATAGAGGAAAACTGCGACAAGATACAATTAGTAAAACCTAATTCAAAGGAAAGCGAAATATTAGGAAATAAAACTTTTATAGTAGATAAAAATAATAAAGAAATTATATGTTATCCAATTGAAAGAAAATTAATGTATTGTATTTCTAAAATAAGTAAAAAGGATGAAATTATAAAAGAAGATTATTTTATAATAAATAAAACCTTATCAAGTCTTTTAAATGTTGGAAATAGTATAAATCAAGTAGAACCAATGAGAGACTTTAATGGATATTCATGGACAACTATACCAAAAGAAATGGAAAGTATATATCACAATTTAATATATCAAAATATGAGAATTTTACTTGGAACATCTTTTATGAACGATTGGATATATAATAAAGAATACATAATAGACTATATGGAATTATTAAAAAATGATTTGTCAAAAAAATATGAAAAAGTTGATGGATTAAGTTTTATAGAGATATTAAGTCAACTATCTGTGTTGATAGAAGTAAGATATAATGGGAAGTCAAAAGATAAAATCTTACAAGCCAAAAGAGAAGTTGATGAAGAATTAGATAAGACTCAAAATAGTCAGATATTTATTAATAAGATAACAAAAGAAAGAGAAGAGCTAACACAAAAAATAAAATATTTAGAGGAAACTTTAAATAATAATGAGAGGTTAAAAGAAGAATATATAAAAAGAAATGAACTATTACCTTTAGAAAAGAAGATTTTTAGTGTTAAAGTTTTATCAAAAATGCTGGATAAAGAAAAAGAAAAATATTTACAAAGAATTGCAAAACTAAATAATATGTTAAGTCCTAGAAAATATATAAATTTTAGAAAAGATTTAGAAGAAAAGGGAAAATATCTTTTATTACTTGATACAGAAAATATTGATAACGAAATAGAAAGATTAATAATTGAAGCACAAAAAGAATTCTTAAGATGTTATTATACAAAACTAAACAAGGCTCAAACTAAACATGAAATTATTAAATTGATTTACGAATTTAGATATTACTGTATGATACCATTTAATAGCGAAAAACATATATATGAAGTAAAACAATTACAAAAGAGAATAGAAAGAATAGAAAGAGTTCTCATACAAAGAGCAGGAGAATTAAAAGCTGTTAATGTATTTTCGAAAGATGAAGAAATAAATTATAAAATGGTTAAAAACATTTTTAATAGTAGAATAATAAACTTAGAAGAATTATGTATAAAACTTACAAAAGAAAAAGAAAAATTATATATTCAATTATTTGATGATAATGTTTTTGAGGAAAAAACAGTATTAGGAATAAGTGAGAGAATAAAAAATAAAGATTTAGAAATAAGATTTAACAAAAAAGTAAAAATATTCTTATAGGAGGTATCAAATGAAAATAACATTTTTAGGAGCAACAAGAACTGTTACAGGTTCAAACTTTTTAGTAGAAGGTGCTGGAAAGAAATTTTTAGTTGATTGTGGAATGTGGCAAGGAAAAGCAGAAACAGAAATGGAAAATGCAGAAGCTTTTGAATTCAGTGTAAATGACATAGATTTCATGTTATTGACACATGCACATATAGATCATTCTGGAAGAATACCAAAATTATATAAGGAAGGTTATAGAAATAAAATATATGCACATAAAGCAACATGTGACCTATGTACCTTAATGTTGCCAGACAGTGGTCATATTCAAGAAATGGAAAATGAATGGAAAAATAGAAAAAGAATTAGAAAAGGTGAAGAAGAAAAAGAACCTTTGTATACTGCTGAAGAAGCTGTACGATGTTTAGAATTATTTGAACCAGTTCAATATGACAAAATAATAGAAATAACACCTGAAATACATGTTAGATTTAATGATGCAGGACATATGTTAGGATCTAGTATAATTGAATTATGGGTAAAAGAAGGAGAAGAAGAGACAAAAACAGTATTTACAGGAGATTTAGGAAATAACGATATTCCACTACTAAGTGAACCAACGATGATTGAAGATACAGATTATTTAGTAATGGAATCTACTTATGGTAGTAGACTACATATGAGAAACGAAGAAAAAGCTAAATTATTTTTAGATATTGTATCAGAAACCCTAGACAATAAAGGAACAGTAGTAATACCATCTTTTGCAGTAGGAAGAACACAAGAAATATTATATGAAATTAATAAATTAAAAGACATAATAGATGATGAAGAATTTAGAAGAAAATATAGAACTCTAATGAAATCCCCAGTATATGTAGATAGTCCACTTGCAATATCTGCTACAGAAGTATTTAGAGAAAATATGGATTTATTTGATGAAGAAACACAAGAACAGATAAATAGTGGAGACAATCCCCTAGAATTTCCAGGCTTACAATTTACAAGAACAGCAGATGAATCTAAAGCTTTAAATGAAGATACAACACCAAGTATAATAATATCAGCAAGTGGTATGTGTGAAGTAGGAAGAATAAAACATCATTTAAAACATAACTTATGGAATCCAAAATCAACCATACTATTTGTAGGATATCAAGCACCTGGTACCTTAGGTTATAGCATAGTAAATGGAGCAAAAAACGTAAAAATATTTGGAGAAGAAATTGCAGTAAAT
Organism: uncultured Clostridium sp.; assembly: GCA_947245515.1. Lineage (GTDB taxonomy): Bacteria > Bacillota > Clostridia > TANB77 > CAG-508 > CAG-269. The sequence goes on along the minus strand of CAMXQV010000005.1, from coordinate 42,038 downwards.
GCAAAAGTTGAATATATAGAAGGATATTCAGGTCATGCTGATCAAGAAGGCTTAATGAATTTTATTTATTCTTTTATAAAAAAACCAAAACATATCTTTTTAGTTCATGGAGAACCAGAGTCACAAGAGATATTAGAAGAAAAGATAGAGCAAGAAACAAATATAGGCGTAACTATTCCAGAATTTGGCGAAACCTATGAATTAAAGGAGCAAATAGAAAGGACTCATAAAGTTGAAAGAAAGATTAAAAATACTTTGAAGTCAGAAATGTTATTAAGATTGGAGAAATTGAAATCAGAAATAAAAGACATGGATGATTATGTAAGACAAGATTTAAAGGATAAAAATTTAAGAGATGAAGACATATTTAGAATAAATGAAAAAATGAAGGAATTAGAAAAACAAATAATAAAGGTAATAGAAGGATAGATTATAATTTACATTATGATATATGAAATCTAGATTTTATATATTAAAAAGGAGAAAAAATGCAAAATAAATATTTAAATGAAGCAATTATTGGTAATAAAAACATGATAGCAACCTTTACTGAAAAGGGAGAACTACAGAGGTTTTATTTTCCTAGTAAAGATAATAGACAATATATAAATTTTTATCATACAGGTGTAAAGGTCAATGATTCTGATGTGATTTTTTTGCATGATGATATTAATAATATTTATAAACAATATTATGATACAGATACAAATATTTTAAATACAGAAGTAACTAATACATATTTTAATTTAAGAATAGTGCAAACTGATTTTATTTCTATTAAAGAAAATGTATTATTTAAAAGATATATTTTTTTGAATGAAAGCAAAATTGATTTAAATATAAGATTTTTTATACATTCAGAGTTATTGTCTGATAAAAATAACTTTGTAAGTTGTAAGATATTAGATAATGGAATGTTCCAATATGCACATGACTTTGTAATGTCTACATATTCAAAAACAGATAAGGTAGTAAAGCACCAAATTCATGGAAGTAAAGAAACAATAAAAAGAGGCGATATACATGATAAAGATTATATAGGAATGTCAAAGGATTCAAGCCTTTGTTATGAAATTGGTTGTTTAAAACCAGGAGAGAAGAAAAGTATAGATATTTGTGTTGCAGTTGACGAAAATAAAAATGTTTCTCAAATAGAAAACGAAATAAATAGAATAAGTAAAATAGATATTTCTAAAGAATATAATGATACTAAGACTTATTGGAGGAAGTATGTAAAAGAGCATAATGGTTTAAATTTAAAAGATAGCACAAATAGTTATGAAGAAAAAATTTTTGAAATATATAAAAGAAGTATTTTATTATTTCCATTATTGCAAAATTCTGAAACTGGTGGGATAATAGCAGCTCCAGAGATAGATGAAGATTTTACTAAATGTGGAAGATATGCATATTGTTGGCCAAGAGATGCAGTGTTTATAACAAAAGCTTTAGATATTTTAAAGATGGAAAAAGAAACAGAAAAGTTTTATAAAGTATTTTGTAAAAAGACACAGAGTAAAAATGGAAGTTGGGAACAAAGATTTTTTACAGATGGAAAATTAGCTCCTTGTTGGGGATATCAAATTGATGAGACAGCTAGTGTAGTTTATGGTATTTATGAACATTATAAATATACAAAGTCAGAGAAGTTTTTAAAAGATAATTTGCAAATGTGTGAAAAAGCTATTGAATTCTTAGAAAATTATGTTTCTGATTGGTTAAATATTAAGATTCATGAGGATAAAGTTAAAGAAGAATTAGAACAAAATATCAATTCTATAAATGGTCATAAATATCATGTAAGTTATGATTTATGGGAAATGCATGAAGGAATTCATTTATACTCTTTAGCAAGTATTTATTCAGCTTTTGAAAGTATGAAAAATATATATGCAATTTTAGGTGATGATGTATCTAATTTTGAAAATAATAGATTGAAGCAAGAAAAAGTTTTAAAAAATCAAAAGATTATTGAAAACCTACAGTCTGAAATTAAAAAATTTATTAATGAGAATTTGTTTGATGATGAAAGTAAAGTGTTTTTGAGAAATACTGAAGATAAGAAGATGGATATTAGTATGCTTGGTATAGTTACACCTTTTGCAGTTTTTAAACCTAAAGAAAAGAAGGTTAGAAATACTATTGATAGAATTAATTTGACTATTAGAACTTATACTGGTGGATACCAAAGGTTTGAACAAGATCATTACATGAAGGGTAATCCTTGGCCTATTGCGAACTTGTGGATGTCTTTATATTATTTAGATTCAGGAGAAAAGAAAAAGGCTAAAGAGTGTTTTGATTTTGTTGTGAAAACTGCTGGAAAGCATTGCTTTTTAGGGGAACAGGTTAATAATGATACTTTGAAACCTAATTGGGTTATTGGTCTTGGTTGGTCACATGCTATGTTTATTATTGTTTTGGAAAAGCTATTGGGCTAATAGTTATTATTAATTTTAAAGTAATCCTAATTATTTATTAAAATTTGTATTATCTCCAAAGGCATGTATATATTATTTTTATATAATTTTAGAGCTCAAGCTAATTTTCGTAGAAAATCTAAATAAATTTTATGGCACCCTTCCAAGGCAAGCTTGAACTCTTTCCATAAAATTTATAAAGATTTTCTATCTCAATTACTTTCAATCTAAAATTATATAAAAATAATATATACATGCCTTTTGGGATATAAAATATTAAAATTAATAAGTTTATTGGCAAAAAAAGTTTCAAATAATAAATAAAAATTAATATGGAAAAAATTTCTAAAGAATACTTGAAAAGTATTCTTTTTTGATATAGAATTGAATTACCTTAAAAAAATAAGGTAATACTAAATAAAAAAGGTTGAATAACAAAGCATATTCAACAATTAAAGGAGGAAAAAATATGTCAGTAAAAGTAGCCATCAATGGTTTTGGACGTATAGGACGTCTAGCATTTAGACAAATGTTTGGAACAGAAGGGTATGATATCGTTGCAATAAACGATTTAACAAGTCCAGAAATGTTAGCACATTTATTAAAATATGATTCAGCACAAGGAAGATATGAAAAGGCAGATACAGTAGTAGCAGGAGAAGGATCAATAACAGTAGATGGAAAAACAATAAAAATATATGCAGAAAAAGATGCAAAAGACTTACCATGGGGAGAAATTGGAGTAGATGTAGTATTAGAATGTACAGGTTTCTATACAAATAAAGATAAAGCACAAGCACATATTGATGCAGGAGCAAAAAAAGTAGTAATATCAGCACCAGCTGGTAAAGAATTAAAAACAGTAGTATTTGGTGTAAATGAAAACATAATAACTGCAGATGATAAAATTATATCAGCAGCATCTTGTACAACAAACTGTTTAGCACCAATGGTAAAGGCTTTAAATGACTATGCACCAATTCAATCAGGAATAATGACAACAGTTCATGCATATACAGGAGATCAAATGCTTTTAGATGGACCACATAGAAAAGGTAACTTAAGAAGGGCTAGAGCTGCTGCAGTTAATATTGTACCAAATTCAACAGGTGCTGCTAAAGCAATTGGATTAGTTATTCCAGAATTAAATGGAAAATTAATTGGTTCTGCTCAAAGAGTTCCAGTTGTAACAGGTTCAACTACAATATTAGTTGCAGTTGTAAAAGGAGATAATATAACAGAAGAAACTATAAATTCAGCTATGAAAGCTCAAGCAAGTCAATCTTTTGGCTATACAGAAGAAGAACTTGTATCTTCTGATATTATTGGAATGAAATATGGCTCATTATTTGATGCAACTCAAACAATGGTTACTAAAATAGATGAAGGATTATATCAAGTTCAAGTTGTAGCTTGGTATGATAATGAGAATTCTTACACAAGTCAAATGGTAAGAACAATTAAATATTTTGCAGAAATAGGATAATATTTACAGTTCACTATCTTTAATTTACTTATTACTTAAAGCTTTATAACTTTAAGAATAGGTAAAAATTAAATATAGTGAACTGTATTTGTTTTAGTAGATATAATGAAAAGGAAATATTACAAGTTTATATATATGAGATACAATTTACAAAGGACAAGTAATTAAGTTGAAAATTACTTGTCCTTTGTGATATAATCGAAACACAAGATAGTAATTTGTAGGGAGATAGAATGTTTGAGAAATATTGTAAGGAAATAAAAAAACTAGATAACTTTAATAAGGAAGATATATTAATTGAAAAATTTGAACTATATAATAATGACAATATCAAAATTTATTATGCACCACATAATGAAATAATTAATTATAAAGCAAAAATATTTATAGTAGGAATAACACCTGGATGGACACAAACTAGTATTGCATATAGAACTGCAAGAAATGCATTATTAAAAGAAGTAGAACTACAACAAATAAAAATAGAATGCAAAAGAAGTTCAAGATTTGTAGGAAGTATGAGAAAAAATCTTATTGAAATGTTAGATGAATTGGAGCTAAATAGAAAATTACATATAAAATCTTGTAATGAACTGTTTGAAGATAAAGATCACTTACTTCATACCACTTCAATAATTCCATATCCTGTTTTCATAAATAATAAAAATTATACAGGTTCTAATCCTAAGATAATGGATAGTAAAATACTATATGATTTTACAAAAAAATATTTTTATAAAGAAGTAAAATGTTTATCGAATACATTAATAATTCCATTAGGTAAAGCAGTAGAAGAGATATTACAACAAATGATAAAAGAAAAATTGATAAAAAAAGAACAATGTTTATTAGGATTTCCCCATCCATCTGGAGCTAATGGACATAGAAAAAGCCAATTTAAAGAAAACAAAGATAAACTATTATATATAATTGAGGAGTATTTTAAATGTAATTAAATTGCTTTAAAATAAATATCTTAGCAAAAACTTATGAGGTGGAAAAATATATGAAAAAGATAGTTGGAATAATTATTATACTTATATCTTTTATTGCAATTTTAATATGTATATATCCTAATATTAGATTTATAAAACATGGAAATTTACCAATAGAAAATAAAAAAATTGAAATTAAGAAGGGTAAGGATACAATTTACAGTTTATTTGAAAATTTCCCTGAAAGCAAAAAAATATTTTACACTTTTGAAAGCTTATATAGCGAAAGAGATATTGGACCAACAATATACCAAATTGATATTTTAGCAGAACTAACAGAAGAAAGTTATAATAATTTTTTGAATCAAAAGGAAAGTTCAAAAATAGAAAATTTAGAAATGAAGTTTAATCCAAATAATATTAAATATAACTGGAAAAAGTTAGAAAATATTGGAATTTTAAAGTCTAAAGATGTAGAGGATGCTTCAGTTACTGATATATATATAGATGACAATAATAAAACAATTTATATAATTGCTATTGGAGGAAATTAAAGATTCTAGGTTATATAGCATACAGTTGTTAAGTTAAATTTTGTATACTTAATGGTGTTAATAATAAAAAAGAATGAATTAAAAACAAATTAGATGATGGACATGTATTTACAAAGCTAAATGCTAGAGGAAAAATATTTATTGAAGAGGAAAAATGATAAAACATAGGAGGAGAAAGAAAATGAAAGATACAAGAGGTGTTACATTGATAACATTAATTGTAACCATAATAATATTATTGATATTAGCAGGAGTTACAATAGGAGTTACTATAAATCATCAAGGAATTATAGATAAAACAGTTTCGTCTAAGGAAAAAATAGAAAAAGAGACTTTAATTCAAAAGCTTGAGGCAGATATTTTTGAGGAAAAAACTATTAAAAATAGAAACTTAACTGATACAGAAATTGAGGAAATTATTATTAAATATGGTAAAATAGAAGAAAGAGAAGGTAGAAAACTATTAATTTCTACAGAAGGAAATTATGAAATCTATTTTACAGAGCTTTCTTATTAAAAAATTAAAAAGAATACTTGAAAAGTATTCTTTTTTGATATAAAATTGTATCATATAAAAAAAGTGGTAAATACTGTATATAAAAGTATTTAAAAAGTAGGAGGTTTTTTATATGAATAAAAAAACAATAAAAGATATCGAATTAAAAAACAAAAAAGTATTAGTAAGATGTGACTTTAATGTACCAATGGATTCTGAAAAAAACATAACAGACAACACAAGAATAGTTGCAGCAATACCAACAATAAAATATCTATTGGAAAATAACTGTGCAATAATACTATGTTCACACTTAGGAAGACCAAAAGGAGAAGTAAAACCAGAATTTTCATTAAAACCAGTTGCAAAAGAACTATCAAAACTATTAAATCAAGAAATAATAATGGCAAACGATGTAATAGGAGAAGACGCAAAAGAAAAAGCAAAAAACCTACAACAAGGAAAAATAATGTTATTAGAAAATGTAAGATTTCATAAAGAAGAAACAGATAATGATGCAGAATTCAGTAAACAATTAGCAAGTATGGCAGAAATATATGTAAATGATGCCTTTGGAGCAGCACATAGAGCACATGCTTCAACTGCAGGAGTAGCAGAATATTTGCCAGCTGTATCAGGATTTTTAATAGAAAAAGAACTTAAATTTTTAGGAAATGCATTAAATAACCCAGAAAGACCATTTGTAGCCATAATGGGAGGAGCAAAAGTATCTGATAAAATAGGAGTAATAGATAGTCTAATAGAAAAAGTTGACACCTTAATAATTGGAGGAGGAATGGCATATACATTCTTTAAAGCACAAGGATATGAAGTAGGAAACTCAATATGTGAAAATGATAAATTAGACTTAGCAAAGCAAGCAATGAAAAAAGCAGAAGAAAAAGGTGTAAAGCTAATGTTACCAATAGATACAAAAATAGGAAAAGAATTTAAACCAGATACAGAAAGTAAAACAGTAAGTTGGACAGAAATACCAGAAGGATGGGAAGGCTTTGATATTGGGGAAAAATCAATTAAAAGGTTTGAAGAAGAAATTAGAAAAGCAAAAACAGTAGTATGGAATGGACCATTAGGACTATTTGAATTTGATCAATTTGCTATAGGAACTAACAGTATAGCAAAAGTATTATCAGAAATAGATGCAACAACAATAATAGGAGGAGGAGACTCAGCAGCAGCAGTAAGAAAAGCAGGATTAGAAGACACAATGACACATATTTCAACAGGAGGAGGAGCATCTTTAGAATTCTTAGAAGGAAAAAAATTACCAGGTATAGAATGCCTAATGCAACAATAAAAATTCTAAATAATTTTGTGTAATATTTAAAGTTTAGGATAGAAGGGAAATACAATGGAGTTACTAGATGTAGTGGATGAGAATAACAATTTAATTGGTAAAAGAGAAGATAAAGAAATTAATTGAATACCTATATAAACAACGAGAAATTAAATAAGGTAGTAAAAGATAAGGACAATTAGGAAGGAGATTAAGTATGAGGAAAAAAGTGATTGCGGGAAACTGGAAAATGAACATGTTACCAGATGAAACTATTAAATTTATAGAAGAATTAACACCTCTTGTTAAAGAAACAAATAATGAAGTGATTTTATGCGTTCCATATACTGACTTATTTTATGCACTATTAACAGCACAAAATACAAATATTAAAATTGGTGCACAAAATATGCATTTTGAGGAAAAAGGAGCATATACAGGAGAAGTCTCAGCCAAAATGCTAAAAGCAATTAATGTAGAATACGTTATAATTGGTCATTCAGAAAGAAGACAATATTTTAATGAAACAGATGAAACAGTAAATAAAAAAATAAAAATAGCCTTTGAAAATCAATTAAAACCAATTGTATGTGTTGGGGAGACTTTAGAGCAAAGAGAAGCTGGAGAAACTACAGAAGTTATCACAACACAAACTAGATTAGCCTTAGAAGGACTAACAGGAGAGCAAGTTAAAAATACAATCATAGCTTATGAACCTATATGGGCAATTGGAACAGGAAAAACAGCAACAAGTGAAGATGCAAATAATTCAATAAAAGCTATAAGAGAAGAAGTTTGTAAAAACTATGGAAAAGATGTATCAGATAATGTAATAATACAATATGGTGGAAGTGTAAAAAGCGAAAATAGCAAAGAATTATTTGATATGTCTGACATAGATGGTGGATTAGTTGGAGGAGCTAGTCTAAAAGTAGAGGAATTTAGTAAAATAGTAAATTATTAAAGATGACTTTAGGGACGGAGGAAAAAGTCATCTATAGTATAGACACATATAATTATAAGTATAAAAAATAGGAAGATGATTTTTTCCTCCGTCCCCAAAATCATCTTCTAAAGTAAAGGATGGTAGAAAATGAAAGACAAATTAACAATGCTAATGATATTAGACGGTTTTGGAGATAATCAAAATCAAGATGGAAATGCAATTAAATTAGCTCAAACACCTAACATTGATAAACTAATGAAGAAATATCCAAATGTAGATATAAGTACAAGTGGATTAGCAGTAGGTTTACCAGAAGGACAAATGGGAAATTCCGAAGTTGGTCATACAAACATAGGGGCTGGAAGAATTGTCTACCAAGAATTAACAAGAATTACAAAATCTATAGAAGATGGAGATTTTTTTACAAATTCAGAGTTTATAGCAGCAATTGAAAATTGTAAGAAAAACAATTCTAAATTGCATATATTAGGATTGGTTTCAGATGGTGGAGTTCATAGTCATAATCGTCATTTATATGGTTTATTAGAAATGGCAAAGAGAAGAGATTTTGAAGATGTATATGTACATTGTTTCTTAGATGGAAGAGATACACCACCAGCATCAGCAGAAGGATATATTGTGAAATTACAAGAAAAAATGAATGAAAAACAAATTGGAAAAATAGCAAGCTTATCTGGAAGATTCTATGCAATGGATAGAGATAAAAGATGGGAAAGAGTAAAGAAATGCTATGATGCACTAGTAAAAGGTGAAGGAGTAAAAGCTGGGAATAGTGTTAAAGCAATAGAAGATTCTTACCAAAAAGAAGTTTTTGATGAATTTGTTGAACCAACAGTAATATGTAATGGAGAAGAACCAGTTGCAACAATTGGAAAAAATGATTCTGTAATATTCTTTAACTTTAGACCAGATAGAGCAAGAGAAATAACTAGGGCTCTAGTAGATCCAGAATTCAAAGAATTTGATACAGAAAAGGATTTAGATTTATATTATGTTTGTTTCACAAATTATGATGAGACCATGCCAAACGTAAAAATTGCCTTCAAAAAAGAGCCAATAAAAAATACTTTTGGTGAATATATAAGTAAAAAAGGATATACACAATTACGCATAGCTGAAACAGAAAAATATGCACATGTAACTTTTTTCTTTAATGGTGGAGAAGAGAAGCAATATGATAAAGAAGATAGAATATTAGTGCCATCTCCAAAAGTTGAAACTTATGATATGAAACCTGAGATGAGTGCATATGAAGTAACTGAAAAAGTAATAGATGCAATAAAACAAGATAAGTATGATGCAATAATATTAAATTATGCAAATACAGATATGGTTGGACACACAGGAAGTTTAGAAGCAGCAATAAAAGCTGTAGAAACTGTTGATGAATGTGTAGGAAAAGTTGTAGAATTAGTAGAAGAAAAACAAGGAAACTTAATAATAACAGCAGACCATGGAAATGCAGAACAAATGATAGACTATAGCACAGGAGAGCCACATACAGCACACACAACAAATCCAGTACCACTAATTTTAGTATCAAAGGATACACAAATAAGTTTAAAAACAGGTGGTAAACTAGCTGACTTAGCTCCAACAATGTTAGATTTAATGAAGCTTGACAAACCAGAAGAAATGACTGGTGAAAGTTTATTAGATAGGAAATAAAAATATGGTAAATCATACAAATAAAATAAAACATATATATGAAGACTTACAAAAAAAGATATATAATATGATTCCAGAAAAATGGGAAAAACTATATTTATATAGTTCAATAATAGAAAAGCCAGAGGAAGGGGAGACAGGAGAGCTATTCTTTTACTATATACCAAAAGGAGTATTAAAGAAAAAGCCAGTAAATGCCTATGAAATACCAAATAAATTCAACCTAGATGAAGGAGAGTTTCTACAATTAATAGAAATCCTATATGCAAAAATAAGGCAATTACGAGAAGAATTCATCAACTCTGGCCAAGAACCATGGAGTAGCATAACATGTACAATACAAAACTCCAGATTCAGAGTAGAATATAACTATGAAGACCTAAAAAACAACGAATTCACAAGTTATGAAAGACACATAATATGGAGATACAAAAACTTAGAAATCGGTCCAGAGCAAGTAAATAAACAAGACAAAGAAATACTAAAAAGATACATAGCAAAGCCAAAAACAGAGCAAAAAAAAGAAATCTATGAATTTGGAACTTACCTAAAAGAAACAACAAACAAAATAAACTATCAAACAGAAGAAAGCGAAAATACAAATCAAATAGAACTAACAAAGAAAGAAACAGAGTATTAAAAAAGTTATTAAATTAAAAAAATATACTAAAAAACAAGAAATTGAAAGGAGCAATTAAAAATGATTTATTCAAAAGAATTAGAAGGAATGTGTACAGTAGCAAAGGGAGTAGACCATGGACCAGCGCCAATTCCAGAAGAAGGAAAATGGGTCAAAGCAAAAGACATAAAGGACATATCAGGACTAACACATGGAATAGGATGGTGTGCACCACAACAAGGAGCATGTAAACTAACACTAAATGTAAAAGAAGGAATAATACAAGAAGCCTTAGTAGAGACAATAGGATGTTCAGGGATGACACACTCAGCAGCAATGGCTGGAGAAATACTAGTAGGAAAAACAATCTTAGAAGCACTAAATACAGACCTAGTATGTGATGCAATAAACACTGCCATGAGAGAATTATTCTTACAAATAGTATATGGAAGAACACAAACAGCCTTTTCAGAAGGAGGGCTACCAGTAGGAGCAGGGTTAGAAGACTTAGGAAAAGGGCACACAAGTCAAGTTGGAACCATATATTCAAGTTCACTAAAAGGACCAAGATATCTAAACTTAGCAGAGGGATACATAGTTGAAATAGGATTAGATAAAGATGACCAAATCATAGGATACAAATATGTACATCTAGGAAAAATGATGGATAATATCAAAAAAGGAATAAATGCACAAGAAGCAATAGAAAAAGCTTCAGGAACCTATGGAAGATTTGACGAAGCAGTTAAAAAAATAGACCCAAGAGAAGAATAAAAAAATAAATTTAATAACACACATCTATAAAGAAGATATTACAGAAGAAATGTATTTAAATATTTAAAAGCAATATATAGATTTATTAGAAAAATTTATAGAAGATTTTAGTAGAAAGATGAAAAAATAGGAGGAATAAAAATGGCAGTAACATTTGAAAGTTATGAAAGAAGAATAGACCAAATAAAACCAGTAATGGAAAAGTATGGGATAAAAGATTTCGAAGATGCATTAAAAATATGTACGGACAAAGGATTTAATCCTGTAGAAATAGTAAAAGGAGTACAACCAATATGTTTTGAAAACGCATGTTGGGCATACACACTAGGCGCAGCAATTGCAATAAAAAAAGGTTGTACAAAAGCAGCAGATGCAGCAAAAGCAATAGGAGAAGGCTTACAAGCGTTTTGTATACCAGGGTCTGTAGCAGATGATAGAAAAGTAGGTTTAGGACATGGAAATTTAGCATCAATGTTATTATCAGAAGATACAAAATGTTTTGCATTTTTAGCAGGACATGAAAGTTTTGCAGCAGCTGAAGGAGCAATTGGAATTGCAAAATCAGCAAATAAAGTAAGAAAACAACCTTTAAGAGTAATACTAAATGGACTTGGAAAAGATGCAGCACAAGTAATATCAAGAATTAATGGATTTACATATGTAAAAACAGATTTTGATTTCTTCACAGGAAAAGTAAAAGTGGTAGAAGAAATAGCTTATTCAGATGGAGAAAGAGCAAAAGTTAGATGTTATGGAGCAAATGACGTTAGAGAAGGTGTAGCAATAATGTGGATGGAAGATGTTGATGTATCTATTACAGGTAACTCAACAAATCCAACAAGATTCCAACATCCAGTAGCTGGAACCTATAAAAAAGAGAGAATAGCAGAAGGAAGAGAATACTTCTCAGTTGCTTCTGGTGGTGGAACTGGAAGAACACTTCATCCAGATAATATGGCTGCTGGACCAGCTTCATATGGAATGACTGATACTATGGGAAGAATGCATTCAGATGCACAATTTGCTGGGAGTTCATCAGTACCTGCTCATGTTGAAATGATGGGTCTAATTGGTATGGGAAATAATCCAATGGTTGGTGCTTCAGTTGCAGTAGCAGTTGCAGTAGAGGAAGCTATGAAATAGTGTTGATATAACTAAGCTTATAAAGAAATAATATAAAGCTTTAAATAAGCGTGGACATATACTTAAAATAGTATTTTGTCCACGCTTTGTCCATATAATTTTATTATTTTTAAGTTTTTTTATTTACTTTGATAAGCTTTTAAACTTAAATGGTTTACAGTAATTCTGTTTTTTTCTTGTAAGGCAATCGCTTAAAATTTTAATTATTTATTTGTATTTATAAAATCTACTCGCTCCCAAAGGATTATAATTATTTATTATTTTCGTTGCCCCATTCTCAAAATTCTATAGAAAAGTTTTCTAACTTTTCTAAGAATTTTGGAACGGTTACCCCGGAGTCACTCAAAAATAAATAATTATAATCCTTCTCGCGCTATTCTTAATTAAATACAAACAAATAAATAATTAAAATTTTAAGCGATTGCTTTATTTTTCTTGTAAAAACTAAAGCGGTATGATAATATCTTAACAAAGAAGAGATTTAAAAGATATTTCATACAAATACAGGAGAAACCTATGAAAAAGTACAATAAAATAATAACAGAAGAACTAAAGAAAATATTACCATATCACCTATTAGGAGTAGTACTGCACTCAATAGTATTATATCTAATATTTAAAATACCAGAGCAAATAGGAAAACTATTAGACTTACTAATGGAAGAAAACATAAACAAACAACTCATTTTAGAACAAGCCTATTGGATAATAATTTATTCAAGCATAATATATATCCCAAGAACAATATATAGAATATGTTATTTTACGAAATCTAGAAAATTAGATGGATATCTAAGAAAAGAAGTAATAAAACATTTACAAAAAGTAAAGCCAGAATATTTTGAACAAGAAGACAAAGGAGCATTTTTAGCATATCTAACAAAAGAATTATTAGCAATAAGAAAAATACTAGGAAATTTCTGGTTTTACCTCACCAAAATATGTATAGCACCATTAATAGCAATAATATTAACATGGAATAAATTAAACAAAGAACTAGCACTATATTTAATTCCAGCAATAACAATAGCAATAATAGCTATGTGCTACTATTATAAAAAACTAAAAGAAAAAGTAGAGATATCAAGAAAAGTATATATAGACTTATCAAGAAATATAGAGCAAAACACAGAAGGTTTTTTATTAATAAAATCCTATAACACACAAGAACAACAAAAAGAAAAATTCAAAGAAATAAATCAAAAAATGTACAAAGCAGATTATGAAATTGGAGTACAAAAAAATAAAATAGCAAGTGTAATAAATCTATTATGGGCCTTTTGTTATATTATGGGCTTTGGAATAGGAATAATAGGAATTGAAAAAGAAATATTATCAGTAGGTGGGCTTATCACTTTTATAGGTTATTTAGGGCAAATTTTAGGAGATGTTGTTACAGGAATGCAGGGCTTATTAGAAAATTTACCTTATTATAAACAATCAATTGATAGATTCAACTACTTTTTAAATTTAGAAGAATATACACAACAAGGAAAAGAATTAAAAGCTATAAAAACAATTGAGATAAAAAACTTAACTTACTGGTATAATAATAAAGAAAAACCAGTATTAAAAGATATAAATATGATAATAAAAAAAGGAGAAAAAATTGGTATAATAGGACAAGTTGGAAGCGGAAAAACTACCCTAATGAATATAATAACAGGATTTTATGAAATTCCTAAAGGAAAGCTATATATAAATAAGGAAGATATAAATAACTATAATAGAAATTCAATATTTAGCAAGTATAATTATGCAGTACAAGCTAACATTATATTAGATGACACTATAAAATCAAATATAGATATTGAAAAAAATTTAAAGGAAGAACAGATACAAAAAGCTATTGAAAAAGCAGCTTTAAAACAAGATATTAAAAATCTAAAAGATAAAGAAAATACATGGGTGCGGAGAAAAAGGAATTAAATTATCTGGTGGACAAAAGCAAAGAATATCAATAGCAAGAAATTTATCTAAAATTAGAGAAATTAATATTTTTGACGATACACTTTCAGCCATTGACAGTAATACTGAACAAAAAATAATGAATACTTTACTAGAAGAAGTAGGAGATAACACACTAATAGTAATATCAAACAAAACTTCTAATGTAAAAACTTTAGACAAAATATATATATTAATAAATGGTAGAATACAAGCTTGTGGAACACATGAAGAATTATTACAAAAGAACGAATTTTATAAAGAATTAAATAACTTAGAAAGAAAGGAAGAAGCAGATGAAATATATACTAAAGAAAAATATTAAAGGTCTATTTATTGTTGCTTTTTTTCTAATAATTTGTAATGTGTTAAGTGTATTACATCCATACATAATGAAAAAAATATTAGATATAGATTTTAAATCGAAAGATATACTGATAAATTTGTTTTTAACTTATGCAATAGTACATATTATTTTACTTATTTCAAAAAATGTAAGAAATAGTATTTCAAATAAATTAATGGCAAAAATACTAAAAGAACTAAGAGAAAGACTTTTTTCAAAAGTACTAAAATGGGATATGACAACTTATGCAAAATATAACTCCACAGAAATATACACTAGAATGACAGCAGACATGGATAATATATTTCCATTATTTTTTGGAATGTCGCAAATTTTATTAAATGATGTAATATATATAATAATAATGGTAATATTTATGTATTTTGCAGATGTAAGAATTGCAATTATAGGTAGTTTTGCAGTTTTATTAAATGCCATAATTTCTTACTATTTCTCAAAAAAGGTAGCAAAAGCAAATAAAAATATTATAAATAAAAGAGATTTAGAAAATAAACAATATTCAGAAATGTACAATAAAAATAAATTAACCTATTTATTTTCACTACAGTCTAAAAATAATAAAACCATACATAAAACCTTAGATGAGGAGTATAAGTATAGAAAAAGCTTTATATTTCAAGAAAGCTTTATATATCCATTAGCCTTAATAATACATGCAATAGCAATTTATATAATTTTAATTTATGTATTTAATATAGATATGTCTATATCTTTAGGAAGCATATATCTTGTAATTACGTATATTCAAACTTGTAGAACACCACTTAATGAAATATTTACTCAATTAGAAGAAATACAAGTATCTTTAATATCTTTAAAAAGGATAAATAAATTGTTGAACGAAAGTGGAAAAGAAGATATCGAAAAAGGAGAAAAAGTTGAAAATTTAAAAGGTGATATTGAGTTTGAAAAGGTTGATATGCAATATGGAGAAAATAAAGTATTAAAAGATATTTCTTTTAATATTAAAGAAGGAAATAAAGTAACAATTGTTGGAAAAACAGGAGTAGGTAAGACAACTTTAACAAATATGCTTATGAGACTATATCCAATATCAAAAGGCAGAATTTTAATCGGAGGAAAAGATATTTCAAAAATTAGAATTAAAGATATAAGAAAAAATATTTCTTATATTTCTCAAACACCATATATTATGAAGGATACACTTAAGAATAATATAATATTAGATGATAATTCAATTACAGAGGAACAAATAAAAAAAGTAGCATCAGAAATTGGTTTTGAACAAGTATTTGAAAATTATGATAAAGGGCTTGATGAGATAATTGAAAAAAGTAAATTATCCTATGGTCAGTTACAAATGATTGCTTTTCTTAGAGCTATTTTGCATAAAGCTAATATTTACATTTTTGATGAGCCAACTTCTAATATTGATTTGAAAACTGAAGAGAGAATTCAAAAATTAATTGATAAAATCGCATTTGATAGTACAGTTATTATAATAGCTCATCGAAAGTCAACTATTGAAGGTTCTGACAAAATTATTTACTTAAAAGAAGGTAAGGTTGATTTAATAGTGAATAAAAGACCATCTTAAATTATTAGATAAAATTTGTATATTATCTTACAATAGAGCAAAAAGTTTTAGTTATAAAATTAAAATATAAAAGAGGTAGAATTATTTTATGGAATTTAAAGATTTAGAAGGAGCTACAAAAAGGAAACAAAGAAAAGCAAAAGTAGAATTGAATAAAAAGTTAGAGGATACTTTAATTTCTATGAATAGCCCAAGAAGGATATCAAGAACTTTAGATTTACAATATATTAAAGAAATAATAGAATTGTCGAAATATATAAAATTATATTCAAAGAGTCTGTTACTAGATTATAAAGCTATTTTTGAAAAGGAAGATAAAAACTTTATTAATATATGTGTTAACCAAATAGAGGAATATGTAAAATTATTAAAAGGATATGAGACACTATTGTTACAAGAAAAAAACAATTCAAATATTATTAAAAAATTTAAAATAGTTGCACAAGAAATTTTTGAAGTTGAGCAGATGTTAAAAAAATATAGTATTAAGGTTTGGGAAACACAACTCACAGATGTAAATAAATTTAATAATGGTGATAGTTATTCATATGTAACTTATTCACTTTTAATGTATCCAGATTTAAAATATATAGAAGATGACGAACAATTAATACAGGAACAATATGAAAAAAGAATGGAAATGTTACAAGACAAGAAAAGGAGATTTCTATCTACTTCCTTAGTAACAGATGAACTAACAAAATTATTTTACGAATCACATATTGCAGCAATTATTCAAGTAGATAAATCAAACTATATTGGAGCACATTATAGAGATGCAGCAACTGGAGATTCAAAGTTTTCTAAAACTTGTATTTGCGAAGGAAATTATGATGACATTTATACTATAAGGAGAGATAATTTTGGAAATATATTTACTGGCGAGTATGAGCCAGCATCATTAATAGCTACACCAGCGGTTATAAAAGATAAACAATTATATGGAGAGAATGCAGAGACTGTAAGCGAAATTATATTAGATAGAGAAAAATCTATAGCTAAAGGAATATTATGCTATATATATGGAAATAAGTTTTTAAGTTATTCTTATAAATTTGCTAATAAACTTGGAGAAAAATATAATTTACCTGTTGTAGATATAGATAAAACACTTTATATCCATATGGATATAAGTGAATATGAATTTGATGAACAACTCGAGATAAGAAATGGCATAAAACAATATTTAGATAAGAAGACTAAAGATGAAATTTCAAGAGTTTGTAAAAATGATTTTAAAGAAATTGCTAATTTATACATTAAAATATTTAAATTAGCAAATAATGAGAGAATATTAAGTAATACAGAAGCGAAACAGATTGTAGAAAAAATAGCTAGACAAATAATTAATCAAAAATGTGATGATTTATGTTTATAATTAGAAAATAAAAGAAAATGGGGATAAAATGAGATTTTTAATATTTAGTGATATTCATGGCAATTATATAGCTTTAGAACAAGCTCTAAAAGAAGCAGAAAAAATGAATATAGATTCAATAATTTGGTGTGGTGATTATATAACTGATTTTCCAGAATCACACCAAGTATTGCAATTAATAAAGCAAAGTGAGAAAAAGTATAAATGCTATACTATATCTGGAAATAGAGAAGAATATATTCTTAAATATGACAAATTAAAGAATAAAGAAAAAATTGATATAAAAATGAGAACAAATATTATGAGTACCTATAATCAATTAACTAAAGAAGATTTAGAATGGATAAAAAAATTACCATCATTTTTAGAAATAAAAATTAATGAAGAAAGTAAAATATATGTTTCACATAAAGGTAATTATACACGAATAGAAAATTGTAAATATAAAATATTTGGTCACTTACATAAACAATTTAATTTTAGAAGGAAAGATATAAAATATATAAACCCAGGCTCAATAGGAATTACAGCAGATGTAGGAGTACTTGGAGCTCAGTTTTCTATTTTAGATATAACAGACACTTTTGAAAAACTTGAAGAATATTATATTAAATATAATATAAAGGAAGTAATAGAAAAAGTTAAAAAATCAGAGATTTATAAAGATGAGATACAGTGGGGAAAATTATTAATAAAAGCACTTGAAACAGGAATTGATATACCAAAGCAAGCCTTAAAAGAATATAACAAAATTAGAGAAGAATGTAAAATAAATAAAGATTCAATTGAGATATGGAAAATAGCTATGCAAAGGGTATTATAACTTTTATTTGAAAATTATGATAAAGAGCTTGATGAGATAATTGTTTAGATGTAAGAGATTTATGAAATCTTATAAAAAAAAATTTGAATTAAAATTTAAATTACTAAATATAGTTAATTTAAATAGATAAAAAAGATGAATTAAAATAGCTTAATTCATCTTTTTATGTAATTTGTTTATACTAACCTTTTTTAGAAGATTTTTTATTATCTGTTAAAACTTCTTTAATTGAACCTATTGAACTTAAAGCCTTTGTTGCTTCAAAAGGAATAAAGATTTTATTTGCATCACCTTTAGCAACTTCTTCAAGAGCTTCTAAAGATTTTAATTGAACTAACGTATCATTTGGGTCTGCTTTTTTCATTGCATCATAAATCATCTGAATTTCTTTAGCTTTTGCTTCAGCAACTTCTTTTATAGCTTGAGCCTCACCGGCAGCTCTTCTAATTTGAGCTTCTTTATCAGCTTCGGCTTCTAAAATAGCAGCTTGTTTTTTACCTTCTGCAATAGTAACTGCAGATTGTCTTTGAGCTTCTGATTCTAGTATTAAGGCTCTTTTATTTCTTTCAGCATTCATTTCTTTTTCCATAGCATCTCTAATGTCTGCTGGAGGTGTAATATCTTTAATTTCAACTCTATCAATTTTACATCCCCACTTATCAGTTGCTTCATCTAAAACAACTCTTAATTGTGTATTAATTCCGTCTCTAGAACTAAAAGTTTCATCTAAGTCCATTTTACCAATAATATCACGAATTGTAGTAATAGCTAAATATTCAATACCTTTCTTTAAACTTTGAATTTCATATACTGCTTTAGCTGGATCAGTTATTTGATAAAAAACAACTGTATCAATAGTTATTGTAACATTATCTTTAGTAATAACACCTTGTGGTGGGACATCCATAGTTTGTTGTTTTAAGCTTACAACACTTCTTACATGATCAAAAAATGGAACAATTATTGTAAGACCTGCATCAGCAACTTTAGAAAATTTTCCTAATCTTTCTATAATATAAACTTCAGATTGTCTAACAATTTTAACTGACATAAAAGCTATTATTAATATAATAACTAATAAAACTAATAAAAACGCCATAATTTTTTCCTCCTTTAAAAAAATTCTTATATATTTTAATGTTACTTAGATTTATCTAAGTATCTTTTGTGTGCTAAAATTTAATAACTATTTTACATTTTCAGAAGATATTTTTATAGGTGAAACTATTACTTTTACACCTTTTACTTCTAGTATTTCAACTTCTGAACCTTTTGGAATTATTGTTTCTGTATTAGAAGTAGCAGACCAAACTTCACCATCTACTTTAATTTGTCCTTTAGAATGAATAGAGTTTATTTCTTCTGTTACAATTCCAATTTTACCAATAATTGAAAATACATTAGTTTTTATAGTTTCTTCTTTATAAAATTTTTTTACAAAGGGTTTTGTAGCAAAAATTAAAAGTGTTGAAGATATTACAAATACTGATGTTTGAATATTTATGTTTGTTGTAAAGAAACTAACAAGCATTGCAATTAAAGCCCCAATTGCAAACCAAAAAATTAAAAAGCCAACTGTAAAGTATTCAGCTATTATACAAACTCCTGCAACAATTAACCAAATTTGCCACATAATGATAAGACCTCCTTTTTAAAACCTATATTAATTATATCACAAAAAAATGGAAAAATAAAGATATATTCTTAAAAAGACTTGACAAAGCAGAAAAAATGATGTAAAGTATATTAGCATTACAAAAGTGGAGGTAGTCATATGGAAGAAAAAGTAAAAATCAGTATATTATGTGAATACTATGGCAAACTCTTAACCAAAACACAATACGAATTCATAAATGACTACTATAATAATGACTTGTCACTATCAGAAATAGCAGAAAATAACAATATAACAAGGCAAGCAGTAAGAGACATAATAAAAAAGGGGGAGAAGAAACTTTTCGAATATGAAGAAAAGTTAGCCTTTATGAAAAGGACGTTGAATCAAGAAAAAAAGATAGAAAAAGCACTATTAGAACTAACAAAAATACAAAAAGAAGCTTCAAATAAGCAAATAGCAAAAATAATAGAAAACCTAAAAAAAGAATTAAACTGTATAATATAAAAAAGGAATGGAAGTGAAATTATGGCTTTTGAAGGATTATCTTCTAGATTACAAGAAATAACAAGAAAAATTAGAGGAAAAGCAAGAATAACAGAATCAGACCTAAAAGAAATGCTAAGAGAAGTTAAACTTGCACTTTTAGAAGCTGACGTAAACTACAAAATAGTAAAAGAATTCATTTCTGTAATTCAAGAAAAAGCCTTAGGTGAAGACGTATTAAAATCTTTAACACCAGGACAACAAGTAGTAAAAATAGTAAAAGACGAATTAGTAGAATTACTTGGAGGAACAGAAAGTAAAATAAACTTCACACCAAATCCACCAACAGTAATAATGTTAGTAGGATTACAAGGCTCAGGAAAGACAACAACCTGTCGGAAAACTAGCAAACCTATTAAGAAAACAGGGAAAAAAACCATTACTAGTTGCATGTGACATATATAGGCCAGCAGCAATAAAACAATTACAAGTAGTGGGAAAACAACTAAACATACCAGTATATAGTAACGAAAACTCAAAAGATGTTGTACATATTGCAAAACAAGCCATGTCAACAGCAATATCAAAACTAAACGATGTAGTAATATTAGATACAGCAGGACGTCTACACATAGATGAAGCACTAATGGACGAATTAAAAAACTTAAAAACAAGCATAAAGCCACATGAAATCCTATTAGTAGTAGACAGTATGACAGGTCAAGACGCAGTAAACGTATCAGAAAAATTTAATGAAGACCTTGGAATAGATGGTGTAGTGTTAACAAAACTAGACGGTGATACTAGAGGAGGAGCAGCCTTATCAGTAAAAAAAGTCATAGGAAGACCAATAAAATTTGCAGCAACAGGAGAAAAAATGAGTGACTTAGAAATTTTTCATCCAGATAGAATGACACAAAGAATATTAGGAATGGGAGACATCTTATCAGTAATAGAAAAAGCAGAAGAATCCTTTGACATGGAACAAGCAGAAAAATTAGAAAAACAATTAAGAAAAAAAGAATTTGACTTAGATGATTACTTATTACAATTAAGACAAGTCAAAAAAATGGGCTCCTTTTCATCTTTACTAAAGATGATTCCAGGAATGAATCAAATAAAAGACCTTAAAGTTGATGACAAAGAATTTGATAAAATAGAAGCAATAATATGTTCAATGACAAAAGCGGAAAAAAGAGACACAAGACTGTTAAATGCAAGCCGTAGACAACGAATTAGCAAGGGTAGTGGAACAACAGTACAAGACATTAACAAATTTATAAAATCCTTTGAAATGACACAAAAAATGATGAAACAAATGAAAAACAATAAAGGTGGAATGAAAAAGTTAATGAACAATATTGACGAAAACGCACTAAAAAATTTCAAATTTTAAAAAATAGAAAAAATTAGTTATTAAATTTGAGTTAACCGTTAAAAAATACGGATAACCATAAATAAGTATAAATATAAAGAGGAAATCCTTTAAGAACAAATAAAAAAATCAAAGACTTTTTTTAATTTGTTCGTGCCCAATTTGATTTTCAGAGCAAATCGATGAAATCTCAAAGGGCTGGCGATTATAACTTTTATATAATAAGAAAGTATGATCTTCCTATTGTATAAAAATAAAGAAAAGATTTAAAAAAGGAAAATCCACTAATCTTAAGAGGAGGTGAATAGAATGGTAAAAATTAGACTACAAAGACAAGGAAAGAAAAGGGCTCCATTTTACCATATAGTAGTAGCAGATTCTAAATGCCCAAGAGATGGTAAAATAATTGAAAAAATAGGAACTTATGATCCAATGACAGACCCAGGTACAATAGTTTTAGATAATGAAAAAGTACAAAAATGGATTAAAAATGGTGCAAAACCAACAGATACAGTTAAAGCTCTAATAGAAAAAGCACAAACTAAATAATTGTATTTGTATAAAATGGAGGCACAAAAATGAAAGAAATATTAGAAACCATCATCATAAATTTAGTAGATGATAAAGAATCTGTCCAAATAAACGAAGTAGAAAGCGAAAAATCAATAGTATTAGAAGTTAAAGTAGCCGAAAGCGACATGGGTAGAGTAATAGGAAAGCAAGGAAAACTTGCAAAATCAATTAGAACTGTAATGAAATCAGTAGCTGGAAAAGAACATAAAAAAGTTTCTGTTGAATTTATTGGATAAATTGATATTGGAGATAAAATATGACAGATTATTTTGAAATTGGTCAAATTGTAAATACCTTTGGAATAAAAGGAATGGTAAAAATAAAACCCTTTACAGAAAATCTAGAACAATTTGAAGAATTAGAAAAAATATATATCAAAAATAAACAAAGTAAAAAAGAATATAAAATACAAGAAGTAAAATATCATAAACAAATGGTACTAATAAAATTTGAAGGAATTGAAAGTCCAGAAGAGGCAGAATTATTAAGAGGAAGTTATGTATTAATAAATAGGAAAGATGCAAAACCTCTTGAAGAAGGAACATATTACATAGTAGATTTATTAGGACTAGAAGTTTACACTGACGAAAATATTTTACTTGGTAAAGTAGATGATATTTATAATACTGGAAGCAAAGATATATATGTTATAAAAGATAATTTAGGTAAACAAGTATTATTACCTGGAATAGAAGATGTTATCAAAAAAGTTGATTTAGAAAATAAAAAAATTATAGTTCATATAATATCTGGCTTAATGTGATTTAACAAATAAAAAATAGGAGTTGAAATGAAATTTGATGTTTTAACACTTTTTCCAGAAATGTTTAACAATTTAAAACAGAGCATTCTTGGAAGAGCACAAGAAAAAGAACTAATAGATATTAATTTAATAAATATTAGAGATTTTTCAACAAATAAACATAAAAAAGTAGATGATACCCCATATGGTGGTGGAGCAGGTATGGTAATGATGCCTGATATAGTATACTCAGCATATAACTCTGTAAAAGAAGAAAATGCAAAAGTAATATATATGTCACCACAAGGAAAAACCTTAAACCAGAAAAAAGTTGAAGCTTTAGCAAAACAAGAACATTTAATTATATTGTGTGGTCATTATGAAGGTATTGATCAAAGAGTTCTTGATAAAATAGTGGATGAAGAAATATCTATAGGTGATTATGTATTAACAGGTGGAGAACTTCCAGCAATGGTGTTAATAGATAGTGTTAGTAGATATATAGAAGGAGTTATAAAAAAAGCTTCTATAAAGGAAGAAAGCTTTTCAAATGGGCTTTTAGAATATCCACAATATACAAGACCAGAAATCTTTGAAGGAGAAAAAGTCCCAGAAATACTACTTTCAGGTCACCATGAAAAAATAGATGAATGGCGAAAGCAGAAAGCTTTAGAAATAACAAAGAAAAAGAGACCAGACTTACTAAAAAATGTGTAAGAGACTGTCAAAGTTAGGAAAAACACTTATATTTATAAAAGCTTTGTCAAATAAGCTCTCAAAATATAGGTTTGACCTAATAATAAAAAGGAGAAAAAGGAGGAAATTCTAAGATGGATATTATAAAGTCAATAGAACACGAACAATTGAAAAATAAAATACCAGAATTAAAAGTTGGTAATACTGTTAAAGTTCACGTAAGAATCAAAGAAGGAAATAAAGAAAGAATCCAAATATTTGAAGGAATAATAATAAAAGTACAAGGTGGGGGAGTAAATAAGACCTTTACAGTAAGAAAAATATCTTATGGTGTAGGTGTTGAAAAAACCTTTTTAGTACACTCACCATTAGTTGAAAAAGTAGAATTAGTTAGAGTAGGTAAAGCAAGACGTGCTAGATTATTCTATTTAAGAGATAGAGTAGGTAAAGCTGCTAAGACAAAAGAAATGGTAGGAGCAAGAATAGAAGATAGAGAAATAACTATCAAAGAAGACTTAACAGAAGAACCATTAGAAGAATCATCAACAGAAGTTGTAGAAAATGTGGAAACTACAGAAACAAATTCAGTTGAAAACGAAGTTAAACCAGCAGTAGAAGAAACAAAAACAGAAGAAGTACCAGTTGCAGAAACAGAAAGCAAAGAAGAAGTAGTAGAAGAAAAAACTGAAACTGCTGAAGAAGATAAAAAAGCAGAATAATAAAAAAGATATGTCAAAATAATAAAAGTTTTGGCATATTTTTTTTGCCATTGGGGACGGAGAATTTTGGCAATTCTGCCATCTAAGACTGCTATTATTTTTAAATTAATAATAATGTAATATAACGTTGTTTAAAGATAGAAAATTAGAAAAATCTTCTGCAACATTTAAAATATAATATAAAAAAATTGCTAAAAATCTTGGTTCCTGATGGCAAAAAGTTTTTAGAATGGAATAATTAAAATAATAAATAATTAGAATTATTTTCTGAGTAAGAAAATAATAATAGTAATAATAAAAATAATTGCCAAAAATCTCCGTCCCTAATGGCAATTTGAGAGGTGAAAAATGAAAGAATTTTATTATAATAGAAATAAAGCAGTAGATTATGCTGAGAAGTGGGCATTTGATAGAAATCCAAAATATTATAATTTTGATAAAGTTGGAGGTGATTGTACAAGTTTTGTATCACAAGCTATATATGCAGGATGTCAAACAATGAATTATAATAAAGTAAATGGCTGGTTTTATATTAATGGAAATAATAAATCTCCATCTTGGAGTGGTGTGGAATTTTTATATAATTTTTTAACGAATAATGGCTCAGTTGGACCTTATGGAATTGATGTTAAACAGTCTAATATTGAAGTGGGAGATATTGCTCAATTATCTTTTGATGGATTTACTTTTACACATTCTTTAATTATTGTAAATGTGGAAAATCCTTTTACTTTGTCAGGTATTAAAATTGCTTCTCATACTTTTGATAGTTTTAATAAGTCAATTTCAGAATATGATTTTGAAAATATTAGATTTGTCCATTTACAAGGAGTGAGGAATTATTAAAGTTCCTACTTGAAATGCAAGGCTTTTTTTATAATTATTTTTTATAATTAGATTAACTACTCGCTCCTAAAGGTTTCTAATTATTTATTATTTTCACTGCCCTATCCTAAAAATTCTATAGAAAAGTTTATCAAATTTTTCTAAGAATTTTTGAATGGTTACCCCGGAGTCGTTCAAAAATAAATAATTAGAAACCTTCTCGCGCTATTTATAATAATTAATAAAATTAAAAATAATTATAAAAAAAGCTTTGCATTTCAAGTAGCGATAGTTGTATTTTAAGATAAAATTAATATTTTCTCTATTTTTTATTTAGAAATAATATGTTATACTAAGCACATAAAGGGGAGATAAAAATGTATAACATATTAGTTGTTGATGATGACAGAGAAATAGTAAATGCAATAGGAATATATCTAAAAAAAGAAAATTACAAAATAATAAAAGCATATAATGGAAACGAAGCAATAAAAGAAATAAAACAAAACGAAATTCATTTAATAATTTTAGACATTATGATGCCAGAAAAAGATGGACTAGAAACACTAGAAGAAATAAGAAAAGAAAGAAGTATACCAGTAATATTATTGTCTGCAAAATCAGAAGACTATGACAAAATAGATGGATTAAATTTAGGAGCAGATGATTATATTACAAAGCCCTTTAATCCATTAGAACTAATAGCAAGAGTAAATTCAAATTTAAGAAGATATGTAAAACTTGGTTCTTTAGAAAAAAAGGAAACAGACAACATATATAGAACAGGGAATTTAATAATAGAAGATGATACCAAGAAAGTATCTGTTGACGAAAAAGAAGTTAAATTAACTGCTACAGAATATAATATTTTAAAATTCTTATTACAAAATAAAGGAAAAGTTTTTTCAATCCCACAAATTTATGAAAATGTATGGAAAGAAGAAGGTTTTGGAGCAGAAAATATTATTGCTGTACATATAAGACATATAAGAGAAAAAATCGAAATAAATCCCAAAGAGCCCAAATACTTAAAAGTAATATGGGGAATAGGTTACAAAATAGAAGATATAAAATAGGAGGTGAAGAAATGGAGAAAATAAGAAAATCTAGTTTATTAAAAATAACTTGCTATATTTTAATTCCTATTATAGTTGCATTAATAGGAATTAGCATATTTCATTTATATTTTTTAAGGGAATTTAGTGAAGTAGGAAATGAAGGAAATTATATTGAAACAGAACAATTTGCTAATAGTTATTTTCAGGAAATTAAGGACGAAATATTGCAATGTGAAAGAGTAAAAAATGGAAATTTGAATATTACCAGTTTTTATAAAATAGATGATGATAATGGAGAATGGTATTATTATACTAATAAAAATAAAAAGTATTATAATGGAATGTCAACCTATATAGACTTTATTATAATTAATAAAAAATCAGGAACTAGGTATACTAATATAAAAAGTCAAAATTACGATAAAGATATAAAAAATATAAAAAATCAAAATTTATATTGGATATTTGAAGATAAAAAAATTGATACAAATATTGAAAAGTTGAATCATAAAAATATAAAATATAATACACAATATAGTTATCTAAATTTTATTGAAGAAGATGATTACAATAAAGATTTCGCTTTAGATGATTACAAAATTTATACATATTGTAACGAAAGTGAAATTGATCAATTTGCTTCTTTAGGAATAAATAAACAAATATGTCAATTCATGATGAAATATAAAACCATTCCAATATATGTCATAGTTATTAGTTTTATATTACTGATTACTATAGGAATATTTTTAATATGGTCTATTGGTTATAAAAAGGGAATAGAAGAAATAAATTTAAATAGAATAGATAATCTTCCATATGAAATTATATTTATTATTTGTATTATTGGAATATCAAGCTGTTTTAGTACTGTAGAAACTGCTTATTCGTGGTATGATTATATAAAGTTTATAATGATTTTAATTAGCTATTTTATAGGTTATGCATTTTGTGCTATATTAGGAGTAACAACAATTAAAAGAATTAAAGCTAGAACCTTTATAAAAAGTTTTATTATATATAAAATTTCAAAAAGGTTAATAGATAAAATAAAAAAATATAAGGAGGTTATTTCTAATAAAGCAATAGGTAAAAGGAGAGTATTTTGGATATATTGGGGATTTGTATTTATAAGTACAATATTAGTAACCACATATGCAACAGGAATTGGATTATTATTATTAATAGCCTTTTGGATTTGGACATACTATAAAATAAGAGAATATCAAAATAAAGAGCAAAGGATAGAAAAAGCTTTGCAAAATATATATGAAGGTAAAACAGATATTCATTTAGATGATAGTGAGATGAAAGGTACCTTAAAACACATGACAATATATGTTAATGATATAGCAGGAGGATTTTCTAATGCAATTGAACAAAGTCTAAAGTCAGAAAGATTAAAAACAGAATTAATAACTAATGTATCACATGATATAAAAACACCTTTAACATCAATAATCAACTATGTAGATTTATTAAAAAAAGAACAAATAGAAGATATACAAATAAAAGAATATATAGATATTTTAGATAAAAAGTCACAAAGACTTAAAAAGTTAATAGAAGATTTAGTAGAAGCTTCAAAAGTTTCATCAGGAAATGTAAAATTAAATATAGAAAAAATTAATATAAAAGAATTGATTAATCAGACAGTTGGTGAGTTTAAAGATAAATTTGAACAAAAAGAATTGTCTATAGAAATGAAAGTTCCAAAAGAAGATGTAATTATAGATGCAGATAGTAGGTATATGTATAGAGTTATAGAGAATTTATTTAGTAATATAACAAAATACGCAGTTGAGAAATCCAGAGTTTATATTGATATAGAACAAGATAGAAATGAGATAAGAATTAGTTTTAAAAACATTTCAAAAGATAAATTAAATATTAGTAGTGATGAACTTATGCAAAGATTTGTTAGAGGAGATAAATCTAGATATACAGAAGGAAGTGGATTAGGTTTATCAATTGCACAAAGCTTAACATCTTTACAAAAAGGAAAATTAGATATAATAATTGATGGAGATTTATTTAAAGTACAAATGATTTGGGAACATAATTAAAAGGTTTATTAAAGTTTATAGAAAAAGGGTTTATAAAAAAAGTAACTAAGATTTTGAAGTAGTTTGTACTGCATACAAAATCTTAGTTATGTTCTTTAAGATTATTTATCAGAAAGTTTGCTTTGTTCTCTAAATATAACTTTATAAGTAATTAAACCTAAACCTAGTATATAAGCTAAGAAACCTATTACAGAACCGATAAAAGGAATTAACTTAACTATTGATAAAATTATAGAAACTGCAACAATAATTCCAAGTTGTTTAAGTTTTGTTTCAAAGTTCAATTTATCACAAACAATTTGGCTAATAGTAATTATTGATATTGATGTACTTATAGCACATAATATAATTAATAAAAGTATAGCAATTATTCCAACAAAAGATGTAATATTTAACAATATTAAAATTATTGATGCTATAATTAATGCAATAGGTGTTAATATACCAAAGCCTAAAACTGGTAATATTTTTTGAGTTACTAATTCTTTGGCTTGATTTATAAATTTAGGTGCTAAGAAGCTACATAATAACCATATAGTAATTGTTGTAACTACAGTAGTTAAAATTGTAATAAAAAGGTTATAAATTGAAAAAGCTTTAGTGTTAATTTCAGGTATTTCTGTGTAATTTGTCTCACCTACAACTACTCCTTCTGGAATAGTTATTTCTTTAGAAGAACTATAATATAAGTTTCCATTTATTTTTCCAGTTGATGTAACTTCATCATCATTTTCTTCAGTATCCTCTTCTAAACTATTTGCATCAGGATTTGTAAAATTCATTGAAGAACAATTTATATAAGCATTTCTTGCAATATTTCCTGTGAGCGTTAAATCAGAACAATTTAGTTTTAAGTCCCTATAAATGTAACCAGAGATATTTGATGTTTTTGCAAAACCATATACGTCATAAGCAACACCTTTAACCATTAAATCTTGAGATATTGCAAATAGGTTACTATAAATAGAAGCTTGATCTTCAATTGTTATGGATTTAGCTATTATAAAAGCATCTCCACCTATTTGAGATTTAATTGTAACGGTTTCTGCACATATAAATAAATTTCCATCTACTATATAATCAACTGTTATGTCTTTTCCATATAAATAAACATCACTTTTTTTGAAATTATTATCTTCATCAATAGTAGAAGGAGTATTATTGTCTGTATTTTCCTCATTAGTAGTATTTGATTCTGTTGTATTTGCTTCTGGTGTAGTAGTTCCGAGTATTTGTTGAGTTTTGTTGCTGATTTTGATAATTTGCTTCTGGATCTTCATTAATCGGTTGTGTTTCATTTTCAGCTTTTGAAATTGGAACTAAAAATGATATAATAATTACTGATAAAAGTGCAATGACTTTAAATTTGTTTTTTAACATTTTAAAACCTCCCTAAAAATATTTATATAACAAAATATATATCTTTAGGATAAATTTGTCAATTTATTTGGAAAAATTTATTTATTAATTAGGAAATTGCTTAAAATATAAATAATATTTTACTTTAAGATTTATTTTCTTTAAAATATGCACATTCAGTAGAGGACACACTAGTAGGATTTACAGAAGTATAGGAACATTTTCCATCTTTTTGATGAATACAATTTAAAGAACAATTTATATTTGTCAAAAAAATCACCTCTTTTTAATAATAATATGCTCTATTAATTAACAATTATACAATAAAAATGACAATTTTTGAAATAAATTGTCATAAATAAAAATATTTATTTTTTAGAGTAATATGAGCAAAGGTGTTTTATAGAACAAGAGTCACATTTAGGTTTTCTTGCTACACAAGTATTTCTGCCATGCCATACAAATAAATGATTAATATCTTTTAAGTATTCCTTAGGAAAAATTTTAAGTAAATCTTGTTCAATTTTTTCAGGTTCTTTTTTAGAGGAAAGTCCAATTAAGTTTGAAATTCTTTTAGCGTGAGTATCTACAGCAATTCCTTGGGGATTACCAAATACTTCTAGCATTATAACATTTGCACTTTTTCTGCCTATTCCTGCAAGAGTAGTTAATTCTTCCATTGTTTGTGGAACAGTGCCATGAAATTTTTCTAATACTTGTTGTGCACATAGTTTTATATTTTTTGCTTTATTTTTGTAAAATCCACATGGATGTATTATTTCTTCTAGTTCTTTAATATCTATTTCTGCAAAGTCCTGTATTGTGTTACATCTTTTAAAAAGGGTTGGTGTTGTTTTATTTACTCTTTCATCTGTACATTGTGCTGATAACATTACTGCTATTACTAACTGAAAGGGTGTTTCAAAATCTAAACTACAAGTTGCTTCTGGATAAGTTTGTTTTAATAATTTTACTAACTCTATAGCCTTTGTTTTATTCATTTAAATCACATCCTATTATATATATTATATAAAATAAATTAATTTAGTCAAGTTAATTAAATTCAAGTTTCGATTTTTTTGTAAGTAGATACTTGAAAATTAAAGCAATTGCTTAAAATTTAAATATAAAATTTAACATAAAGAGGAACAAATAAAATAAAAAAATAATATAATATACAAAAAAGAATGGGAGGTAGAAAAATGATACATCTATTAAAAAAGACCTTAGCAGTATGTTTAATTGGGTTAGGATTAGGAATATTATTAGTTTTATTACTTCCCATAACTGGATGGTTATTTTTAATCGGTATAACAGTAGTTTGTGTAGGATTTATGTGGCTTGCATGTTAACGAAAAGGAGGGATACATATGACAGTAGTAGTAAGAAAAGTTCCTAAATTCTTAAGAGGATTTGTTAAATTAATATTCGGAATTAAAGATTAAGAATAAAAAATACGAATTTTAATAATGAATTCGTATTTTTTTATACAATAGGAAAGTCATATTTTCCTATTGTATAAAAAAGCTATAATTGCTAGCCCTTTGAGATTTTCTCCTTACAGTCAAAAACTCAATTTATGTTTTTTTTAATAAACTTTCTTGAATATTGCAGTTGTTTATTAAATAATGTATAATTATTTTAGTATAAAAAATAAAAAAGAGGAGAAAAGATGAATACAAAAGATCTAAGAGTTTTATTAGAAGGTTTAATAGGGAAGTTTAGAAAGTTTAAAGGTATAGATTCTTTAAAAGATCAACAAAGATTAAAATTGTTAAATACGGATAGAGAAATGCCCTTAAATGCAAAAAGTAGTATAATAAAAGGTATTATTAATAATGAAATAAAATTAAGATTATTTGAAGATTTTGAGTTTATGTCAGCATTTGATAAACTCGCAATTTTAAATATAATTTTATCTTTTGATGATTTTTACAAAATGAAAATATTACAAGAGGAGGATATTCTTGAGCGATATGATATATCGAATAAATATAAAAAACTAATAATAGAATCTTTAGAAGATAAAAATAAACAAAAAATATTATTTAATAGAGAATATTTAGAAGAAAAGTTAGGAATGGAAAGTTGTGAAATTAGTGGTATTGTAGCTAGTATAGAAGATGTAGAAATAAAAGAGTATTTTATAGAATATTATAAATTTAACGAGTATTATATAGAAAATATTTTAAAGACATTTCCTGACCAAAGTAAAATAAATATATTGATTAATAATAAATATAAATTAAGTGAGGAGACAATACAGTATGTGCTAGTATCATTAAATGTTGACTCACTAATAAGTTTCTTTAATAATAATAAGGATTTTTTAATACAAAAAAGAATAGCTCCATACCAGATTACTAGTAAACTTCAAAAGGAAGAACAATTAAATTTAATATCAAAGTTTGAGAGTATAAGTTTAAGTGTTAATGATAAAAAGAAAATATTATCTACACTAGATAATAATATAAAAAAAGATATAGATACATCTGAGTTTTCAGAAGAATATATTAAAGCTATTAAACTAGAACTAAACGAAAGAGTTTTAGGCTCACTCATTCCGTTTAGTTTAAAAGTTGATTTAAATGGAGATTTAGAATCATATATTGGTTTAGATGAATTGTTGTATATTAATGGAATGAATATATCTAAGGAAGACAAACCGAAACTATTTAAATTAGCTGAAATTTGTCCATCAATTCCTATATATGATGATTTAGGATTAGGTTCATCGACGATTGAAGAATATAAAAATGCGGAAGATTGGATTGAAGCAGTTCTTGAAGGTATTAATCCCAATTGGACAGATATACAAAAATTGGCATATATAGATAATGCTATTGGCAAAAAGATAAGTTATAGTCCTGATTTTAATACAGAAGTGTTCGATCATGATAAAGCGAGACCACTATGGAAAATAATAGATTCTGGTTATGGTGTATGTAATGGAATAGTACAAGTCGAAAAATATATATTAAATAAGATTGGTATTGAAACAGAAATAGTTCGAAGTAGAAGACATGAATTTTTAAAAGTAAAAAATATTGAAATTATAGCTGCAAATGGTAAAATAATAAAAGGTGATACTATATTAGATCCAACTTGGAATTTAAGTGCACATAAATTTGGGGGTAGACCACAAAATTTTTGCAGAAGTTATAATGAAATAAGGAAACATGATAACAGAAAAGGAAATGATACAGAATGCCATAAAAATGATAAAAAAGGAGCTAGTGCAACATTAGATCTAGATGAAAAAAGTGTGGGAATGATTTTTTCAAGTATTGGAATTGCAGATAAAGAAGGTAATTTCCCAATAAAAAAATTTGTAGAAAAATCTAAGACTATTGATGATTATAATTTGCCAGCAGAAGATTCTATAAAAAAGCAGTTTAAATTACTAGAAGAGTATTTACCTGACTTTGCTAAATGCCAGAATTCAACAACAGGAATTTTGGAGGGAGTTTTACTAAATCAGAAAAATTTGAAATTTAATAGGTGCGTGATAAATAGAGTATATGAAAGAAGTGATAAGGATAAAAGACCTGTTTTGTATGTATATATAGATTTACCAGACCTTGGAAAAAAGTTTTATTTTGCAGATAAAAATACACAAGCTTTTATAGAATTAACACAAAAAAAATTTGAAGAAAAATTTGAGTGTTATGAGATGGATATGAAATTGTATGATGGTTGCAAACCTTGGGAATATGTTAAAGTTGTAAATAATATAGAAGATTTATCAAAAAGTTCAGGTGAAATAGGTAATTTAAAAGGAAACGCAAGATAGTATGGATATTATAAAAAAATTTATTAGATTTTTAAAAAATTATTTAATAAGGAAGACAGTGTAAAAATGATTGATTCACCTGTAGTGGATACAATAAATATACAAAAAGAAAATAAAGGAAAGTTTATAGATTCATTAAAGATGAAGGATATTGGTGATCGTAATAAAAAGAAAACATAAAAAACATAGACAAAAATTATAAAGAGTAGTACAATGGCTAAGATTATGCTACAAAAATGATAAATATTTCGAACGAAGAAATAAACAAATTACTAGGAGAAACAGTATTAGATATGTTAAAAGGGTTTAAACAAATAAAGGGGGAAAAGGAAAGTGAATAAAATTATTGAGGTAAAAAATCTAACTAAGCAATATAAAGAATTAAAAGCAATAGATGATTTATCTTTTGAAGTACAAGAAGGAGAAATCTTAGGATTACTTCGGACCAAATGGAAGTGGAAAATCAACAACAATAAATTGTATATTATCTTTATTAAAATTCAGTAAAGGGGAAATAAAAATTTTTGAAAAAACCATGAAACCAGATGCATATGACATAAAAGCAAAAATAGGAGTAATATTTCAAGATGTTGCAGTATTTGAAGAGTTAACAGTATATGAAAATATAGATTATTTTTGTGGATTATACATAAAGGATAAAAATAAAAGAAAAGAATATATAGAAGACGCAATAGAACTAGTTGGATTAGGAGAGTTTAGAAAATTCTATCCAAAACAATTATCAGGTGGATTACTTAGAAGACTAAACATAGCATGTGGAATTGCACATAAACCGAAATTAATATTTTTAGATGAACCAACAGTTGCAGTTGATCCGCAAAGTAGAAACAACATATTAGATGGAATAAAAAAATTAAGAGATAAAGGAGCAACAATAGTATATACAACACATTATATGGAAGAAGTTGAAATAATTTGTGATAGAGTAATAATACTAGATAAAGGTAAAATACTTGCTAGTGGAACAACAGATGAACTAAAAGAATTAGCAAAAATAGAAGAAAAAGTTACAGTAGAAGTAAATAAATTAGATAATAAATATTTAGAGAAATTAAGAGAAATAAAAGAAGTAGATGAAGTAACCTATGATGGAAACCTTTTACTTATTACATATAATAAAGGCAAAAACAACTTAGTAGAACTAATAGAGTATTTAAAGAGAGAGAACATAAACTATAACAAAATATATTCAGAAAGACCAACACTAAATGATGTATTTTTAGAATTAACAGGAAAGGAACTTAGAGACTAATGTTTATACATAATTTTAAATATGCCTTTAAAACTCTCTCTAGAAATAGAATATTAATATTTTGGACCTTTGCCTTTCCAATAATATTAGGAACATTTTTTAAAATGGCCTTTTCAAATATCGAAAATAGCGAAAAGTTAGAAATTATAAATATAGCAATAATAGAAAATCAAGACTTTAAAGAAAACGAAATATTTAAAGAAGCCTTTAAAACACTTAGTGATGAAAATAATGAAGATAGATTATTTAATACAAAATATACTACAGAAGAAGAAGCAAAAAAGCTATTAGAAGATGACGAAATAGATGGATTTATAATATTAAAAGAAGATGAACCAAAAGTAGTATTTAAAGAAAGTGGAATTAATCAAACTATATTAAAATATGTTACTGAAGAAATAATAGGAACAAGTAATATAGTTGGAAATCTTGCAGAAGACGAAATCAAAAAAGAAATAATGTCAGGAAATTATAATATAGATTATGAAAAGATATATAAAAATCTTGTAGATCTTGCAGAAAATCAGGACACAAAAATAAATAATATATCAAGTAATAATTTAAGCTATACAAGGATAGAATTTTATACTTTAATTGCAATGGCATGTTTATATGGTGGAATACTTGGTATGGTAGCAATAAATCAAAATTTAGCAAATATGAGTAATAATGGAAAAAGAGTGTCTGTGGCTCCAACACCTAAAGTAAAGGTGATTTTAAGTAGTGTACTAGCTTCATATATCACTCAATTAATAGGTCTATTGCTTTTATTTTTATTTACTATTTTTATTTTAAAAGTTGACTTTGGAAATAATTTACCATTAATTATTTTATTAGCGATATCTGGAAGTTTTGCAGGACTATCAATGGGATTAGCAATTGGAACTATATTTAAAACAAATGAAAATATAAAAACAGGTATAGTAGTTTCTGTAACAATGTTAGGATGTTTCCTATCAGGAATGATGGGTATTACTATGAAATATATTGTAGATAAAAATCTTCCAATTATTAATAAAATAAATCCTGCTAGTATGATAACAGATGGATTTTATTCTTTATATTATTATGATACTTTAGATAGGTATTTCTTTAATATAGTAAGCTTAATAGTTTTTGCAGTTATTATGATAGGAATTTCATTTTATAGTATAAGGAGGCAAAAATATGACAGTATTTAAAACCTTTTTAAAAGTATTAAATAAATGTAAAGTGCCAATTTTATTATATTCAGTAATGTTAATTTTTTTTAGTGCCTTTAATATGCAAACAAGTGAAACAAATATGAATTTTGTTGCTAGTAAACCTGATGTATTAATTATTAATGAAGATGAAGAAGAAGGAATTACTAAAAATCTTATAGAATATATAAAACAAAATAGTAATATAAAAGAAGTTGAGCAAACAGAAGAAGCTATTAAAGATGCTTTATTTTATAGAGAAGTAAATTATATTATTTATATACCACAAGATTATCGAAAAGAGTTTTTAGAAGGTAAAAATCCTGAAATAAAAATAGAAAGTACAGGAGATTATCAAGCAAGTCTTGCAGAAATGATGCTAGAAAGATATATAAAAGTTGCAAATACCTATCAGAAAAACTATGATTCAGAAGAAGTATTATTAAATAGAATTAAGGATACTTTATCAAAACAATCAAAGGTAGAAATTACATCTAAACTGGATACAGAGAATATAGAAAAAGCAACCTTTTACTATAATTTTGCAAATTATAGTATTTTAGCAGGATGTGTATATGTAATTTGTTTAATACTTTCAAGCTTTAAAGAACAAAAAGTTGCAAAGAGAACCTTAATTAGTAGTACAAATTATAAAAAGTATAATAGAATGCTTTTATTATCTAATTTATTATTTGCTTGTTGTTTATGGATTTTTTATGTGATTTTAAGTTTTATATTGATTGGAAAGGTAATGTTTACTTTACATGGATTAATTTATATTGTAAATTCTTTTATTTTTACAATTTGTGCAGTAACAATTGCATTTTTAATTGGTAATTTAGTAAATAATAAAAATGCAATAAATGGAATTGTAAATGTAATAGCTTTAGGTTCTTGTTTTTTATGTGGTGCTTTTGTGCCAATGGAAATGTTACCTGATTCTGTATTAAAAATTGCACATGTATTACCATCTTCTTATTATATAAGTAATAATGAATTGATTAAAGGATTAGAAGTAATTAATTTTGAGACCTTGAAACCAATCTTGACTAATATGGCAATTATTATTGTGTTTTCAATTTTATTTATTTTAATTACAAATATTATTAGTAAGAGGAAAAGAAAAATAGGATAATATAAGTTTAAGACTATTAAGTTAGGAATAAATATTTAATTTATTTTTAATTAATAGTCTTAAATTTATTTATACAATAGAAAAGTTATACTTTCCTATTGTATAAAAAGCTACAATCGCTAGCCCTTTGAGATTTTCTCCTTACAGTCGAAAACTCAAATCGAGTGAGAACAAATTAATGAAAATCTTTTATTTTCTTAGTTGTTCTTTTTTAAGAGATTGCTATATGTATTTTTTAATTCAATAATAATATATAATAAATATGAAAAAATAAAAAAATTTGAAACCAAAAGGTAATTTACTTTGTATTAATAGTAATAGGAGGGGAAGGTTGAAAAATAATTATAATTTTTTTCCAACCAGATTTGTGCCTTAGGAAGGAATGAAATTAAATATGCAAAAAAAAGAAAAGGTAGAAGAAATAATAGAAAAATATGCAGACACAGTATATAGAATTGCACTAACAAGATGTAAAACAATAGAAAATGCAGAAGATATATTTCAAGATGTTTTTATAAAATATAGCGAAAAAAAGCCAAGTTTTAAAAGCGAAGAACATCAAAAAGCATGGTTTATACGTGTAACAATTAATCTAACAAAAAATATAAATAAATCTGCATGGAACCAAAAAATAGTATCCTTAGATGAAAATATTTCCTTTGAAAATACAGAAGAACAAGAAGTATTTTCTATTGTAAACCAGTTACCTCAAAATTATAAAACGGTAATCTATTTATTATATTATGAAGGCTACAAAGTAAAAGAAATAGCTAAGTTAATGAAGAAAAAAGAAGGAACAATAAAAACTTGGTTATTTAGAGCAAGAGAAATGTTAAAGGAAAAATTGGAAGGAGGTTTTGAAGATGAATATAGAAAAATATAAAAGTGAACTTGACAAAATTAAAGTAACAAAAGCTTTAAAAAATAGAACTTTAGAAAAAATACAACAAAATAGAAAAACGAATATTGGATATACAAAATATGTAGTAGGTTTTGCAATGTTTATTTTGGTGTTTTCTTTTAGTTTTATTTATTATAACAAAGGAAATGAGCCAGCTTCAACAAAGGTAATACCAGAAACAAAAATATCAAAGATAAAAAATGATTTACCAAGATTTAAAGATATAAAGGAACTAAAAGACGTCTTAAAAAAAGCTCAAAATAAGTCAAATAAATTAATTACAGAGGATTTTGTTGCAGTTACAGAAGCAATTAATTCAGGAACAACCAAACAAGAGGCAAAAACAGATAATTTTTCAAAGACAAATGTACAAGTATCAAAGGTAGATGAAGCAGATATTGTGAAAACAGATGGTGAATATATTTACTATATTTCAGAACAAAAAGTATATATAATAAAAGCTAATAACTTAAAAATTTTATCAAAAATAGAAATAGAAGAAAAAAATGAAAGATTTTATCCAAAAGAATTATATATAAAAGAAAATAGACTAGTCATTTTAGGAAATAGTCAGGAATTTTTTGAAGAAAAGAAAAGAAGAAATACCCAAGAAACAATAGATACATCACTAATTTATTCTAGTAGAATGGCTAAAGCCTTAACCTATGATATTTCTAATAAGAGTAATATAAAATTAATTAGAACAGTAGGGTTAGATGGCAATTATATACAATCAAGAAGGATAGGAGATAATATTTACTTTATTAGTAACAAAACACCTTATTATGATACAAAAATGGAAGATGATATTCTTCTACCATGTGTAAAAGATACAAATAGTACACAAGAAAAAAAGACAATTCCTTGTACAGATATAGCATATTTTAAAGATACTGAAAGCTACAATTATATGATAGTAGCAGGCTTTAATATTTATGATAATAAAGAAGTAAATACTGAAACCTTTTTTGGAGCAAGTGATACTATTTATGCAAGTGAAGAAAATTTATATATTACACAACAAATTTATAAAAGTGGTTTTCTTTCAGATAAATCAGAAAATATTATATATAAATTTAATATGAAAGCATCGCAAATTCAATTACAGTGTAAAGCAAATATAGATGGATATTTGAATAATCAATTTTCAATGGATGAATTTGATGGAAAATTAAGAATTGCTACTACATCCTATGACAAGGAGAATACAACAAATCAATTATTTATATTAGATGAAAATTTAAAAGAAATTGGGGCTATAAAGGATTTAGCAAAAGGTGAAAAGATATATTCTGTTAGATTTCTTGGAGAAGTAGGATATATTGTGACTTTTGAACAAATAGATCCACTATTTGTAATAGATTTATCAAATCCAAGAAATCCAGTTGTTAAAGGACAATTAAAAATTCCAGGATATAGTAGTTACTTACATCCATATGATGAAACACATATTATAGGTATTGGTTATAATACTAAATCAAATGGATATGGAGGAGTTACTAAGGGAAGTATGAAAATGTCTATGTTCGATGTCTCTGATTTAGAAAATCCAAGGGAGATGTTTAATATAAGTATTGGTCAAGCTTATGTTGATTCTGAAATTATTTATAATCATAAGGCTTTATTTTATAACAAAGATAAAGAGTTAATTGGTTTCCCAGTTAATTCATATAATTATTATGATAAAGAATATAGAGATGGTTTCGCTATTTTTAAAATTGATTTAGATAAGGGTTTTGAAAAAGTTGGAGATATTAAACAAGATACTTATGATATTGATAGAGCTATTTATATCGAAGATAAATTTTATACTTTATCTCAAAAGCAAGTGATAATATATGATTTAAATACCTTTGAGAAGATTAAACAGTTAAATTTATAGAAAAATATAAAAGCAAAGTTTAAGTATAAATAAAAATATAAATAAAAGAACTAAAAAAAATTGTATATGTTATAATATTAATGGAGGTTATAAAATGCAAAAAATATTAATTATAGAAGATGATGAAAAGTTAAGAAAGGAACTAAAAGTCTTTTTAAATAAAAATGGATATCAAGCAGAGACAATAGAAAAATTTGACAATACAATACAAGACATAATAGATAGAAAGCCAGATTTAATATTATTAGATATTAATTTACCAAATATAGATGGGCAATATATATGCAAAGAAATAAGAAAACAATCAGAAATGGCAATAATAATAATTACAAGTAGAGATAACGAAATAGATGAATTAATAAGCATCAATTATGGAGCAGATCAATATATAACAAAGCCTTTTAATTTACAAATACTATTAGCAAAAATAGCATCTTTATTAAGGAGAACAATAAAAGAAACGCAAAATCAAGAAAAAATAGATTGTAGAGAATTTATAATAAGCCTTTCAAAAAGCACAATTATAAAAGAGAAAAGAGAAATAGAACTTACAAAAAATGAATTTAAAATACTACATCATCTTGTACAAAATAGAGGAAAAATAGTATCAAGAGAGGAAATAATGGAAAGTTTATGGGATAATGAATGCTTTATAGATGACAATACTTTAACTGTAAATATTACAAGATTAAGAAATAAATTAAAAGAATTAGATTTAAAAGAAATAATAGAAACAAGAAGAGGACAAGGCTATATATTAAAATAAGAAAAGGGAAAGAAAAAAATGAATTTAAAAGACTTTCTAAAAGACAAATTATTAACAATAATTTTATTATTATTTGGAATCTTAACAATAGAAATATTTTTAACAATATATCCAATAGGCACCTTTATAAAAATATATATACCAGTTGTAATAGTTGTAATGTATTTAATAAGTATAATAAAAGAATATGTTACAAAAAGAAACTTTTATAAAAAAATTGAAAGTACTATAGAGAGTTTAGAACAAAAATATCTGATTACAGAACTAATTAAAACACCAAGTTTTGTAGAGGGAAAATTATTAAAAAACATACTTACAGAAATAAATAAATCCATGATAGAAAATGTAAATAGGTATAAATATATAACACAAGATTATAAAGAATATATAGAACTATGGATACACGAAATAAAAATGCCAATAGCAACAAGTAAAATGATAATAGAAAACAATAAAAACAATATAACTAAAAGCATAGATGAAGAATTAGATAAAGTAGAAAATTACATAGAGCAGGTATTATATTATGCAAGAAGTAGCACAGTAGAAAAAGACTATTACATAAAAAAATACAAACTAAAAGATATAGTAAGCGAAAGTATAAAAAAGAACAAAAACCTATTAATACAGGAAAAAGCAAATATCAATTTACATGATTTAGACGAATATGTAAATACAGACAGTAAGTGGTTAATATTTATATTAAACCAAATAATACAAAACAGTATAAAATACAGAAAAAAAGATAAAAAACTAGAAATAGAAATCTATTCCAAAAAAGGAAAAGAAAAAATAAAACTATACATAAAAGACAAGGGAATAGGAATAAAAAAAGAAGAAATAAAAAAAATCTTTGAAAAAGGCTTTACAGGAAGCAATGGAAGAAATAGCAACCAAAAATCAACAGGAATAGGATTATACCTATGCAAAAAACTATGTAAAAAACTAGGAATAGAAATCGAAGCAAAATCCGAAGAAAAAGAAGGGACAGAAACAAAAATAACAATACCTCAAAACAGTTACATAAACCCATAAAAACAAACCTTACAAAAACGTAAGGTTTTTGTAATATAAATCGATTAGAAAAGCTACAAAAAAAAGCTATAATTAAGTTAGCCGTTAGCGAGGAACGAGCGATACGGATAACTTATGCAACAGAAC